>NC_017542.1:4845000-5130000 GCF_000237325.1 Paenibacillus polymyxa M1
GCGTTCGTCCTGAGCCAGGATCAAACTCTCCATTAAAGACCAACCGAAGTTGGTTATAGAAAGAGCGATTAGCTCATGTTGAAACTGACGAGATAAAATATCTCATTCTTGATTTTGCGAACAAAATCAGTTTACTCACTCGTTGTTCAGTTTTCAAAGATCAAACTTCATTCTTTCTTACTTTGTTTCACCACCGCGTCTCAGCGGCGACTTAAATAATGTAACACACAACCTCATTTTTCGTCAAGCATTTTTTTAAAATTTATTTTCTTGCTTGATGCAACACCTTTTATCCTGCTTTAGACAGTTCTAAATTATTCATGTTGCTTAATGGGGCGAGTTATAACTTAGCACATATTTTACATACTCGTCAAGCTAAAATAATCATTTGTTTATTTTCATTTCCTGTAAATTCTAAATCGCGCAAGAAAAAAGGAAGAATAGATCGTTTATCGACCTTTCTTCCTGATTAATTAACCTCCGCTCATCAAAGAAGGGAGTAGCGCAGTTCACGATTTTGTCCGCGATCCCTAAATTCACCGATGGCTGATTCTCTAATAAGTGAACGATAAACCAGTTTACGGAGCACGACGGTAAGATCTAATTGTAGATTTTTTAACTCAGGATGATTCATAAGTTCATCTATAGACCAAGGTTCCCGTCTGCTGCCTAATATACGGAATAGCGGAGAGGAGCAGTCCTCCATTTTTGACATGACTGAAAATTCACAAGCAAGCAGTACCAGTTCAACCCGTTGCTCCAGAGTCTCCGTACTTAATGTGAGCTCGTTATACAGCTTCTCAATTGTTCGATCCAGCGGCTGCACCTGAACCCATAAGTGAACCTTTGGATAAATCCCACGTTCAATGAGTTCAATAGACGCCCAATGATCCAGTGCCTTCAGGACACTTTGATAAGCGTCAATGATTCGCCCTTCTCGCACTGCTTTTTTACCTTGAACGTAATTGACCAGAAAGCGCGAGAACTCATGAAATCGCTTCTGCTCCCGCAGTGGATCGTCAAATTCAATAATTTCCTGTCTTAAAAGACGTACCCTGTCATCCCGTTCCCAGACAATACGACCTTCTAGCACATAATCTATAATGTTGGCTTGTTCACCTGCGATAATCCAACCCTTCAGACAACTAAGCGTTGTGTACAACACTTGGCATTTTAATCCATTAATATATAAGTGTTGAATAGATCGAACTGGCTCCCGGCCTTCTCCAATAATTAGAATGAGTTCATCAAAGTCGTACAACATTGAACCATGAAAATATTCTCCTGGCTTTCTGTACGAAATAACACCTATTGAATCTTCCTGCAACAATTCATCATGCATCAGGTTTAATTTGGTTAGCTGCACTTCACCCTCCATACCTGCAAGGCGGCTATAACCGCTAAATTGGATATTTGGATACATGTGATCATTTCTACATAAATAAGAAACTTCCTTCTTCAATTGTATAATTTTTTATTTTATTTAATTATTTCTTTCAGTGTTATCCAAGCGTTTTTATCTGCAAAGCTTCGACTCCACACACCAATTCCACCCAAGTTCAGTGATTGGGCAAGTTCTACTCTTGCTTTCAGGGATATCTGATCCTCTAACCAAATCTTTTTGACCACACCGTCTTCGGTATACTCCACATAATTCTGACCTTCGGAAGCTTTAAATTTGGGTTTCAACTTAAATTGGGCTACGATTTCCGCCGCTGACTCCATACCAATTGATTTGGAGGTGACCTTAATCTTCCCTTCTTTGGGAGTCTCGGACCAAACACGAGTATATAACGGAATACCTAAAATCACTTTTTGAGGCGGCACTTCGTCTTCCTGAAGAATGCGCTTAATTGACGTTTCTGTCCATGGTAACGAGGCGACCGAACCGGCTTTTGGACTAGCTGCCCAATGCTCATCATACGCCATTACCATGAGATAATCAGTAATCGCGCCCAATGATTTCCGATCCAAGAAGGCAGACCACATCTCACTTTGAGATTTAGGAGTAACATCAATGGACAGTATCAAATCATGTTCCCGAGCCATCGGTTTAAGTTCCCGTAAAAATTGGGTGACATTGGGACCGTCCTTTGTATGAACATTTTCAAAGTCAATATTAATACCGTCCAGATCATTTTCTTGGGCAAGTGAAATCATCTGATCTACAATCGACTTTCGACGTTCAAAGGTAGATAGTGCCTCTGTTGTTATTTCGGGATTAAAGCTGTTGCTCAACAAGCCCCATACCTCTATCCCCTTACGATGTGCCCAGCTGACATATGCAGGGTCCGCCTTGCTTTCTACAGTACCCTCATGATCAACGACGCTGAACCATGTAGGGCTCACCACATTTACTCCAGGCATAGGATCAAATTTGGAAGGATCCGGCCTACGATTATAGACGGCTTCCCAAGCGAGATTCACAGGTTTACCCTGCCAATGCTTCTCCGAGATTGACAAATCGTCCTTAACCGAAGGTATCACAAGTTCTTCTCCTTCAGAGATACAGTCTGACTTAATGTATCCTGCATAACCATTGTCTAACTGCACAAAATACCAATCGCCCTGTTGAGACCAAATGCGTACTTTCGTCTGCTGTGATACATCTGCCAAAATAAAGGATAGACTAGAGGCTTCTTTACGCAAAGCTATCCTAGCATCCTGTTGCCCATCTTTCTTTTCTACACTACCTAGCCTGACCTTCTCTCCGGCTTTCATCAGAATGACGGCACCTGTTACAGGGTCTTCGTGGATGGATATACCATATACTTCACGTACAGCCTCAATGGGGACATACACCTCTCCACTGATTATCTGAGGAGCAGCGCTAGACGTATATGTTTTACCATTCAGTTCGCCTTGTGTCTTTGAAACATTCATATGGAGCAAGCTTTGTCTCGTTGTCATAATGACGGTTTGGCTGTCATCCTCATAACGAATTGTAGGGTCTATTTGACCTTGTATCAATTTAAGCGGCATCAGCATGTTCTTACCGGAGCTTTGAGCTTCATATCCGGTCAACTTGCCCTTCATAAAAATAGGTCGGACACTCCCCTGCCAATCGGGTTTCTCGTGAAGAGGATTACCGTACCATACGACAGTAATTGCACATATAATTGCTGCGATTAATAGCAGGCTTGCCGCTCCTTTGAATCGAGAACGTTTACGGCGACGTCTGGAATGATTTCTGGCCAATATTGAACCTCCATTGTAAGAAATTTTGATTTCTGTATTTTGTAACTTTAACAGATTACTTGAAACAAAAAACAAAGTGATTCAAACAAAAAAACGCGGTAAATCCCCACTTATGGGGAATTCCTCACGTTTCCAATCCATTACAATATATACATACCGCACAAAAAACTTCTATTCTTGTTTCGTTACGATTGTTTGTTACTACAAGCCTTGCATACTCCGTGTAACTCCATACGATGTCCATGCACCTCGAAGCCAGTTTCCAACGCGGCATGGCGTTCCACATCTGCCAAATACGGATAACTGAAATCTTCAATCTTTCCGCATTTTTCGCAAATGATGTGATAGTGCTCCGAAATATTGGCATCATAACGACTGGCGTTATCTCCATAGGTCAACTCATGTACCATACCCGCTTCTATAAACATCTTTAAGTTATTATAAACCGTAGCCACACTCATACTTGGAAACTTGGACTCAAGCGCACGATATATTTCATCTGCAGTCGGATGCCCCATAGATTCCATTAAATAGTTTAATATGGCATGGCGCTGGGGTGTTATGCGTACACCTGTCTTCTTCAGAAGTTCCAAAGCATGCTGGACGCGTGCTGCCATATATGTCCACCGCCTTATCCCTTACTTGCAATCCTATCAATTACCACGCATCTATTTACAATTCACTTCTAAAGCTATTCACATTGTACGGTCTACTCAAGATTCTTGTCAACGCGCCGTATTGTCCCTGGATGTTCCTATAGAAGTATCGTTCACAGGAACTTCAGCCTCATCTGGAGAAATTCCAGTTGCATCAGGCACAGTCGATCCCCCAGAATCATCCAAGTCAGGTAACGACGGCATCAGCAACTTTTTAATGGTTAAATTACTGTTACCCTCTACGCTGATCACATATTTTCCATCTCCGTTTTGGCCTGAAATGCTTTTACTGTCTATTTTAAACGGAAAATCAGACTGAAGATTACCATAACTGCTTGAACCCTCTAACTGAAAATCTCCACTCGATGGAAGATCCAATACGATATCACCGACAGCACTGTATATTTTCCAATCCCCACCTACCTGCTCGCTATGCACTTTGATAGCGCCATTAAGCGAATTTGCATTCAGCTTGGCTGTAGAATTCAGCACATTCATGTCACCATTCTGAGTATCAACGGTGATATCCCCTTCCGAACGAGCGACCTGAATGTCACCTACCATGGTGTGGAGTGACACGGCCCCTTCAATATCCCCTGCCTGCATATCTCCACGGTTCGTGCGTACATCCACATCTCCGGAAATCCGATGCAATTTAATCTGTCCGTTCAGGGTGCCTCCTTTGACATTGCCAATAGCGTCATTAACTGTGAGATTCCCATTACCGCTCTCAAGCCGGATGCTGTCGATAGCGTCAACTCCATTCAAGGTGATATTCCCGTTGGAGGTTCTAATCTGCATGTTGAACCGCCGATCCTCTGGTACGGTGATCAACATGTTCATACGAGGCTGACGTTTACTTGATGCTCCGTATGACTGTACCTCTGGGCGAATCTGGATGGTCTTGCCGTCGGTAGAAGTCAGTGAAGAAGCTTGAGCAATCTTGTCCGCTTCGGCAGCAGGCGCTTGATCCACCCATAGAGTCCCACGTACCTCTATATTGGATACCGGCCGTCTGATCAGTGTTATATCTCCATTCACTGAATCAACTACTAAATCGGACGTCTGCATAGTTACCGGTACCAGCACACCGCCCATATCATACCGATTCTCTTTAGCCTGGCTAAAATCCATAGAGGCCGATGTCAGATTGAGACTAACCCGGTTCCACAGGTACATATAATGGTTTTGCTGGGTCACGATAAAAACCGAAGCAGCCACTACCAAAGCGGACAGAATCCCCTTTAAGTCAGGTCTAAAACGTCGTCCGTTGTCAGGCTTGCCCTCTTTGCGATAATACACACCAAAAAAAATCAGATACTCCAGTCCCCAAAGCACAAAAATGACAGGCCACCACACAAGGAGCTGAAGCATATATTCCGTGTTCTGAAGCACATCTACAATCAGCAAAATGCCTACAGCCATCAATAGAAGCGAAGAGGTGTAGCGGCCGACTCTTATTTTGCGGTGCACGCCTGCTTCACCCTCTTTCTTTCAACTTTTTACGTTTAAAGGATAGAATGGCTTCCCTTAGAAAAAGGAATAAACCGATCATCATTAATATAATGGCCAGCGTCAGAAATCCATAATCTTCGAAGAAAATGCTTAACCAGCGAGGTTTCATGCGGAACAGAATCATAAGTCCACCGCCTGCCACCAGTAGCACTGCAAAAGCAAAACCTCTTTCCCATGCATAAAAAGGACTGCTTTGCTGACCTCTAGCATCCATTCGTGCATATTGATCCGGCTTGCGCCGATAACGAACCATGTAATCCGCTGACTGTAGTACATCATATACATTATAAAAATATAATACGGGTATGAACAATCCAAGCAAAATAAGTAATGGGATGTTAATCCTCAATCCATCTGAGGAAACATACAGCATCGCAAAAATATCTAGCAGGAGCAATACAATAAATGTAAGTCCCCTAATAAACAATCCTAAGAAAAGATGTCCCATTCCTGGTATCAATGCTGCCATGATAATAGCAATTACTTTGCGAAATTTAGCGTATTGCAGACGTCCCCGCTGTTTCTGTCCATGTGGCTGCCCAGGCTGTCCAGACGGTAACGGTTGTTCCGAGTTCATGCCATCCTCCCCTTTGAATTCCATACGTAGCTCCGCTGAAAAATGCTTTGATGGTTACATAGTACCCCAATCAGATTTGATAGTAACTGTAAAAAAAAGGGTTATGGTCACTCAACGGAGACTGCAGCTATATCTTCCCATTGTCGTAAATCAGCTGCAATACGTACCGCATTAAAGTCATGTCGGGCCAGCACCTCCAGGGAAACCTCCATACTCTGACGATCCGGATGCAATTCATGAAATGGAACATGCTCATGTTCTTTAATCATAATTTTACGTATTTCCACTTTTTCTTGCTCTAAATAAGTCGAAATTTGATCGAGCAATCCGTGAGAGGACAATCCGTACAGTGTAATAAGATGAGGCTTGCGTCCACGCATATACCGAAGTTCTAATTTGTTGAACACCCATAAATTTAAAAATACGAGCACCGTTGCTGCTATAGAAGGTAAATAGAAGCCTGCTCCCACCCCAAGGCCAATGGCAGCTACGACCCAAATGGAAGCAGCCGTCGTGAGTCCAGTAATGGATTTACCTGTGAACATAATTGTACCTGCCCCCAAAAAGCCTACGCCAGTAATCACCGCCGTAGCCAAACGAGCTGGATCTATACGCACATTAGCTTCTTTAATAAAATCAGCAAAGCCGTAAATGGAGAGCAGCATAATCAGCGTCGAACCAAGACTGACCATAATGTGAGTCCGCAAACCAGCAGCGTGATTGGAACGTTCTCGCTCAAAGCCAATGAATCCACCGAGTAGCATGGACAGTAATAGCCGTAAAATGACATGTGAATCATCTATAATCCACGGATTATTCATTCGAGTCTCTCCTCCCGGTTGTGTCGTGCTTCCTTGTCCGGGCACGCGGTTTGTGAGTATTATTCCACGTTATGCAAATGGTAGGTGGTTAATTCCACACCTGGGGCCACTTCTGCCGCGGAAACGGGTCGAAAACCATGTTTTCGATAAAGTGTCACTGCAGGCGTGTTTAAAGTTCCTGTGGTGACGATAAACAGCGGGACATTCTGATATTCATTCAAAACATGCTTCATTAAGGAGTCCGCAATCCCTTTGCGAAAATGATCTGGATGAACCATCATACGTGTAAGGGTAAGCGAACCAGACGATTCAGACTGCACAGCTAGCGCTCCTAGCAGTTCATCATCCTCCAACCACCCATAAAAAGACTCTCCACAGCTTCTAAGTGTCTCCAATGTATCCATTAGTGGAGGAATCTCATCAAATCCAATCAGCTCAGCTTCCAGTCTATAAGCGACGTGCTGAAGACGCCATATCTGACTGACAATATCATCATCTTCCAATGAACATAGGGTAACCATGCTGTTTGCCCTCCTAAGGAAACTATAATATGTCATTACGATTCTGATACTTGTTCGATGCCCATACGTTCTCTGCACTTATGCAAAAGAGGCCTGTCCCTAAAAGACAAGCCCCTGTCATAACTATGCCATTAACGGTTCAACACTTCTGTCAGCAACTTATTAGCGAGACCCGGGTTGGCTTTTCCCTTGCTCTCCTTCATCACTTGACCGACCAAGAAGCCGATGGCCTTTTGCTTGCCAGCTTTGTAATCCTCGACCGATTGCGGGTTGGCTGCTACAACTTGCTCGACAATTGTCAGAATTGCACCTTCATCACTGATTTGCACAAGCCCTTTTTCTTCAACAATTTGCTGCGGCAGTTTATCACTTTCCAGCATTTCCTTGAAGACCGTTTTGGCTATTTTGCTATTGATCGTCCCCTTCTCCAGTAGTCCGATCATTTCACCCAAGCCCCGACCTGTCAATTTAACCTGCGACAGTTCTACACTGGCACTGTTTAAATAGCCGAGTAAATCTCCCATAATCCAGTTGGATACTGCTTTGGCATCCTTGGTGTACTGAAGACTATCCTCGAACAAATCAGCCAATGGTTTGGAGGACGTAATTACCTGTGCATCATACTCAGGTAATCCATATTCCGAAGTGTAACGTGTTTTGCGCTGGTCGGGTAATTCAGGAATCGAAGCACGGATACGTTCTTTCCACTCCTCATCAATATGCAGTGTAACGAGATCCGGGTCCGGGAAATAACGATAGTCGTGCGCCTGTTCCTTACCACGCATGGACAGGGTTTTACCCTGTGCCTCATCCCAGCGACGTGTTTCCTGTACGATCGTTCCACCTTCGTCCAGGGTCTGTTCTTGCCGGAACTGCTCATATTCCAGTCCGCGCTGTACACCACGGAAGGAGTTCATGTTTTTCAGTTCCGCTTTGGTTCCCAGCTCTTTTTGACCATGCGGACGAAGACTGATATTGGCATCGCAACGAAGCGAGCCTTCCTCCATCTTCACATCGGATACGTCACAATACTGCATAATGGCACGTATTTTTTCCAGATAAGCCTTGGCTTCTTCCGGCGAAGATATATCCGGCTCCGAAACGATTTCAACCAATGGTGTGCCGACCCGGTTAAAATCAACCAAAGACGCATAGCCACCATCAACATGGGTTAATTTCCCCGCATCCTCTTCCAGATGCAACCGGGTAATACCGATACGCTTGGTTTCACCGTTCACTTCAATATCAATCCAGCCGTTCTCGCCGATCGGCTGGTCATATTGCGAAATTTGGTAAGCCTTCGGTGAATCGGGGTAGAAATAGTTTTTGCGGTCAAACTTGCTCACATCAGCAATGGTGCAATTGAGCGCCATTGCCGCTTTCATCGCATAATCAACGGCTTGACGATTCAATACAGGCAATACTCCAGGATGTCCAAGACAGACCGGACATGTATGAGAGTTTGGCGGCGCTCCGAAGGATGTCGAGCATCCACAAAATATTTTGGACTTCGTATGCAATTCCACATGGACTTCAAGTCCAATGACCGTCTCATACTTCGATGTAGTTGTAGACATGAATAGGTTCCCTCCTTTTTGCCAAATTACAGCTGCGGACGCTGCTTGTGAAATTCAGTATTTTGTTCGAATGCATGCGCTACGCGCAGTACAGAAGACTCGTCAAAGGCTTTCCCGATAATTTGTAGTCCGACTGGCATTCCATCTGCAAGACCACAAGGAATACTGATCGCCGGCACGCCAGCTAAACTCACCGGAATCGTCAAAATATCGTTCAAATACATCGTCAACGGGTCGTCCACTTGGGAGCCGATTTTGAAAGCGGTAGTCGGTGCAGTAGGTCCGATAATCACATCATATTGTTCAAATACACGATCAAAATCCTGTTTGATCAGTGTGCGCACTTTTTGAGCTTTCAAATAATAAGCATCGTAGTACCCGGAGCTGAGTGCATAGGTACCGAGCATAATCCGACGCTTCACCTCAGGACCAAACCCTTGCGTACGGGACTGATGGTACAGATCAAGCAGGTTATCTGGATTGTCAGCGCGCACACCATAGCGCACACCGTCAAAGCGGGCCAGATTGGACGATGCTTCGGATGAAGCCAGCAGGTAGTATGTCGCAACCGCATATTCCGTGTGTGGAAGAGATACCTCTTCCCATACAGCGCCCAATCCTTCCAGTGTTTTCAGTGCATCAAGCACCTTTTCCTTGACCTGTGGGTCTACGCCTTCACCAAGATACTCTTTAGGTACAGCGATACGAAGACCTTTTACATCTCCGGTTAAAGCGTTCAAATAATCAGGAATGTCTACCTTCGCAGAGGTGGAGTCCTTCTGGTCATAGCCTGCAATGGCTTGCAGGACATAGGCCGAATCCTGAACATTTTTTGTAATCGGACCGATTTGGTCTAAAGATGAAGCAAAGGCCACCAGTCCAAAACGGGATACCAGACCATAGGTTGGTTTTAGGCCAACTACGCCGCAATAAGAAGCGGGCTGGCGAATGGAGCCGCCTGTATCGGAACCGAGCGTGAAATAAGCTTCACCCGCCGCAACAGCTGCAGCCGAGCCGCCACTGGAACCGCCGGGAACACGTTCTAAATCCCAAGGGTTACGTGCGGGGAAAAAGCTGGAGTTCTCGTTAGAACCACCCATAGCGAATTCGTCCATGTTCATTTTACCAAGTGTCACGGTTTGCGCTGCGCGTAACTTGCCAACCACTGTGGCATCGTAAACGGGATCAAAATTTTTCAAAAACTGACTGCCACATGTTGTGCGTAGCCCTTCCGTCACGATATTATCCTTAATACCAACCGGCAGGCCAAACAACAATCCTCTTTCCTCTCCGGAAATCAGCTGATCATCCAGCTGACGTGCGGATGCCCGGGCCTGTTCCTCGTCAACGGTAATATAGGCTCTGATCTTGTCTTCCTGCGCATCAATTGTCTCCAGAGCGTGCCCCACCAGATCACTCACGGAAATTTCCTTTTGATGCAGCTTGTTATGTATTTCCGGCAATGTGTTATTAAACAAGCTCAATTTGCATCCTCCTTTCAAATGTGAAATCTATTCCAGAACAGCAGGAACTTTAAACTGTCCATCTTCTTCTTCAGGTGCATTACGCATCACTTGCTCATGCGTCAAACTTTCGCGAACTTCGTCGTCCCGCATGACATTGCTGACGTGCAGCACATGAGTGGTCGGTTTTACCTGCTCCGTATCCAGCTCATTCAGCTTCTCCGCATAATGGAGAATGGCGTTTAATTGCCCTGTCATCGTTTCTTCCTCATTCTCGGTCAAATTCAACCGGGACAGCCTGGCTACGTGACGGACATCTTCCTTGGAAATGTTCATTCAAAACCCTCCTCATGTATATATAAAAATCCAATAAGCGACTGGAATCGGATTTTGCAAAATTCTGGTATCAAAAATGTTACACCGAACTTTGAAATAACGTTTTTAATTATAGGATAGAACCCTATACAATTCAATCTTTGACGCGGTACAGAAGCAGACTGTACATTAATGAGGTAAATGTTACTAAAAGAATATAAAAAAAGCACCTTTCGGTGCTCTTTCAAGAAAACTATAGCAGCTGAAATCGTGCCCATTATATATTGTTAAAAAGAGTCGGCAACAGCCGATTCTTATATCCAAGCACGCAAATTAACTTGTTTGATAAAATCAGCCTGTGACAACAATTCTGCCGCGGTTTCTTCTTCCTCAGTCTCTACTGAATCATGACCACCATTCATCACATGTCTGAACAGCTTCTCATTATGAGTAGCAAGGGCGTAATCTATCAGCGCTTCACGCTCAATCCGCTCGGCTTCCAGCTTGAGAATACTTTCTTCCAGCTCGATGTCTCCGGATGGTACGAAAAAATTGCGATTCACCTTCGGTACGCGAATGACATAGTCAAAAGCATTGTCCGCATTACGGTCGTAAGCAATGATATAACCATGTTCGCCCACAGGAAGATTCTGCTCAAAAGCATCCGCGACGATCATAATTCTAGCTCCTAAATGATGCATCGTTAGCCCCCCCGTTTGTCTGAACTTATCTGCTAAGTCTACTAAAAAAAAGGTAGCTTGTCTATATCATCTATGTATCTTCATAATCGATCGTCTCCACGTCCAAATCTATGCTCGTTAAGCCGTATATGCCAGTTTTGCGTAAGGGTTCCGCCCCGCCGTTTTACCTTTTTCCAAGTTATGATCTTCGGTTCGGAACCTACCACAACATCTTCAATATCTACTATTTCGGAAAGACGGAAACTGCCTTCGTTCTCACGTTGTACACCATATATATGTTTTCTTTTCATTCTTGCTCCCCCTTGTGATCTGATGGCCTCATGCCTCTTTATCCTCTTAATGGGCAAAAAAAAGAACGCAAACCGGGATTCATCCACAGCTTGCGTGCTTCGCGAGTTTAGTATGTAACTTTAATAAATTTATGTTAACAAAAATAAAAACCTTTGTCTATACATAATTTATATTTTGTTGTCGAATTGAGGCAAAACCTGTCACTTCTTTGATTTTGCCTCAATTAATTAACGTTTATCAAATTTACCGAATATACGGATTGTTAGCTTTCTCATAACCAATGGATGTTTTGGGTCCGTGACCAGGATAAACTGTAACGTCATCTCCAAGCGGAAACAACTTATTCTGAATGGAATCATACAAGTCGCGTTCCCGACCACCAGTCAGATCTGTGCGTCCGACGCCCTGACGGAATAGCACATCCCCCGAGAAAAGATCTTTGCCACACAAGAAGCTAACACTTCCGGGTGAATGCCCCGGTGTATGGAGCACCTTGAACGTGTGTCCGATTAGTTTTAATTGCTGACCTTCCGCCAAATCATATTCGGCAGGTCCTGTCGAGATCGGTGGAGATGCCTCTGGCCACATCAGGGAGCCATTCAGCTTAGGAGATGTGAGCCAGTCTTGCTCCAAAGCGTGCAGATACACCGGGCATCCTTTCGCATTGCGAATCTCCTCCACCCCTCCAATATGATCAAAATGGGCATGAGTCAGCAGAATAGCTTCAATGGTTAGAGACTCAATCGCTCTCAGCAAAGGACCCGGATTCATTCCTGGATCAATAATAACGGCGCGCTGTGGATCATCCCCTTGAAGCAAATAAGCATTTGTTTGAAGTGGACCCAGATTAAAGCTGCGAATTGATAAGGTCATAAGTTAAAATCCCGAGATCAGCTCGCGTAATTCCTGAACAATCACAGGATGGACCTCGGTTCCCTCCCCATATTTTTCAGCCATTTCTTTGCGAGCTACTGCAATTTTTTCTTGATAGTCATCGGCTTCCCGATCTGGATTTTCACGTTTGAATTCGATCATAATTTGTTGGACATGTGCAGGGCGTGGTCCCCAGTGGCCAAGTACATGACCTCCTGTATCCGCAAAAATCACAATCGGCACAGCACGTCCGCCCATTGTCAGGAAGTCGTCCATCAGCGCCTGATGATTTTCTAGAATCAATACTTCGGTTGGAATACCGCTATTCTCCAGCGCGCGGAACACAACTGGCACATTGCGTACGACATCCCCACACCAGTCGGCAGCCAAAATAAGCACACGCAGATCATCACGATGGTTCAGGCTTTCAAAAAACTCCCGATCCTCTTCGCTGCTCCACACAAACTGATCGTATCCAGAGCGGAAGGCTTCTTTGTTCTTTTCCATGCCCTCCATAAATTGTTCAGGACTCAAGCCCTTGCCGAAATATTGCGATACGTTAGTACGGCTCATGTTATACACTTCCTTTTTTGTTTTTGGCTACAATCCATTTGATAACAAAATAAATGATCAAGAGCGCAAGAGCAACCAGCAAAATGGGTTTGATATAAGGTGCCGCCACTTCGTCAATTTGCTCCCACTTGTCTCCCAGCAGCATACCTAAATATATAAACAAAACAGACCAAGGTATAATCGCTAGCGTCGTCAAAATAATAAAGCGCCATACGTTCATTCGAGCCAACCCGGCAGGGATTGAGATCGCGTGACGAACAACAGGGATAAAGCGAGCTGTAAAAATGACCCCTGTGCCATATTTATTGAACCAGGCTTCAGCGTGGTCAACATGACTTTTTTTGATGAGTATGTATTTACCATACTTATCTAATACGGGTCTGCCGCCATAGCGTCCGATCCAGTAAATAAACAGCTGGGCCAGCACCCCGCCAATCGTTCCAAACACGACTGCGCCAAAAAAATTAATATGACCCGAGGACACTAAAAAACCGCCATAAGCGAGGACAATTTCACTTGGAATGACCTCCACCATCAAGCCTAGCATAATACCAAAATACCCAAGACTGCGAATGATCTCAAACAAATAATTAATGATACTAGATATATGGTCCATTTTTCCTTCCCACTCCCTGCCTGTTTCTCTATTTTCATTAGTGTATCACAGCGGCAGAACAAGTCGCCACTTCGCTCCATTAGGGCGGTCAGTGACCCCAGCTCCTGTGCCCGCATAAGTTGTGAGAGAGAGGAGGGGGTACAATATGCCTCCCGGCAAATTCCCCAAACATGACAATCCACAATCCCGTTTACCCACGGCTCGTGGTATCCGCCGCGCATGCAGCAAAGAGCTGTACCGAACCTGCAAACGTCTGCCTGTTCACATTGCTCCTGATCTGGTCAAGCAGGGCGAGGAGCTATATTGCCGCAAGGTCGTCGGCCACCTCATCTGGATTGCGGAAAACCATAGTAATCGCAAACTACTGTGCGACTGGTGGGACGAAGATGTCAGCGAGGAGCTCGCGGCATTGTGGAAGGTGGACCGTGATGTCTTGTGCACCGCTTTTAGAAGTGCCTATGGCGGGTAGATGTTTGCGTACAGCAACCATGAACTGTAAACTACAAAAAAGTGGAGCCACCCTGCAGTGGCTCCACTTTTGCTATATTCTTAGCTGTGTGTCTGCTGCTGTCCCGCCCCTTCGGGAAGCAAATCCGCACAGGCACGTTCCAAATAAGGATCAGCATGTATAAAATCCCGAAATGCTGTATACTCACGCCACAGAACGGACCGTTCTCCCGCTTGGCCTTTGACAGCACGAATCAGAATATTTTTAGGCGTATGCTCCATGTCGATAAATTCCAAGAGCTGTGTCCGATACCCCATCATATCCAGCAGCTTGGCCCGGATTCCATCCGTTGCCAGTGCAGAAAAACGCTCTTTTAAAATGCCATGGGAGAGCAAAGGCTCCAATACCGGATTTTCCAGTTGGCTAAACAACTCATGCTGGCAGCACGGAACTGATAAAATGACAGACGCTCCCCAGCGGACAGCCTTTTCCAGCGCTGCATCTGTTGCCGTATCGCATGCATGCAAGGTAACGACCATATCCACCTGCTCCAGTTCATTGTAGTCTGCGATATCTCCGACCAGAAACTCCAACTGTCGATATTGCAGCTTTTGAGCCAGAAGATTACAGGTTTCAATGACATCTGCCTTCAAGTCCAAACCGACAATCTGCAAAGGTCGTTTTTGCTGTACTGCCAAATAATGATATAAGGCAAAGGTCAAATACGACTTGCCGCAGCCAAAATCTACAATCGTCAATGGGCGGCCTACCGGAAGGCTGGGCAATACATCCTGCACCATTTCGAGAAAACGGTTGATTTGACGGAATTTATCGTATTTGCGGGCCAGTACCTTACCGTCCTCATTCATAATCCCCAGCTCAATCAGGAAAGGAATACGCTCTCCTTCCTCAAGCACATATTGCTTTTTGCGATTATGAGACAGATCGGCTTTACTTTTGCTCGGTGACTTTGTCAGAATGGATACTTTATATTTTTTACTGATTAGCACCTGGTAGTCTGCATCCTTGGCACATAGAAGCCCTTGGCGGAATGTGTCCTCAAACAAGGCAGTCATGCGCTCATTAGCTTCGTCAGGGGTCAGATTTTCATGAATGACTTTGTTGCTGTAATGAAAGGCAAACTGGTAATGCAGTTTGTTTTTCAATTCCACAGGTTTGATTTGTACTTTAGTAAAAGAAGCATCCTCACGTTTGCGCAGCTGACTCAGCGTTGCTGTTATGAGGGATCCTCCCGTGGTCAATTGGTATACAAGTTCGCGCAGTGAATCCAAAAGGTACATCTCACTTTCTTTCATGTAATTGGGTGATCTCGGACAAACCCTCGATGATTTCCTGGCGTGAAATTCCACCCCGTTCTAGCTCTGCATCGGTCTTATCCAGTAACTGACTGTAAAATGTCTCTGCTTCTGATCTCAGCTCCGGCTGCTCCCATGCCAATCCAAACCAGACATCTGCGGCTTGGTCCAGCCTGTTTTCCCGCTCATAATGAACAGCTAACAGCTTGCTGGTTTCCGGAGAGAGTTCATATTCATGAAGCAGTTTTACGATACACGCTATTCGTTCAGGCAGGACCTGTAGATCACGAGTCGCGCCATTCAGATCGCTGTACAAATATAAATGAAGAGATTTCATTAAAATTCGTATGCCCTCGTCTAATCTGCTGGTCTCCATGTATATAACAGCTTCTTCTTCCAGAATGCGAGCCACTTGCTGAAGCTCATCCGCTTCCATCCCAGGGCCCATTCGGAAAAGCTCAATAATTTGTTCCGGCGGCAATCGTCTGAGCAAATCTGAACGAAGGCGAAACTGCTTGTTAAGTAGTTCATCTAGTTGTTTTAGCGCTTCAACGTGTTTATTTTCACGCCTCAGACCGAGCACCGATGCCACTGCTGATGTCAATTCTTCCATCATGCTAAGCAAATAATCTTTTCTAAGCAAGCCGTTCCCTTCCTTTCATCCTGATGCCTAGAGACCCAGCAACCCTGTCCCTTCTGATTGTAAGACATCCTTGTCTAAAAGCCAAATGCCGCCGACATGGCGTAAACTCATTTAGCACAATTACAAATCATTTATAGCATCAATGATCCGGCACTCAGAAAATCACGTACAACACGTAACATTCGGGTAGCACAGTGTTTTATAGCCGATCATGTGACCAACTTCAAATACAAGTATTCAAAAATTTGATATTGATTCTCCGTTAGTCTCATGTTATTTTTGTTTCATACGAAACAAAAATAATCTTTTTAACATATTGATTCGCGAAATAAAATATAATATTTATTTTCTCTAGAAACAAAATCATGAGTTAATATTTTACGGGAAGGATGTTGAAGTATGGGAAAACAATTTAGTTCGATACTACCGGAATATCAGGAGTTCATACAGCGGCAGCATATTTTCTTTGTAGGATCAGCACCTGTATCTAAGACGGGGCATGTGAATATTTCCCCCAAGGGCTACGATTCTTTTTGTATATTGTCAGATCACAAGGTAGCCTATCTCGACTTGTCGGGAAGTGGCAACGAGACAAGTGCGCACATTATAGAGAACGGACGGGTAACCATCATGTTCTGTGCATTTGAAGGCGAGCCCTGTGTATTAAGGCTCTTTGGTACTGGCACAGTCGTGTTGCCCAATACAAAGCGTTGGAATGAGCTCTATCCTCTCTTCAATCCACTGCCTGGGGCAAGACAAATCATTGTTGTTGATGTTCATATGGTGCAACATTCATGTGGTTTTGCAGTTCCCTTCATGACTTACACGAGCGAACGGGAAAAGCTGAAGGACGTGGCGATTCAGATGGGCGAAGAAGCACTTAAAAAGTATGCATACGAGAAGAATTTAGAGAGTATTGACGGTTTGCCGACGGCGTTTGCCTTGAACAAAAACAATATGACTTAGGCATTTTGCACATTAACCAATAGGAAGCAACAAGTCAGCAAAAAACCGGATCCCCTCTAATACCACATCAGAAGGTTCCGGTATCTAGACTTACCTTACTCTACTTTTTCAAGTTCTGGTCTAAAAATGACAAGATGGCATTCGCTAATAACTGCGGTGCTTCGATCAAGCTCATGTGTCCAGACTGCGGTAGAGTAACCTGGGTTACCCCGGTTCGATCTGTTGTAAACGTCCGTGCTGGAGGAACCGCCTGATCCTGCTCCCCTGCTACTAAAAGAGCTGGCAATGCAGAAGCTGACAGCACATCCCGACGGTCCGGGCGCTCGCGCATAGCCAGTGATGCTCCTACGGCTCCTTGAGGAGGTGTTTTGTAGCCAATTTCTTTGACTTTGAGTAGTTGGTTCGGCATCGACTCCACATGTTCAGGAGCAAACAATCCTGGTACGAGTCCATCTACAAAGGTTGTAATCCCTTCCGTTTGAATGGTGGATACAGCCTTGTTCCGCTTTTCTTTACCTTCGTCCGTATCTGCATAAGCCGTCGAATGAATCAGTCCAAAGGCTGTCAGACGCTCTGCATGTCTCTGTACCGCGGAAAGGGCCAAGTAGCCTCCTAGGGAGTGGCCAAACCATGCAGCCTGAGGAATGTCCAACTGTTCCTGAAGTTTAAGCACATCGTCTGCCATTTGATCAATCGTATAGGCTCCGAGTGGAGCATCGCTGCGTCCGTGTCCACGCAAGTCTGGAACAATACAACGATAGCTTGGGGATAGCAAGGGAACAACCTCATCCCAATAGGAGGAGCTTCCGCAAAATCCGTGCAATAGAATGATCGGATCTCCTTTTCCTTGTTCGGCATAGCAGATCGTCGTTCCTTCGCATAATACCTTTTCCATGTGGAACCCTTCCTTCTCTGTATATAATCTATTCGTTCTGAATATATTAGTAAGTAGAACATGCTGATGTATATTATTAAGCAGACCATCAATATCTGAAACGGTAACCCGCTGGAAAATCTTGCGAAGCTGTTTTTAAACCAAATTCACAAGCCGCTGCATCTGCAATATATGCAGCCATCGTCATGACCAGGTGAAGCGACGTCATCTGGAGTGTCCAGTACGGTTTGGCACTGCGCTCATTCACAATCGCTGCAACGCTATAATGCCCGACAGACGGCAGAGACAGACCAACCGATCGCGCAGGGGTTAGCGGTTCACGGGCAACAAGGAACATTCCCGTTGAGCCATGCTGTCCAAGACAAGCATCTATGGCGATCACATGATGATCTTGGGGAATACGCTCCAAGTATGAAACCAGATGATCCGCATCACAAGGCTCCGTCATTGTGCCAATCACATTCGGAAAGCCTTGCTCCTTGAGCATGGTGCCTACCAGTGGCCCGAGTGAGTCACCCGACGAGCGATCTGTACCGATACATACAAAAGTCAACTTATCCATAGCATGCTGATGTTGAATTTCTCGGAAAAACGGTGCGAGTCCGTCGCGATCTGTTTTCTCTACATTAGTAGGTTCTAAGGGTGAGCGACCGGATGTAGAAGCTCGATTATACAAAGACAACTTTGTCCATCCTCCTTCATTCAGTTCTATATCGGTAATCTGGCTATCAGTACATTCTACAACAAAAACATGATACAATACAGGCAACTTCCCCTGTTATGAAAGGATGGAACATTAACGATGGATTTGTCTGTACCGTCTCATGCCAACATTGAGTATATGATTGAGGGCATTAAAACCAAGCTTCGTATGGCGAGTGGTGCTGCTATGCAGGCTTCCGCTTTCTCGCTAGAGCAATACGAGGACATCCATGATGTCTACGATATGGTGATCAGCAAGCCTAACCTCAGCATTTCAGAGGTTGAAGCCATTGTCTCCGAACTGGGTAGATTGCGTAAGTCCTCCTAAACCAGCTTGTAGGACAGACAGCTTGGCTATTTTAAGTTTGTCACCATAAATAAAGCTCGTATCTCCGGTCGTCTTAACAGACGCACAAGGGATACGAGCTTTATTTTTTCGATGCATATACGTATTTTCATACACTTCTTCCTTTACCCATGGACACTTCAAGGCAAATCTACTAATACCAGTTCAGATATTTCCTCATTCCCTGTAGCTAGTATCTTTAATGTACAGCTTTTTTGAATTCGCGCGGCATCACCAGGTCTTAACTGAAATTCCCCATCCTGACACGTAACTTCGACATGACCGCTAATGATATAAATGTGAGTACGGCGATCTTCTTGCTGCGGATATTCAAGCTGCTGTCCCTTTTCCAATCTACTCAGATACAGATTTATATCCTGTGCAATGGATAGCGCTCCCTCCACCTCTGAACCAGACACTACAGGCTGAAGTCGATTTAGGCGTTCACTATGCTTGAATCTTTGTACCTGATAAGAAGGCTGAAGGCCAGGACTCTCAGGTAGAAACCACATTTGCAAAAAGCGAACCGGTTTTTCATCCCCAGGATTTCGCTCCTCATGTTCAATCCCGGTGCCTGCACTCATAACCTGGATCGAGCCGCTTTTTAGATCCTGTTCGTGGCCCAAGCTGTCGCTATGATGCAGAAGACCTTCAATTACATAGGTGACGATTTCCAAATCATGATGCGGATGTCTTTTGAACCCTTGCTGCGGTTTAAGCTCGTTATCATTATGGGCTAGCATACATCCAAAATGGGCATTGCTCGGATCTTCATAATCTGCAAACGAAAAGCTGAACTCACTATGAATCCATCCTTTATTTGAGGTATGTCTCTCTGCTGATGTCACTATTTTAATCATCCTTAACACCTCCATGGATTTCAGTTCCGTAAAGCAGCCCTTACTTCGTGATTCCTAATCCACTTCCGGCCCTGGCATTACAAACGCTGTAATACGATCCCTTTACCCCGCACTTATATGCGTCAATCAGCCTATTGTCTCTGTCTGATTTTGCTCTCCAGTTCATTATTCGTTAAGTTAATAGTACACAAAATCAATCTATCACAGCCATAAGGAGGCGATTTACTACATATGCTATCCCATGAACCTCAACGATTCCGATTCTTACCAAGCTATTTGCGTCGCAGTCTATCCGCATCTATGATCATGATCGCTGTCTTACTTCTCATTGCCTATTCAGTAAGATGGATTGGCACAGCTCCTTTTCTATATTGGGATGAGCGCATTCAAGATATTGTTTTTCCAGACACAGCTGCTGCTCATTACCAACTGCTACCCGTCGCCATCTTCATTACATCGTTAGGCTCATTCCGCATATCATTACTGATAGCAATCGGTACCGCAATCTTGTGCTGGGTCTATCTCCGTTCAAAAGCGTACTCCTTTGCCATCCTAAGCAGCTTTACCGCGATGTGGGTGCTAAATACGATCATAAAAGAATTTTTACAACGGGAACGCCCGTCTCTTCAACATTTGGTGGAAGCGGGGGGTTACAGTTTCCCCAGCGGTCATGCGATGATTTCCATGGGATTTTACGGAATGATATTTGCCATTTGGGCTATAGAACGAATGGTTCATAAGCGAACATTCTTCCTTCCGTGTGTTCTTGGTGCATTGCTCATTCTCTTGATTGGCCTCAGCCGTGTATATTTAGGAGTTCATTTTCCTACCGACATTGTAGGTGGCTATATTGCAGGTATGATCTGGCTGGTGTTTACCGTTCCCGTGGTCTATTGGCAAGCGCGTCTGTGGCCTTCCTCCCCTTTATCTCTCCCCCGTCCATAAGCGTTCTAAGATGGCTTTTGTTTCACTCACGGTCACAACGTTTATATACGAAGTAAGCAAGGCGAAGAAATAACGAAAGCTCAGCATTCATCAAAAACATTATCGTTGTGTGAACTCAGGATAAAGGAGGCGATCCTTGTGTGGGGAATTGTCCTAAGTATTGTAATGGCTATTATTATCGGATTGATTGGCGATGCACTAGCAGGTCATGAAATGCCTGGCGGCATTGCGGGCTCTATGATTGCTGGATTTGTAGGAGCTTGGCTCGGTGCTACGATCCTAGGAGACTGGGGTCCAGTCATCGGAGATTTTGCAGTCATTCCAGCCATACTTGGAACCGCATTGTTCGTGTTCTTGCTCGGACTTGTGTCCAAACTATTAAGAAGGGCTACCTAACATTTATATATATTTTTTATTCTATAAAAGGAGTGATATATCATGAGTAACATGGACAATCAAAATATGGCAAGCACTTCAGGTTTTGCAAAGGGTTTATTCATTGGAGGTTTGATTGGTGCTGCGGCAGCCCTGCTGTTCGCTCCAAAACCAGGCCGCGATTTGCGTAGCGATCTGTCCGAAAAAATGACCGTTGTCTCCGATAAAACCAAGGATGTCGCATCCGTAGTCAGCAGCAAAGCAACGGATTTGGCTAAAACCGTTTCCACCAAAACAGCAGATGTAGCCAAAACGGTATCCGAAAGTAAAGACAACATCGTAGCCAGCGTAACTAAAGCCTCTGCGGATGTCGCTAATGAAGCAGCCAAAGCGGATAAAGAAGTAATGGATGCAACCGCTCAGGCAGCCAAGGACACGCAGAAACAATTAAACGCAAATTCATAAATAGGAACACATTCTCATTATAACTATAATAAGCTCCAAACACTGAACAGCCAGCAGGCAAGAAGCTGGCTGTTTTTAAATGATAGAAAGGCTGGGATGACCATGAACAAACCACACTCCTATGGAGATGATCTTGCTCGGAACAACAAGAGAACCTTTCACCCCCTACAGACACAAGATCAGCCAGACGAGGTTTCATCCAAGCAGACCTCACCTACTCATGGTAAAAAGCATGATCATGAAAGAGATTTTGATGTGGATGAACATCCTTTTGAGCTACGTCATGAGGTCAAGCGGCTTAACAAACGTCTAGATCAAATCGCAGATACATTGGAAAAAGCAGAATTCAAAGATATTATAGAGAACTACTCCAGCACGAAAAGAAGAATTATCAGCAATCTGACGGCTGGGATTTCAAGGGGTCTTGGCCTTACACTGGGTACAGTGGTCGTACTCGCCTTACTCGCTTGGTTGCTCAGCTTCCTGGTGCAGTTAAATCTTCCGGTCATCGGAGATTTCATCGCCGAATTGTTAGGATATATCAAAATGAGTCAAGGTACTAAGTAATTGTCTTCTATCTCATATAAAAACGATCCTTCGTAACCGGTAATAGACTCCTCAAAGAGCCTCTAGTTACGATGGATCGTTTTTTATTTGTAAATTGCAACAGCTGTAATCAGCCACTACAATTTGTTACGCTTGTTTGTTTTTAATAAATCTCCCGTCCACCCCTTCATCATCAGCCAGCCGTACATCCCCGCCATACTTAGCAGAGTAGCGATAATCACGAAGGTAAAGCCCCAACCTGTTTTAATCCAAGGCAGATTTTCAAAGTTCATGCCCCAAATAGCACCCACTACAGTGGCAGGCGTAAATACAGCGGTCACAATGGTGAGCGTCTTCGTAATCTCATTGCCCCTAAATGCGGAAATGGCATCATCTATGGAGATCAATGTGTCGATTTCCTTTTCATAATGGCGGAAAAGTCCCTCCATCCGAGTGACACGGTACAATAACTGCTTAAAAAAGCGATTCTCCTCCAGCTTATCCAGATAGGCTTCGCGGGAAGCCGTGACCAGCTCTGAAAAAGGGATGAACATATTGCTCCAATACAACAGCTCGAAACGCGCATTCAATATAGAATCCATCAGCGTACGTGCATTCCTTTTCTCCATGTCCTCTTCCAGTCTTCTCAGGTTGATCTCAAACTTATCCATTCCCGTATGAAAATAATGAAGCACGGCTCTCGCCAATACGAACATGCCGTCTGCTGCATCCTCACACTGTTCCAGCATGGTTTGGCGTTCTGCGGTATGCATAATTTCACGTGTATTTTGGTCTAGATTTAAGGTCACTAGCTTCTGGTCTAGGACTAGAAAATAAAACTTGTTGCAATTACGCTGACTGTCGATCTCCTCCTGAACGGAGTAGATCAACGATCCGCACATCAACGGCTGATTGCCATCTGGAAAGCGCACAGAAATAAAACTGGATGGAATGTCCTCTACCTTATCCAGCCACTCTGCGGCTTCTGGGAGCTTCTCCTTCAAGTGCTGTATGACTGAATCCTGCCAGTCCGCAGCACAGATATCCCACCATTCCCAGCCTCCACGAAAGGTAGAAATCTGTTCAAATGCTGTCATGGATTCCATCCTTTCTTTGTTTTTTCCGCTTTATAAAAAGGACACGCTTCCCTAATTGGAATAACGTGTCCTTACGATGGGACGTCAAATATTATAAGCCATGAATTCAGCGATCTTGTCATGAAATAGAGGAATTAGACATAATCTGCTTCAACTTTTCTGTTGCCCGCTTCTGAATACGGGAAACGCTCATCTGTGATACACCCAACGTCTGTGCAATCGCACGTTGAGATTGACCGTCCTGAAATGCCAGAAGAAGCACTTTCTGTTCCTGCTCTTTCAGTTGGCTTAAAGCCTGCTGAAGATCCATCCGTTTTTCCACCGTGTCAAAATCGTTAGCATCTGAGCTAATAAGCTCACCTAACGTAGCTGCACTCTCTTCCTGAGATAATGGCGAGTCCAGTGAAACATAGTGGTAGCACTCACGGCCAGCAAGCACCTCGATCGTCTCCTCAACGGTAAGGTCCAAATACTCCGCAATCTCGTTCACATTGGGTGAGCGTTCTAATTTGACGGTCAGCTCATCAATGGCATGTTGAACAAGCGCACCCTTTTCCTTGATGCGACGAGGAACCTGTATGTACCAGGATTTATCGCGCAAATAATTTTTCATATGTCCCAGCATACTTTTCATAGCGTACGGCTCAAATGGGATACCCAAGCTGATATCGTATTGCTGGAGCAGACGTATCAAAGCCATCTGACCGGTCTGATATAAATCCTCGTATAAGTCCGGACGGTTACGGGATATCTTCCCGGCAGCCATCTTGACCATAGGCTCATACTTGCGGATCAGCACGGTAGCAATTTCGTTATCTTTGGTTTGCTGGTACTCCCAGATTAGACCAACGGCTTCATCCATCGACTCCGGGGGAGTTACCTTTTCATTCATACTGTTTCCTCACTTCTGGTCAGACGCTTTACCAACACCACTTCGGTGCCTTTTCCTGTCTCATTCAAGATATGAACATCGTCCATAAGCGCCTGCATGAGATAAAAGCCCAATCCGCCGATCTGCGCATCATTCAACTCCTTGTCATGCAAGGAAGCGATACGAGTCGGGTCCTCCACACGTTCAAAGCTCTCCCCTTCATCTTTGACACGAATGGACAACGAAGCTTCGTCAAATTCGAATGTTACTTCCACGACTCCTCCCTCATGACCATATGCATAGAGAACAGAGTTATTACAGGCTTCCGATACGGCCACTTTCATGTCTTCAATATCCTCATAAGAGAATCCCATTTTCGCGGCAATACCATATAAATTTAATCTTACAATATCAACAAAGTCAGCTGTGGCCGGCAAATTAAGAACTACTTTTTGAATTTGAGCATTCATTTCTTTTTCTTTCCTTTCCTATTGGGAATTCTCCTGGGGGGCAAAGAATTTGGCAATACCGGTCATATCAAACAGTTTTTGAATCTGAGGCGGTACCTCTTGAACCGTAAACCGGGACTCCATCCCATGCCTTGCTTTTAAAATAGATAACAAAATACCAATGCCTGTGCTGTCAATGTATTTAAGGTCTCTCAAGTTAACAATCAAATCCTGGCTGGATTCCCCCACTAAAGGCTCCATGACCAGACGGAAATCAGGTGCTACCGAAAGATCCAATTCTCCACTCAGATAAACGATATTTACACCATCGGCTGTTTCTGTGATCGCATTGAACTTCTCATTTTTATTTGTATTCATAGGCCTACTCTCCCAAAAAAAGATTTCCCTACATACTAACCCAAAATACGAGCATTTGAATCACGTTATAACTTTTTATACACCTGTCAAATACCACCAGCTAAGCTTCATTGATTCGATCCTTACCTGGCTGCATTGGAAAATGGTCCGGCGAATGCCGGAGCAACGCCTGTTTTACACTGCTGATTTTAACGGGCTTACTAATATAATCGTTCATTCCAGCTTCAATACATCGGGGCTGAATCCCCTCCATGACGTTAGCCGTCATAGCGATAATGGCAGGTTGGGACCTTCCCGCCAGTTGTTCACGTACTCTCCCCGTACACTCCAGGCCGTCCATTACAGGCATCTGCAAGTCCATAAAGATATAGTCGTAGTCTTGATTCGCAGTGACCATATCAAGCGCCTGTTGCCCATCTGCTGCCACGTCTGAAGCCAAACCGAGCTTATCCAGTATATTCACCATCAGCTTCTGGTTGATGGGATGGTCATCCACGACCAGTACGGGTTTACGGGTTGGGGGCTCCTGTTGTGGAATTTCCCAATCGTGGCTGGACTCCCCCTCCAGTTCATTTTCCTTGGCAACGCCAAGCTTCATTGTAAAATGAAACGCCACACCCTGTTCTCCACTTGTATCCACACGGATATCTCCGCCCATCATATCCACTAAGGTTTTGCAAATAGCGAGTCCTAGACCAGTTCCACCATATTTGCGTGTCATTGAAGAATCCAGTTGGGAAAAGGGATGAAATAGCCTTCCAACCTTGGCAGGATCAATACCAATGCCTGTATCTTTTACAGAAAACTCAACGGTAAGCCCATTGTCGCTACGCTCTTTAACAGATGCGAAAACATATACCCCGCCCTGATCTGTAAATTTAACAGCATTGGAGACCAAGTTAATCAGTACTTGACGCAGTCTACCCATATCTCCATATAACACGGGAGGCGTCTGTTCATCGAGAAAATAAACCAGTTCCAAATTCTTGCGGTTCACCTCTACGGTAAATAGGCTGAAAACTTCCTTGATACAGGAAACCAAATCAAATGGATACTCCTCAACTTCCATCTTGCCTGACTCCAGCTTGGTAAAGTCCAGAATATCATTAATGACTGCGACCAGCGCGTCCGCACTGCGACGGATGATATCAGCATATTCCTGTTGATCGTTTTGCAGCTCTGTCTCCATCAGCAGATCAATCATACCGATGACACCATTCATAGGTGTGCGAATCTCATGGCTCATCATTGCCAAAAATTCGGTTTTGGCATTGGCAGCAATCTCTGCTGCCTCCTTGGCGGCAATCAATTCGCTGTTCATCTTTTCCAGCTCCTGCGTCTTCTGATGAAGCAGCATGGACTGTGTTTTCAAGCGCTTGTTTGTTAGATACATTTGTACGAAGCCTTCAATTTTGGACTTGAGAATTTGAGGGATGAACGGCTTCACCATATAATCAATACCGCCCGCTGAATATCCCGCAAACAAATGCTCCGCTTCCTTGCTGTTAGCTGAAATGAAGATAATCGGAATATCCTTCGTCTTCTCTCTGGCCTTGATTAACTTTGCGGTCTCAATTCCATCCATACCCGGCATTTGCACATCGAGGACAACGAGTGCAAATTCATCTTTTAATAGACATCGCAACGCTTCTTCCCCAGATGTGGCCTTTACCAAATTATATTGTTCACTCTCCAGCACTGCCTCAAGAGCGAGCAGGTTCTCAGGTCTGTCATCTACCAGCAATATATGAATCGGTTCATGAAGCCCCATGGAATCCTCCTAAGCATCTCTATTTAATCTTCCGGTATATCTTCTCTACCCGGTCCAGCGGCTCGTAGGAATCACTATAATCGGTGAAATGTATGGATTCCTTGGCCCCAAGCACCAACACACCAAAATGACTCAAGCTATCGTAAAACAACCCATGTACGTGGTTGCGAAGTTCATCGTTGAAATAAATCATAACATTCCGGCAAAAAATAACATTGAACTCGTTAAAAGATCGGTCTGTCGCTAAATTGTGCTCAGCAAAAATGATATTTTTTCGTAAAAAGGGATGAAACATCACCGAATCATACTTGGCTGTATAATATTCAGAGAACGATTGTGTGCCCCCAGATTCCAAATAATTTTTGGTATACAGCTTCATTCGGTCGATCCCATATACGCCTTCCTTCGCTTGCTGTAAAGACAGGTTATTCATATCCGTCGCATAAATACGGGCCTTGTCATATAAGCCTTCCTCATGCAGCAAGATTGCCATAGAATATACTTCCTCACCTGTGGAGCAACCTGCATGCCAGATTCGGATATACGGATACGTTCGTAAAATAGGAATAATTTTTCGCCTGAAATTTAGAAACAGCTCCGGGTCGCGAAACATCTCGGTCACCGGAATAGAAAGACTCTGTACCAGCCTATCGAAGGCGCTGCGATCATGCAGCACCTTCTCCTGAAGTCCTGATATCGTGCTTACATTCTCGGACTGCGCATGATAATAAATACGCCGCTTGATCGAAGGCAGAGCGTAGTTACGAAAATCATAGCCGTACAGCCGATGTATACCTTCCAGCAACAGCTCAATCTCAATCATTTCCCGCTCATTGTCATTCGATTTCACTTCTTTAGCAGCATTATCCGCCATATCCTTCGATGTCATAATCTCTCTCCAATTCCTAAATAGGTTTTGCCAGTACCGCTCTCAATCACGTGTCGTTTTATATTACCCATTTTTTTGGATTACGAATACAACCACACCCGCATTAATGATAAAAGCTGTTCGGTTTGAATCGGTTTTTTTACATAATCGGAAGCGCCTGCCTCAATACACTTGGAACGATCATCCTTCATCGCCTTCGCTGTCAGGGCAATAATAGGCAACTTCTCGAATTGTGGCATTAACCGAATACGTCGCATCGCTTCATATCCATCCATTTCAGGCATCATCATATCCATCAGCACCAGATCAAAATCTGGCGTCTGTTCAAGCATTTCCAGTGCTTCCCTTCCATTTTCAGCAAAGGTAACCTCCATACGATAGCTTTCCAGCACACTGGACAGAGCAAATACATTACGAATATCATCGTCTACCAACAATATTTTTTTGCCTTCAAACAACTCTTCCTTGTTATAAAGCTTCTGCAAAATTTTACGTTTGTCCTCAGGAAGATTGGCCTCCACCCGATGCAGGAACAACGTAGTCTCATCCAAAAGTCGTTCCGGCGATTTGACATCCTTAATAATAATAGACTCTGCATATTTTCGAAGTTGTGTTTCTTCCTTACTATCCAGATCTTTGCCTGTATAAATAATGATCGGCAGATCGGTGAGCTGCTCATTTTCCCGAATGCGGTCGAGCAACTCAAAGCCTGTCATGTCACTGAGCATCAGATCCAGTACCATGCAGTCATACCGCTGGGTGGCCAGCTCGTTTAGTGCTTCTTTACCTGTCGAGACCGCCGTAATGGCCACATCATCATGGTCGATGAGCTCAATAATGGACTTGCGCTGATTATCGTCATCCTCGACCACAAGGAGGCGTTTTACCATTTGGTCCGTATACGATTTTATGTGTGAAAATGCCTTATCCAGACTCTCCTTCGAAGAAGGCTTTTTGAGATAGGCAATCGCGCCCATCATCAAGCCCTGCTTCACATCATCAATGACCGAAATCACATGTACTGGAATATGACGTGTCGATGAGTTTCCTTTCAGCTCGCCCAAAATGGACCAGCCATCCATCACTGGTAACTGAATATCTAATATAATAGCGTCCGGCAGATAAGAATGAGCCATGTTTAGCCCATCGTCTCCTTTGAGAGCGATCAGCGCCTTAAAGCCTCGGCTATGGGCCATGTCATACAAAATATTAGCAAAATTAATATCATCCTCAATAATCAGCAACACTTTATCCTGCGGGGTAATCTCGTTTCGGTCATCACCCGGATGTATGTCCTCTACTCCGCTCTTCGCAGGCATCTGATATACAGGTAAGCGTTCAGCAGGCATAATCATTGGAAGATCTGCTTCCACTGAAGCAGCGACACCCTCATAATCCGGATGTACATCTGTACTGTCAAACGCCTCTCTCGAATGAGACTCCATATTCTTTTCGGTAGGCGTTTGTTCCGGCAAATACAGTGTGAAGCAACTGCCCTGTCCCTGCTCGGACTCGACTGTAATGGCACCGCCCAACAATTTGGAAAGCTCACGGCTGATCGACAGCCCCAGCCCTGTTCCCCCGTATTTCCGGCTAGTCGTACCGTCTACCTGCTGAAAGGCTTCGAAAATCAGATCTGTTTTGTCTGAAGCAATTCCGATGCCTGTATCACGTACAGATAGAGCCAGATAGGATTTTCGTGAATCTAACATATCTGGAAGCTGCTCTCCGTTTGCCCGAGATACCTTGAAACGAATAGAGCCTTCGGTGGTGAACTTGAACGCATTGGACAGCAAGTTACGTAAAATTTGTTTGAGACGATAACCGTCACTAATAATGGCATCTGGCAAGTTCTCTTCAATTTCGGTATGCAGTTGAAGCTCACGTTTGGCTGCGACCGGAGCAAAATTCTGTTCAACAAACAGCTCCAACTCCTCCAAATGGACCGTTTCATGATTAATATCCATTTTTCCAGCATCCACTTTGGATAAATCCAGAATTTCATCAATCATTTTCAACAAATCCGCGCCTGACATATAAATGGTTTGTGCATATTCCACCTGTTTGGGCTTGAGATTGCCTTCCTTGTTCTCAGACAGTAGCTGAGAAAGAATGAGCAAGCTATTTAGCGGAGTACGCAGTTCATGCGACATATTGGCCAAAAACTCGGATTTGTATTTGCTTGTGATCCCAAGCTGCATCGCCTGTTGCTCCAACTGGGCTCGTGCACGTTCGATCTCATCGTTCTTTTCTTCCACTTCTCGAACCTGTTCTTCCAGTGCTCTCGTTTTGGCAATCAGTTCAGTATTAAAATGCTCCAATTCTTCCTGCTGACGCTGTAACAATTCCTCGGAACGCTTAAGCTCCTCTGTTTGCTGCTCCAAATTCTCGTTGGAACGCTTGAGTTCTTCTTGCTGAGTTTGCAGCTCTTCAGACTGGCATTGCAATTCCTCGGTAAGTGCTTGTGATTCGCGCAGCAATTGCTCAACCCGCATCCGTCCCCTGATGTTATTCAAAATGATCCCCAAGCTCTCCATTAGCTGAGCAAACAGCTTCGTTTCCAGATCACTGAAGCGATCCAGTGACGCTATTTCTACGGCACCAATGCATTCATCCTCGAACAAAATAGGGAAAATCATAATTCCCACGGGCTTACTTTCTCCTAAGGCGGAGCCAATGGACAAGTATCCTTCAGGCGCCTCTGTAACCAAGATCGGCTTACGATCCAGAACACACTGTCCAAGCAAACCTTCGCCCACTTGGATAACGTCTCTGATCGAGCCTTCGCCAGTCACCTTTGCATAGGAGCCATACAACTTGAATCGGTGGTCTTCTACATCTTTTCCTTGCAGGTAGATGGCTCCGTAACTGCCTCCCAGGATGGGCGTAAACTCACTAATGAACATCTGAGCAACCTGCTCCAGTGAATTCACACCACGAAACAGCTCAGTCAACCGAGCAGTATTGGCATTAAGCCAGGTTTGATCCTTCTGCGTTTGAAGGACGGAATGCTCGAATTTCCTTTTTTCATCCAGGTCTCCAGCCAATTGTTGAAACACACGAGCAACCTCTCCGATTTCATCTTTGGAGGCCACACTCATCCGGCTGATAGCCCTGTACTTTCCCTTGCCAAAGCCACTCATCATGAGGTTAACAGTATTTAGACCTTTGGCAATGCTCGGGAGCACCCACAAAATAACCAGTAAGCCCATGATCAGACCGGCCGCCATCAGGATTGTAGTAATCTGCACAGATTCCTCATAAGCCAGATTGGCCTGCTTCATATCGTTATCAATTTCCCGGTCTTGAAAAACAGCAAGGGTATTAATGCTGTCCATTGCCTCCTCTTGAGCAGGCAGACCCGTGCTATTACGGAAAGCATTAGCTTCCTCAATACGATCTTGCTCCAATAAGGAAACGAGTCTCTCTTCATAGTTTAGGAAATCTTTCCAGGCAACAGCCACCCGGTCAATCTGCTGTTGCTCTTCACTCGTACCGGGATCCGTTTGCAGACTAGCCAGAACTTTTGTTCCAGTAGCAGAGATATCATCCATCTCGCGCTTGGCCTCGCCGACAGAGGAGCCTGGATTCAAGATCAGATTGGCCATCACTTTAGCCATATCGTTCACCTGTCCGCGTATAGCTGTTGTTTTCCGGACCTTCACATATCGTTCTTGATAAACCTGGTTCAGCTGTTCATTCAGGCTCCCCATCCGGTCATAGCTGATTAGCGTCAGCACAAGGAGGATCGCCATAAGCGATCCAAAGCCAATCAGCAGTTTATTTCTGATTTTCATGCAAGCTCTCTCCCTCTTTCAATGAAATCCAGATCAGGCACTTATCATCATCGCGATCCTGCAGTCCCCCGTCATTACGAAAAAATGCATCCAGCATCGCTTCTTCATTCCATTCCTCATACTTACGCAGACAGGCAGTCAGATACTCCAATTGTTCCTCATATTCACCTTCTACCGCCTCCAGCAAGCCATCTGTATACAAAGCGATATGCCCAGTTCCTTCGTAATAAATCGTGTGCATCTCTGCATCAATTTTATCAAACAATCCGACCGGGCTACACGCACGGTCTAATTTGGTTATACTGCCATCCTGATTGAACAGCAAGCCAGGAGGATGCCCTGCATTTACATAGTCAATTCGCCGTGAACGAGTATCAATCACCATATAAATCGCCGTAAAATAATACTGTACCAGTTGCTTGCCCAAATCCAGTTGATTAAAACGACGATTCAGCTCTTGTATGACCTTCTCCGGCTCCACAAACGTGGTCACCGTATCCTTGAGTACAGACGCAATGAACATGCAAAACAGAGAAGAAGAAATGCCATGGCCCATCATATCGAGCAAAATGATGGCATATCTCCCTTCCCCTAGCGGATACCATGAATATAAATCCCCCGCCAGTTCAAAGGAAGGCTGGTACAGTGCATTCGCTTGCAGCATCGGGTCCTGAATGGCAGGACTCAGCACCGCCTGCTGCACCATCGCAGCCAGCTTCAATTCATCCTGGATTCGCTGATCCCGGTCCTTATGCCAGTCCTTTTCCTGCTTGAGACGCAAGGCAGAACGAATACGAGCCATTAGCTCTACCTTGTTAATCGGCTTCGTGACATAATCGACGGCTCCCACATCCAAGGCTTCGGCCAATTTTTTAGAATCGCCTACAGCGGTAACCATAATAATCGGAATATCTTTTAAATGTTCATATTCCTGCACAATACTGCAAGCCTCAATGCCGTCCATTTCAGGCATCATCATATCCAGCAGCACCAAATCAATATCCGAAGGACGGGGCCGGAGACTAATGGTACGGTCGCCGATTCCCAGATGCTCCAGCATTTCTGCGGCCGAGCTGGCAGAGATTACATCGCGATAATTTTCTTTTTTTAGTATTTCACGAATAATAATGACATTCGTTGGATTATCGTCAACAATTAGAATTCTCATTGCTCTCTCCTTATCTGTAACCCATGTATTATACTATACCTGCTTAGGGGGCAACACCCTTGTTGATTGGAAATAGCGTTTCCGTAAGCAGGCGTTCCAAAAACATAGATAAGGAATGAGGCTGAAGCCCCATTCCTTATCTATGTTTTTGGAGGACCCGCGAAACACTTGTGCTGCGGCCAACATCCTCTTTTTCAAATCTAAGCTTGTTTGATCCTATGATGAGCTGGAAATATCACGCTTTTTTCGCAATAACCAGCACTTTACCCTGATCTAATTCTTTTTCATAAAAATCTGCTTCCGTATCTGTAAAACCCAAGGAAGTGATTTTAGCACGAAGCTCATCGCCACGGGAACGGAACAAATTCGCTAATGAGTCGAAAACGCCTTCTTCCTTAATCCCGATTTCCTTGGCAGCCACCGTATCGGCGATACGATCCGTCCGATCCTGATCATGAGCGAGCACGAACACATCCTCATAACGATAGCCCGTGTTACGCAACTCATTCACAGCTTCAACGGCTTGTACACCGTTCTCTACCACCTTGGCATAAGATTTATGATTGGTCTGATTCATGTTTCTCACGCTCCTTTAAGGATTGACTTCTCTGACTATTACACTTCATTCATCCATTTGAAACTTCCATATGATGTCACGCCTTGAAAAAATCGATCACCACTCCGTTTCATCAAAAAACTCAACATACTTCGGCTTATCAGACGTCTTATCCGTAAACACTTTGATCGCACGCTGCCCGCGTACATATACTTCTCCGTCTTCTGCCGTAAATTGCGAGCCGCCTAGCGCCTGATCCAGCGTTTTCCGTTGCAGTGGCAGCCACTTATCATTCACTTTGATTCGACCGGCAGCAGGATCTACATGCACATAAGAGACGACGTCATCACGCATACCTACCACGACATCCGGATATTGATATTCTGTAGAAAGCAGCAGCATATCCTTCTTGACTCGAAGTGGCTTGCCCAGTTTTTTTAATACATCCGCACGAGTATCATCCAGAGATATGCCATTTAAGGTCTGAAAATCAGCTGGCACAGCATGTGGAGCAGTTATCGTCTGAACAGCCCTTACCATATGCCCCGCTGTCTGCGGGGAGACGGTTTGCTGAACCGTATCCTGTCCGGAAAAGGGAGTGAGCAAACCAGCGGCTAGTAGTAATGTCTTCATCATAATTCTCACCCTTTCAATGAATTTCCAATAGTTTACGGTTCAGCACTATACTACTGACGCATTTTCTGCCACACCCCAGCAGCGATGTCTACATAACCCAGCCAGTTCTTAGCCGGCTTGCCCGCAGGTTCCCCATAAGTGGCATTGTAGCTCTGAACCGTCCGCTCTGTTGCAGTCAAAGGTCTGTTCGAAACCGTTGACTTGATTGCCTTCTCCGTTCCGGAAGTGCTGCTCGCAGTGCTTCGCGATTTCTGAAGCCGTGTCATTAACGCTGTTGAAGCCTGCTTGGCGGCCAGCGTCACTTCACTAAGTACCTCCCCCAGGTTTTTAACCGACTCCATCACTGGTTCCACTTGCTTCAATTTATGATCAACATCTGCGGTGATGTCATTTGCATGTCGAACCGTTTGTTTTACTTCATAACTCAGTTCATCGACTGTCTTTTGTACTTCCTGCAAGGTTTGAGTCACCTTATCCAGAGAACCTTGGGCTGCTTTCAAAGTCTTAATAAGGTAAATAACGAGAACGGCAAATGCGATAGCAATAATAAAAATGCTGACCTGTGTTAACATAGCGTAACCTCTCTTTCGTCTTTCACGATGATGTTTATGATTACTGCATAGTTACCCTCTACATTCGGACACGAAACAACGTCCAGACTGGTAGCTCCTTGTGCTCCAATCGTTATGATTCACAGGCCCTTGCATCGTTTAAAACACCATATAATGATGGCACAGCCACGCTTAATCTGTAGAAGTCACCGTCATCTGCTACCACGCTCGATCAGGGCGCGAGTATGCCACATTATATACAATCAAAGGAGGATACAGAACATGCTGAAATGGTCGGCTTTATTCTTAGTTTTTGCTGTGATCGCCGGGATTTTAGGTTTTTTTGGTATCGTCGTCTCCGTAGCCGCTACAATCGCCAAAATGTTATTTGTACTATTTTTGGTGTTATTCGTTATTTCACTCTTTACCGGAAGAAAACGAGCCTCATAGGCATTGGATGATTGCTACGCCCAAAAGTGTTATGTATCATATGCTTATCAAAAAAGGATGTTCCCACCCTGGTCAACAGAGTTGTGGAACATCCTTTTTTGATGCAACTTTTAACAGTGAACGGCGTTATTATTGGATCACGCTGCCTCCAAACAGGAAACGATCCTGCCAAGGCTTGCTGAAATCCGTAACTTTTACACCACCGGCCGCTACAGAAAACGTATGGAGAAGCTTGTTGTCTCCCAAGTATACGGCTACATGCGTAATCGTTTGGGAGGAATTATCCAAGGACGTGTATGCCCCTGAAGATGCATTATAATTTGTAAAAAAGAGCAGATCGCCACGCTTCAGTGTAGTCATATCCGTATTCGGCTGGCTGTTCTGCTTGATCCACTCACCCTGTGAACGAGAATCTGCCGGAAGCTGGATACCTACAGCCTGACGGAAAATTTGGCGAGTAAATGCCGAGCAATCAAAAGTAGCCGTACTGTTGCGATCAGAACCATATTCATAAGGTGTTCCAAGGTAAGTCATACCTGTGTCAATAACCTGTTCAATTGCAGCCGCTGCATCACCAGAAGACAAGCTAACCGTCGATACAGGAGACGCTACCGCAGGTAGAGCAGTAGTATCTGAAGCTGGTGCAGCCGCAGAAGCTACTGCCTGCTGCACAACAACGCCCTCACCAATACGAATATATTGTGGAGATGAGCTGACATAGCCTACTGTACCGTCAGCAGTGGTGACCTTGAACCAATATGCGTTGCTTGAATCGGTAATCGTAACGACATCCCCTGTGTTCATATAGCCCAGAACCTCGGAAGAAGTGGATGCCTCCGCCCGCAAACGAACGGACGTTTGAATCGTAGCTTTCGTTTGACCGGCAGAACTATTCACTGAAGCCGAAGCCTCTTTAGTTGAAACATTTTTAACTGAAGCTGAAACAGTTTTAGCTGACTCTGAGGCTTCCGTTTTACGGCTGACAGGCGGCGTGGCAGCAGCAGCGACGCTGGTAGCGCCAACTTTTATGTACTTGTCAGAGCTGCTTGTGTAGCCGGTTACTCCATCAGAAGTCTTGACCTTATACCAATAGTTGTTTGTTTTCTCCAATACCGTTACGGCCTCTCCCTGCTTCATAAAGCTGACTACATCGCCCGTAGTGGAAGGGCCAGATCTAAGCTTTACAGCCGCCTGGATAACCGCCTTCTGGCCTGCGGATGCTGTAGTCGATGCCGCTGCGTCAACCTGACCCGGCGCCACATGAATTGCTGCCAACAGCGCGGCTGACGTCATGAGCATTCCCATCACGCGTCTTCTCAATGTTGCACCTCCTGGCTGTTTTTACGAATTTGAAGAGCATAATTCCGACGAATATAGCCGGACATGCCTTCATTATAGTAAAAGCAGCAGGAAGAGAGATATAATCCAAACGTCACAAAAGATAGCGTGTACACCATTTTAGGTATAGGTCTAAAGTCACTTTTTATACTAATTATTTAATAATTAATCTATAATTTAGGTTCTACATGGACATGAACGTGCATCGTATTATGAACCTCTTGTAGACGTTCCTCAATCCGGTCGCTGATCCGATGTCCTTCGATCAAACTGAGCTGCGGATTGACCTCAATGACCACATCCACCAGCGCATGGTTACCGTGTACCCGTGCCTTAACGTCACGAATTCCCTCCACTCCAGGTATAAGAGCAATCGTACTCCGTAAGTCGGACAGTTCTTGCTCATCAAATCCATCAGTCAAGCTATGTGTGGAATCCCTAAAAATCTCCCACGCTGTTTTACAAATGATGAACCCTACCACAATCGCCGCAACAGTATCCAACCACGGCAGCCCAAACTGTGCCCCGATAATGCCCACTGCTGCTCCAACACTGACAAGTGCATCCGATAGATTATCCTTGGCCGCCGCCAGCAACGCCTTGTTGTTGATTTGCCGAGCCAGCCTGTTATTGTACAGGTACACTCCCAACATAATCACTGCACAAATCACAGCCACACCCGCAGAGGTAATATCCGGTGTTTGCTTTCCTCCCTTAAAAATGCTTCCGATTCCGTCAATCAGCACCTGCAAACCAACGACAGCCATAATAAAGGACGCCAGCAACGCCGCGATCGTTTCGGCCCGAAAATGTCCATAGGTATGGTCGGAATCTGGTGGTTTCTGGGAGATTCTTAGACCGATTAATACAGCAATCGACACCACAATATCGGTGACATTGTTGAATCCATCGGCCAGCAACGCGCTAGAAGCAAATATATATCCGCTAATCAGCTTAAAGGCGGACAGCAAGAGATAAGCAGCAATACTCACCCACGCCCCTCGCTCACCTTTTCGTATTTCATCATAGACATTTACCACAACCGAGGACACTCCTTCAAATAGATAGTTTGCAGCATAGAGACCTGCCCAGAAATAAAAATAGCAGCATAGCTGCCGTCGTACCATTCTTTAAAATAAGCAGCACAGCTGTCCTTACACTACTCCTCAAACAAGCAGCAAAGCTGCTACTAAAAATAACAATTTTCCTTTGGATAACTGTTATTTTCAGGATAACAGACGTACTTTGTGTGGGTCTAGAGAAACAGTCTTTCCGCTCTACATCGCTGTAGGAACAACGAAAAAGTATTGCCAGGCACCATCCCTGTAGGTTACACAAAACAATTTTTCCTTCATGCAAAAAACAGACATTTTCCCTCCTGCCTTACTCCAGCGATGTGTTATCATTGTTGCCCTTGTCCCTTCTTTTAAAAACGTATAAAATGAGGACACAGCCGCGTTTTTCTTCAATCCAGCATGATTGACTTGAATCTGGCGGCAACAGGAGGAATTTATTCATGAGCGATGCTAACGAACCACGTAAAATTAATCTCGCAGATGCCATTCGGGAAAAGCTGGCACAAAAAAAACAGCAGTCCGGCGCTTCACAGCAGGGCGGCTTTCAAGGCGGTTCCACCAAAACACTGAAAAGCCAAAATACGAAGAAGCCGAACAACCAACGCCGTCGTACAGGCGGATCATAAGCCACCCCATAGGCTATATAGGGTACCGAAGAGCAGGCAAGATCTATCTTACCTCATTCTCGGAACCGATTAAGCTAAGGGCATGGCACAAAACGAAAAAAGAGGAGTCTCCCGGCCATATCAATGGCCTGATGGAGCTCCTCTTTCGTTTATCTATTTGCTGAAATTAGCAGTTCGGATGTTAGCCGATTTCTACCGGGTACATGCGTTCACGTAATTTAGCGATTTCTTCATTTTCCAAGTATTCATCATAGCTCATCGTACGGTCGATTACGCCGTTTGGTGTAATTTCCACGATGCGATTCGCAATGGTTTGAATGAACTGATGGTCATGAGAAGTGAACAAAATAGTCCCGTCAAAGTCGATCAGACCATTGTTCAGCGCTGTGATGGACTCCAGATCCAAGTGGTTGGTCGGTTCTTCCAGAAGCAGTACGTTAGCACCGTTCAACATCATTTTCGCCAGCATACAGCGAACCTTTTCTCCCCCGGACAGTACACTTGCTTTCTTAAGCGCTTCTTCGCCTGAGAAAAGCATACGTCCCAAGAAGCCGCGCAGGAACGTTTCATCCTGATCCTTGGAATATTGACGCAACCAGTCCACAAGGTTCAGATCCACACCTTCAAAATAAGTGGAGTTATCTTTCGGGAAATACGCTTGGCTCGTTGTAATCCCCCAGGAAAATTCACCTTTATCCGCTTCCAGTTCATTCATCAAGATCTGGAAGAGCGTCGTTTTAGGCAGACCATTCGGACCTACAAACGCAATTTTATCGCCTTTGTTCACAACCAGACTGAACTCGTTAAGCACTTGCTCGCCTTCCACGGTTTTGCTGACACTATCTACAGTCAGCAATTGTTTGCCCGCTTCACGCTCAGGCTTGAAGTTAATGAACGGATATTTACGGTTCGATGGACGGATGTCGTCCAGCGTAATTTTATCCAGTTGCTTTTTACGCGAAGTCGCCTGCTTGGACTTGGAAGCATTCGCAGAAAAGCGCTGAATAAAGGCTTGCAGTTCTTTGATTTTTTCTTCCTTCTTCTTGTTCGCATCGCGAGCCAGTGTAAGCGCAAGCTGGCTGGATTCGTACCAGAAGTCATAATTGCCGACATACATCTGGATTTTACCAAAATCAATATCCGCAATATGCGTACATACCTTGTTCAGGAAGTGACGGTCATGGGATACAACGATGACGGTGCCTTCATAGTCCATCAGGAAGTTCTCGAGCCACTGAATGGATTCGAGGTCCAAATGGTTGGTAGGCTCATCAAGCAGCAAATTGTTCGGACGACCAAACAACGCTTGTGCCAACAGAACGCGTACTTTGTCGTTGCCGCTCATCTCAGCCATTTTTTTGTCATGCAGATCACGCGGAATACCGAGACCGATCAGCAATGCAGCCGCATCCGGCTCGGCATCCCAACCGTTCAGCTCTGCAAATTCGCCTTCCAATTCACCAGCACGCAAACCGTCTGCTTCGGAAAACTCCGCTTTAGCGTACAGTGCATCCTTTTCCTTCATGATTTCATACAGACGCGTATGACCCATAATAACGGTTTCCAGAACCGGAAATTCATCGTATTCATAATGGTTCTGCTTGAGGACAGCCATCCGTTCGCCCGGTGTCATGTGAACCTCACCTGAATTGGCTTCGATTTCACCGGAAAGAATTTTCAAAAAGGTGGACTTACCCGCGCCATTCGCCCCAATCAGGCCGTAGCAGTTCCCAGGAGTAAATTTGATATTTACGTCTTCAAAAAGTGGGCGTTTACCATAACGAAGCGTTACGCCGCTTGTACTGATCATATAAGCATACCATCCTTATCATTAGTAAAGTGCTAAACACAAAATTACCGACGGCAATAGTATAACACACAAAAGATCGGATTCGAACCGTAGTCTAAGCAGAACTGTCTCTGAATCTCATCCAATATCTTATAAATAAAATAAAAAAATGCTTCTGTCTTCACGATTGTCACCTGACAAACACCTCGACCAGAACCATTTTTATGTTTTAAATTCAATGAGATAACTCAAGGACAGATACCTTACACTCTCTCTGTACTTGTAAATGTTCGGAAGCTCCGACGCCTATCGGAATAAGATACATCCCCGCCTCCTCATCCTGTCTTATGACTACCTTCACACCATAGACTGCCTGAATCAGTTCGGATGTAACGATCTCCTTAGGCGGACCATTCGCTATTATGCGTCCTTCCTTCATAGCGATCATCACGTCGCTATACCGAATAGCCTGATTAATATCATGCAGGACCATCACGATGGTCAGTCCGTGCTCCTGATTGAGCTGCCGAATAAGCTCCAAAATCTCAAGCTGGTAATACATATCCAGATAGGTGGTCGGCTCATCCAAAAATAAAATCGGCGTTCGCTGTGCCAAGGCCATCGCAATCCACACACGCTGCCGTTCTCCTCCTGAGAGCTGATCCAGTGTATGTGTTCTGCGTTCCTCCAGATTGGTGCAGGCTATAGCCCATTCGACTGCTTCCTCGTCCTCGTCCCGGCTGGTTGTGAACATGCTCTTATGAGGCAGTCTTCCGAAGCTGACAAGTTTTTCTACTGTCAGGTCGGAGGGCGCTTCGTTCTGCTGATGAACTACCGCTAATTGACGGGCCAGCTCCTTGGGCTTGTAGTGGGCTATCTCCTTGCCGTCCAGAATCACCTGGCCCATGCGAGGAACAGCATTGTTGGACATCACGCTGAGTAGTGTCGATTTGCCACATCCATTGGGGCCAATAATCGTAGTAATTCGTCCCCGCTCAATAACAGCATTGATCGCATGTAAACGGTCTGTTTTCCGATCATAGGAGAAGGTTATATCTTTAATGTCCATAGGTACGATCCGCCTTTCTGATCAGGAATATTAGGAACGGTCCGCCTATGACTGCCATAATAATAGAGGCTGGAATTTCATTGGGAGCAAGCACCGTTCGCCCCAGTGTATCCGCAAGCAACAACAGCAAACCGCCGCATAAGGCAGAGAACGGAATCAGCCACTTATGATCCGAACCAACCAGGTAGCGGGCACAATGCGGAACGAGCAGGCCGATAAAAGCAATCACCCCTGCGATAGCTGTAGCAGTTGCTGCAAGCAGCACTGCAATCACAGAAATCAAAAGTCGTGCGCGCGTCACGTTAAGACCCAAATTTTTAGCCGTTTTATCTTGAAGTGACAAGAAATTACACCAGGAGAAGACGAGCATGGCTAAAATTAGCCCAATCCCACCATAGGTCACAATTACCTCAACATCTACCCATTTTTTCATAGACAAGGTTGAGGTGGTGACCTGATTAATGCTGGTGACCGCATAACTGCCCCGATAGTTAAACGACTGACCTAGGCCGGAAAAGATGGCGTTTACTGCCACCCCAATCAGAATAAGGCGAATGGGATGCAAGCCGGATTTCCATGAAAATCCGTAGACCATTAGACAGGCCAACGCACCGCCAATAAATGAAAAGAACGGCATCCAGAAATAAAGCGCGGGAAAGATGGTCACCGCGATCAGCGAGACCAAGGCCGCTCCCGAAGAAATGCCGATCACGCCAGAATCCGCTAGGGGGTTTTTCATGACAGCTTGCAGCAAAACGCCCGCCACCGCAAGTGCTGCTCCCGCCATCACAGCTACGATAATTCTCGGTAGTCTGAGGTCCTTGACCACATTCACCTGATCATCTGTACCTGTCCACAATCCGGTCACCAACTGGCTCAAATTCACCTTGAGGCTGCCTGTCATCGCTGAATACAACATGACAGCGACGAGTAAGACAATTACAACAATAAGGCTCCATAATTTTTTGGACATGTCATCAGCTTCCTTTAATTCGAAGGATACAGCATTTTCATCAGCTCATCCAGCGCAGAGCTTGCCGCTAAATTCCCTGTGGTGCCAAACAACGGTTCAGGCAGGTCATAAACATGCCCTTTTTTCACAGCGTTAAAATGCTTCCAGATATCGTTAGTTTTGAACTCTTCATCGAACATTTTTACGACCTCATCCGGCATCCCGTGTGCAGCACGCAAAATGATATCGGGGTTGGATTGCTGCAAGGCTTCGGTATTATGGGCTATAAACTCCACTTTCTCGCCTTGAACTACATTTGTTCCGCCTGCAATTTTAACCAGATCTCCAATATAGGAATGTTCGGTAGCCACCAGATAGCTTCCCGGAACACCCAGTAGAATTAGTACTTTAGGAGACTTCTTGCCTTTGATTTTTTGCTGAATCTCAGCAACTTTGGCATCCAAGGCCCCATTAATCTCTTTCGCCTTTTCAGCTTTATCAAATCGGTCTCCCAGCTTTTGAATTTCCTTTTGCATATTCGCAAGGCTTTCAAAATTCAAAAATTCAGCATTGATGTTCAGGTCCTTAAACTTGGGCTCCAAATCATATTTGAGTGTGGTCACCGATAGTACATCTGTAGGTTTTAAGGACATTACTTTTTCCATATCAGGACTCATTGGATTTCCCACATCAGGGACATCCTTGTAACGATCAGGTAATACTTTGGTGCTTGTCGGCTTGCCGGCCAAACCCAAGCCCAGCGCATCCGTAATTTCAGAAATGGCTACTGTAGTCGCCACAATACGTGGAGTTGCTGTTTTATCATTAGACGACTTTCCGGTTGCATCTGATGCTGCCGTTGAAGTCGAACCATCGCTAGGGTTCTGTCCAGCCTGTGTTCCCCCGGAGCATCCGGCCAGCAATAAGATCATAATGCCGATTAACATATAGAAAACAAACGATTTCTTTTGAGTCAAAGCTGCATACTGTTTCATGAAAATCCAATCACCTCAATTCAAAATATAGAGCAACAGCGTGGGTCCCAATTTTTCGGGTATGTAAATGCTGACAAGTCTTGATGCCGAGGCACCAAGACTTGCTCGCATACAAGCTTTGCTGTTATTCAGGCTTTATTGATGGCATAACCTGAGGTTATTTCACCTTTAGGCTTGCTTCATCAAATTGGAACTGAACCGTATACCAGTGATCATATGGTACTCCGCCAAGGACCAAACCAGGCACAATGACGTGTGTGTAAGCACTGATTTTCTGGGACAAGTCCCCTACCTCAAATTGGACGATACGTGTATCACCGGATGTCGAGATCACTTCCACATCTTTTAGGGTACCGTTTTGCTCCACTTGTAGAGTTGGCATCCAAGAGCTGTTTTTCAAAGAGACTTGGATATAACGCTTGTCTCCCTTTTCAATCAATGTGGCTGGTTTATCGAGATAACCATCCATAACGGACGCTTCATTCGTTTTGTCTTTAAATACGTTGTAATTGATTGTGTATTGCTTCTCGGAAGCCGTTTGAACTGGTTGCTCAACTGCTGGTTTTGCTTCAGCTACCGGTATGGTCGTTTCTGCTGCTTTGTCCGTAGAAGCTGCTGTCGGTTCAGTAGGGGTTGCAGTTGTAGCTGCATTAACTCCCTCACCTTTGAGTGACGCACGGTCAAATTGAATCTGTCCGCCGAATTTCTCATTAAAAATGTACTTCTCAGGCAGATATACCTGTGTGTACACACTCAGCTTTTTATCCAGATCAGGTACTTCGAAGGCAATTGTGTGTGTATCCCCTTTTGTGTCGGAAGCCACAATCGTTGGATTAGCATAACGGCCCTCAAAGTCCGTTTGGAATAATTTCAAAGCCTGATTGTCCGTTACGGTTACATGGGCCTGGACCTTACCATTTTTCACAATCAACTTCGCCAGACTCTGTACAAATGGAGCCACCAAAGAATCCTTGTCCGTTCCGTTTGCAAGCACACGGAAGTTCGCAGTGTACTCTCCATCGGCTAAGTTATTTTTCCCCTGTTCTACTTTGTCTGCTTTGGTTTCGTTGTGATAAGATACATTACTGGTATCGAATTTAAATTCAAAATCATATACCTTTTCTACTCGATCCTCCGCCTTGAAAACCATCGGCGCGCTACTTGCCACTTTAGGAGCTTCGTAGACAACCAGTTGACCTTTTACGTTGTTCTTAAAGTCACTCACACTGAAACGAACGTCCTTCGTATTACTTGCTGCATCTTCCCGGGTCACTTCTGCATCCTGATAACCTCCACTTGCGTTATCCCAAATGCGCAGCGCCTTAACTTCATTACTGTTTTGCAGCTTCAGACCTACAAACCGTTTGTCGCCTTCCACGACCAATTGCGCTGGTTCATTAGTGATGAAGCGTTGAGCCGGAGAATCAGATCCTGTGACACCATTTGGCAGCACAATGCTGAATTTCAATGCATATTTACCATTGGCAAGCTTGTCGAAATCCAATTTAACGATAGGATCAGCTGCCCCTGAAGAAGTAGGCTCCACAAAGCTGCGAATGGTGGCAGGCTCGAATTGGAACTGCACATCATATACGTGGTCGTAAGGGATGCCACCCAAATCCAATCCAGGTACGATGACATGCGTGTTCACTGTAACTTTATCTGAAAGATTAGGCACTTCAAATTGTACTGTTCTTGTGTCTGCAGAGGTGGACTGTTCAACCACCTGAGCTTCAGAACCATTTACTTTAAACGTTTTAATCCAGCTGCTCTTGTCCATTTTAATTTGAATGATATTTTTACCAGACTGTTTTAACAGTGTAGCTGGCTTTTGCATATACCCATCCATCACAGATATTTCATTGCTTCCGTTTTTGAGTACGGAGAAATCAATGCTGTATCTGCCATTTTCAACTGGGGTTGTGGTTCCGTTATCCGGTCCCTTAGCTGTAATGCTGCTGCGGTCAAATTGAAGACGAAGCTTATGATTCATCTCATAAACCCCACCTGGATAGGTGGTGCTCACATGGACCTGTGCATTCAGAATAGCGTCCAAATCGGCTACTTTGAATTTCACAACACGTGTATTAGCATTCTTGTCCTCACTTACGATATCTGCATCTGCCAACGTTCCGTTTTGTTCTGTTTTAAACTCTGTCACGGTGGTGCTGTCTTTGATGGTAAAGGAGGCTTCATACTTGCCTTTTGATACCGTCAGCGTGGCCGGAGATAATAAATATTGCGCCATGGCCGATTTTTGATCTTTGGTTGCGTGCAGCGCATCGAAATTGATCGAATACGTTCCATCAGCTAAATTCTTTCCGGGCGTGCCTGGTGTGCCTGGCGTCCCAGGATCAACCGGGGTTGGAGCATTCGTAATGCTGTTTTTATCAAATTGAAGACGAAGCTTATGATCCATCTCATAAACCCCACCTGGATAGGTGGTGCTCACATGCACTTGTGCATTCAAAATTGCATCCAAATCGGCTACTTTGAATTTCACAACACGCGTATTGGCTGTCTTATCCTCACTTACAATATCTGCATCCGTAAGTGTCCCGTTTTGCTCTGTTTTGAATTCTGTTACAGTAGTGCTGTCTTTAATGGTGAAAGAAACTTCTTTTTGTCCCTTCAATACCGTCAAAGTCGCTGGAGACAACAGATATTGTGCCATGGTTGATGGCTGATCTTTGGTTGCGTGCAGGGTGTTAAAGTTAATAGAATACGTTCCATCCGCCAAGCTAGGTGATGTGGGCACAGATGCCAATTGAAGATCTACATTATAAGTATGCACGTAGCCCAGCTCAGGCCAGTTGATGCTTACCCATGCGCTTAACTTAGCAGGTATTTCTTTAACCTCGAATTCAATAACTCGTGTATTTGCAGTTTTGTCTTCACTTACTGTAGCAACATTAGTTAATACTCCGTTTTGCTCTACCTTAAAGCCGTCAATTTGCGTACTGTTTTTCAAGGTAAAACGGACATACTTCTTGCCATTACGTTCAATCAAGGTGCCTGGTTTCTCTGTATACCCATCCATCATAGACTTTTCATTCGTTCCATCCTTCAAAAGAGTGAAGTCCAGATTGGATTTTGTTTCCGGAGAGGTTCCATTTTCTGTGATACTATTTTTATCGAACTGAAGACGAAGTTTATGATCCATCTCATAAACCCCACCTGGATAAGTCGTACTCACATGTACCTGTGCATTCAAAATCGCGTCCAAATCGGCTACTTTGAATTTCACAACACGCGTATTGACTGTCTTGTCCTCACTTACAATATCTGCATCCGTAAGTGTCCCGTTTTGCTCTGTTTTGAATTCTGTTACAGTAGTGCTGTCTTTAATGGTGAAAGAAACTTCTTTTTGTCCTTTCGCTACTGTCAAAGTCGCTGGAGACAACAGATATTGCGCCATGGCTGATGGCTGATCTTTAGTTGCGTGCAGGGTATTAAAGTTAATAGCGTACGTTCCATCCGCCAAAGTTGTTGGTACAGGTACAGAAGACAGCTGAAGATCTACATTATAAGTATGCACGTAGCTAAGCTCAGGCCAGTTGATGCTCACCCATGCGTTCAGCTTGGCTGGCAGTTCTTTTACTTCAAACTCGATAACTCGTGTATTCGCATTTTGATCTTCACTTACAATAGAGGTATCGGTTAACACTCCATTTTGCTCTACTTTGAAGCCATCAATTTGCTTGCTATTCTTTAATGTAAACCGGGCATATTGTTTACCTCCACGCTCTATTAGTGAGCCTGGTTTCTCTGTATACCCATCCATCATAGACTTTTCATCTGTTCCATCTTTCAAGAGGGTAAAGTCCAAATCAGCTAATTTTTCTCCTGTGCTAGGAGGCGTTACCGGCGGTGTCACTGGTGGAACGGTTGGATTCTCCGTTGAGTTTTTAAGTCTCAAACTGGAAGGATCAAACTCAATCCATTCCTTCACTGAACGGTCTGGATCGGTATCTACATACCATGGAGAACTGCTGTTAAATCCAAACTCTGTATTTACATTTTGATGAAAATCATAAACATCGAAGCTAACAGTTCCCGAAGCTTTTCCGGAATCTACTTCTATTTTGGCGGGAACCGTTTCCCCGTTTTGTTCTACTAAAAATTTCGAAAGTCCTTGAGCCTCCGCAAATTTAAATGAAAAATGGTATTTTCCATCTTTAATGATCAAGTCTCCAGGATAGGTATAGTTTGTTTTAAAACTCGAGTCCTTGGTGCTTCCGCTGATTGTCTTTCGTAAAGGCTTATAATCAATCAGGTATTCTCCATCTGCATAAGTCGCTTCAGTAATAGTTATAGCATGGGTAGGCTCAACATATGGACCGGGCAGTTCTACCGGATACTCATAAGTAGCATACGTAGCACTAGTCACTGTAGTGCTTGAGTCAGGCAAATTCGACGAAGTGGATTCATCCTCGGGTGTTGCTCCTGCGTATGGTGAAAATAAAGAAAACAACATTAGAATAGCAGCGAATGTCGTAATATATTTGTTAAATCGGCTTTTCAAGGTGATATATCCCCCTACTTAAAATATACTCATTTGGAGCTCTGGAACTGAGCTCCAAATGAGTATTCAATTCAAAATCATATTTTCAAAAAGAAACCCTTAGATATCGCTGTCGTCGAATTGGAACTGAACAACATAGTCGTGATCGTAAGGAATACCGCCAGTGTATTCTTTAGGTACGCTTACATGCAGTTTGACATTCAATTTTTGAGACGAGCTAGTTACCGGGAATTCAACTATTCTTGTATCGCCGGATGTGCTGACCACAGTCGCATTCACATACTGACCGTTTTGTTGAGTTTTAAATTCAGTAACCCAAGCACTTTTGGTAATAGCTACACGCACTTTGTATTGACCATTCGTAACAATCAGTGTAGCTGGTTTTTTCACATAACCATTGGTATCCATGTAAGATGGCTGAGTGGTTCCATCCTTAAAAACGGTATAAGGCAATTGATACGTTCCATTAGGCAAAGCCGCGTTCGCTTGATTAGCTGAGAATGGGGCTAGTACCACAAAAACAAGCGCAGCCATCAATACAGTGAGCATTACTTTTTTCAGAGACAACTTCTCCATACGATTCATAATCATGTTCATGTTTTCAATCTCCTTTTACGTTTTATTTTGGATTAGATTTCGTCGAATTGCAGTTGTACATCGTACTTGCCTGTGTAGTTAACTACTGGGATTGTGATTTCAGCGTAAGCATTTACTTTTGCATTCAGGTCAGCTACTTCGAATTCCACTACACGAGTGTTGTTCGCGGTATTTGTGCTGACTACAGTCGCATCTTGCAGTACGCCATTTTGCTCTACTTTGAACGCTGTAATCAGATTGCTGCTTTTCACAGTCAGACGAACGACATTTTTGCCATTGGCTACCGTAACCTGAGCAGGCTTTGTCAGATAGCTGTCTAATCGAGAAGTTTCATTGGTTTGATCCTTCAGAACGGTATAATCTACGTTATAAGTGCCGTCGGCTGCTGCTGCTTTAGCAGAGAGTGGAGCCATCAGTGCAAAAACAAGTGCTGTCATGATCAATGCTACGAATACCTTCTTGAAAGAAAATTGCTCAAAGCGATTCATTACCATATTCATATCTACACACACTCCTTCATTTTTTATGCTTGAATTTATGTTGATTTTATGAACGATAAAGATAGCCTGAATTTACTTTTTGGAAGATTTGGCTGATTTCGCTGACTGGACGGCTGCAACTTTTTTGATGCTTTTGGAATCAAAAGCGAAGCGGATCGTATAGTCATGATCGTAATTGTATGCAGGGACAGTAACATGAATTTTAGAGATCAACGGGCTGTTGATACTCGCAATTGGAAATTGCACGGTGCGAGTATCGGTTTTGGCATCCTTTTGGATGACTTTGGTATCGATGATTTTGCCTTTATAATCCACTTTAAACCCGGTTGTCCATTCGCTATGATTCAGCTTAATTTGCATGGTCATTTGACCTTTCTTTACATACAACTTAGCTGGTTTTTCAAAATAATCATTAGCCATGGACACTGAATCATTTTCTGCCTTGAGAATATTGTATTTGAGCGTGTATGTACCATCCGCCAATTTTGGAGAAGCCGCAGCGGCTCCTACAGATGACGAAGTTGGCCAAAAGCTCAGCACACTCACCAGCAGAAACACAGCAATAATTGCAGAATACCCCTTCTTCATTTTGACAGCAGTCCCTCCCCACGAGAATAAACTAATTGATTATCATTCTCAATTAATAATTTAAAAAAAATAGCTCTTTTCGAGCTTGTCTCCCCACCTCTCTATTCCATAATTTCGCAAAATCAAGTAAACCCATCACCAATATATCTTACACTTTTCGAAAATGTCAATATGTATTTGTGTGTACGTAATCCCTTGATATATGCTATTTTTTAATAAAAATTTGTAGTTCCTTCTTCTATAATTCGAATGACTCTCTTTTATTTTTAGTTCAAAATTTATTTTAAAATTTACTTTTTTCAATTGACAATCCTCAGTGATATTCATTATCATTCTCTTATACATAAATGAAAATGATTATCATTATTGTTTAACTTGAAAATTGCAGGAGGAATAACATGAAATCTTATGTGTTGTGGTCATCCGCAGCGCTTTTATTGGCAGTTACCGGATGTAGTAATGGTACCTCGACCGCAGATCACAAACCAGTCAGTGCTTCCGTATCTACCACTTCAAGCACGACAAGCGGCGCGACGATTCAAGTTACTGATTTCTCAAAACGGACGTTGGCGTTTCAAAAGGTCCCTCAACATATCGTTGCGCTCAGTAATGGCGATCTAGATATTATTTACGCATTGGGCGGGACAGCCGTGGGGAGGCCCAACTCCAATGGACCTTCCGTCGTACCTGCTGCTGAAAACGTTCAGCAAATAGGTTCCACTCATGAAGTAGATCTGGAGAAAATTACGATGCTCAAACCGGATGTCGTACTAGGCAACTATCCTATGAATGAAAAAGACATCCCAGCCATTGAAGGAGTCGGTTCACAGCTGCTGCTGACTGGGGCTAATTCAGTTCAGGATATCCAGTCACAAATTACGCTGTACGGACAATTACTGCAAAAGCAGGACGGGGCCGTAAAGCTGAACCAACAAATTGACCAACAAGTAGCCAAGCTGCAAAAAGAAACAGCCTCTACCTCCAAACCGAAGGTGTTGCTGGTTTACGGAGCCCCGGCCACGTACATGGCAGCGCTGCCGAATTCTCTAGGCGGAAACATTTTGGAAGTTGCAGGTGGTTCCAATATCGCCGCTGATTTTCCGGGCCTGCAAAATTTCCCGCAATATGCGCAGTTGAACACAGAACGCATCGTACAGGCTGACCCTGACTACATTTTCATCATGACCCATGGTAATACGGAAGAGGTTAAAGCCGCATTTATAAAAGAAATGCAGGAAAATGCAGCTTGGAACGGAATCCGGGCAGTCCAAAACAGCCAGGTCGAGGTTTTACCTTCAGATTTGTTCGGGACAAATCCAGGGACACGGGTCACTAAAGCGCTGGATTTGATGCACCAAAAGCTGTATCCGGCGAAATAGGCGATGGCGATGAACAAACTACAGCGCGCCAGAAGACGCACCATCGCCTGGATTATCCTTCCGATCTTATTGCTAGCCGTCTCTGTGTACGGTCTGGCCTACGGTTCGGTTTCGATTCCACTTCAAGAAATCAATCAGGTTTTGCTACATAATGATGAATCCACATATCGCACGATCCTAATGGATCTCCGACTCCCCAGAGTATTGGTAGGTTTATTGGTAGGCGCTTGTCTCGCAGCTTCAGGAGCACTTCTTCAAGGCGTCATGAAAAATCCATTGGCTGACCCAGGCATTATTGGTGTATCGGCTGGAGGTGGACTTGCTGCCGTTATTACGATGGTGATGCTTCCACAGCTTAGTTACCTTCTTCCGGTAACCGCCTTTTTGGGAGCCTTTCTGAGTGCGATCGTCATTTACCTACTGGCTTGGGACCGAGGGGCTTCCCCTGTCAAAATTGTGCTGGCTGGCGTTGCGATCAACGCGTTGTTGGGCGCGCTCACCAACGGCGTGATGGTCATGTACAGCGACCGCGTACAGGCAGTACTTCCTTGGCTATCTGGCGGGTTAAATGGACGCAGCTGGCATCATCTGGAGTTCATGGCTCCTTACGCTATCATTGGCTTAATCGCCTCTTTGTTTGCGATTAAGCCTGCGAATTTGCTGCTGCTGGGCGACGATTCAGCACAGCTGCTAGGCCAGCGGGTAGAGCTTCAACGGATGCTCATTATCTTGCTCTCTGCCCTGCTCGCCGGCACGGCGGTCAGTGTAGCCGGGCTGATCGGGTTCGTAGGACTGGTCGTTCCCCATGTTATAAGGCTACTCATCGGGGAAGATTATCGTTTCCTCCTCCCCCTTTCCATTGTGGGCGGTGGGACACTGGTTGTCCTAGCGGATACAGTCGCACGCTCTTGGTTTGACCCGATTGAGCTGCCTGTCGGTATTTTGCTGGCCGTCATTGGGGCACCGTTCTTCTTAATCCTGCTCAAGAAACGGGGGAATTTCGGATGACAGCCATTCAGGGTGAACATCTCTCCTTACAACGCGGATATTTCCAGTTGGACGATGTGAACATTACCTTGCCCGCTGGCCAGCTCACCGCCATTGTCGGTCCCAACGGCTCAGGCAAGTCTACTCTTTTGCGGATTTTGACCCGGCTGCTCAAGCAGGATCAGGGCAAGGTTTCTATACTGGGCAAGCCCGTGGAGGAATACAAGCGGCGTGATTTGGCTCAGACGATTACAATGCTGCCGCAAATGAAGGATATTTTGCCGTTATTAACGGTTCGTGAGCTGGTCGCTTATGGAAGATCTCCTCATGCCAAGGGCTTGAGGACACGACCTACCAGACAAGATCAGCAAATTATCGACCATGTCATGGGAATCACGGGCATCCAGCCCTATGCAGATCGGATGTTCCATACTCTATCGGGAGGTGAACAACAAAAAGCGCGAATTGCAATGGCCTTGGCCCAACAAACGGGTATTCTTTTGCTCGATGAACCGACCACTTTTCTGGATATCGCCCACCAATTTGAAGTTATGGATATGCTGCGGCGTATTAATCACGAGTCCGGCTTGACGATTGTTATGGTACTGCATGATTTGCAGCAAGCTGCGGCCTATTGTCATCATATGATTGCGCTTAAAAGGGGACGAATCGCCGTTGCTGGCGAACCCCGTCAGATTTTGACGTCTGCTTTTCTTCGCGACATTTATGAAATGAACGCTACCATCAAATTTGAGGATGGCTATCCGGTTATTATACCGACCATACCACATCATTCAGGAGGAATTTAATATGGTTATCGTTACAAACACATCTAAAATCACACCAGGTAATGCCCATTTGCTCATCGAAAGATTTAACAAAGAAGGACAGGTTGAAAAGATGGAAGGCTTCCTCGGTCTGGAAGTGCTGCTGACGGAAAACACGAAGGATTATGATGAAGTAACGATTAGCACACGCTGGAAGGAAAAAGAGAACTTCCAAGGCTGGACGAAAAGTGAAGCGTTCCGTGAATCCCACAACCACCGTCAAATTCCAGACTATATTATTGAAAATAAAATCACGTTCTATGAGGTTAAAATCGTTCGTCATCCCATTGCGAACAATGACTCCTCTTTGGCGAGTGAGATCGAAGCCGTTTAATTCTGAACGGTAGCATAGAACTAAAAAAAGCGGCTCGGCAGACAATATTAATTGTCCGCTGGGCCGCTTATTGGATTTTTGCAAAATCCTCTTATATACGTATTTTATTGAATCCCTCAGATTCTGGTTGAGCAACGGCGCCCAATTTTTAGCGTCTCTCCGTGCCCCAGTACATGGATGCGTTCCTTTGCAATCCCCAAGCGCTCTCGCTCTACTTCGAGACGATCCAGCGCCTCTCTCGGCGTATCGTCCGCCAGCTTAAAGGCTCCATAATGCATCGGGATCATCTGATCTGCGCCGCAATCCACAAAGCCCTGCAACGCCTCTTCAGGTGTCACATGCTGTGAGGTCATGAACCATTCCGGTTCATACGCGCCAATCGGCATAAAGGTCAGATCAATGGCAAAGCGCTCGCCAATCTCCTTAAACCCACGGAAATATCCGGTATCTCCCACAAAATACAACGTAGGTGCCTCCGTTGAATCGGATTCTGCATGAGCATCTGAGCCTGCAACAGACGTGGCAGAACCAGTCACCTGCTGCTCACTTTGCAGAACGTATCCACCCCAATGCGAAGTATTGGTATCAAACGGCGTACGCCGTGTCCAGTGCTGTGCCGGAACAAATGTAATCCGCACCCCGCCTACCGTAAAATGCTCCCACCATTGCAGCTCATGGCAGTTGCGAAAGCCTTTGCGGATCATTTTCGACTTTAACCCCGAGGGTACGAGCATCAATGTATCTGCACGATATAACTTCCGCAACGATGCCAAATGTAAATGATCATAATGCGAATGTGATAGCAGAATGATATCCAGTGGTGGCACATCCTGAATGCGAATGCCGGGTGGAGCCAGCCTTTTATCAAAAGCCATACGCTCTGCCCATACCGGATCAGTGACAATATTCAGCCCAAGGTACTGAATAAAAAAGGTGGAATGGCCCACCCATGTCGCCGTCGCCATTTCCCGATTATGATGCAGAAACTCCAGCTCCGGGGGATGGTTTGGCACAACGAACGTATAATCCTTTATTTTGCTGCGTCGCTCCTGCCGCCATTGTCTGAATTGCTTGATAGTTTTATCGGTATTTACATGATCCATATTGTTAAAACGCACTTTAGGCATGATGCAGCCCCCTCCCTGACAGACCCGTTCTCCAAAGACACAACGGTTCAATTTAACTATATATTGTCACTCAAATGTGAACATGAAATGATACAACATCCTGATATATGTAAAGTATAATTCAATCACATCTGTAAAGGAAATTCTGCGATAATACAGCAAAAACAGACCTCCCGGGTCTATCAGAAGGCCTGCTCCACATGTTATTGTCAGTCCTGTGGGTTCTTAAAGCGTGCCGAATAAATGAACAAAAACACAATCGCCACCACGATAATGATCGGCGACTCATACATGATCGTAAAATGCTCGAAAGCAACCACTCTAACTCACCCTTTCTTTCCCGCTTGTCCTCGTACATACTTTGCATCGAACAGGAACAATCTCAATATCAGGATCAGCGAAGGAATCAGCACTAGCAGACCCGCAACAAACGCCGTAATCAATGCATATGCCATCGTAGAGTTCGTAAAGCTGTCATATACATTAATGTAGGGATACAGAACATACGGAAGATGTGACCGGCCATAGCCATACCAGGCAAATGCAAATTGCAGCATCACCAGGATAAAGGAAAGACCCAAATAGCGCCGCTGCCAGACCAGATAAACTGCCCCCACAAAGCATATGAAGGATGCGACAAACATCCAGGCCATACTGAGCATATTGGCAAAATGGTCCGGATTTTGTTTGTTAATTTGAAAAAATGCGAACAAACTCGCCAAAATCGTAGGAGCACTCCAGAGCAACGCGTACCCTCGTACAATTTCGAAAGCGACCTTGTCCCCTGCCCTTTTGGCATAAAAGCACAAAAACATCGCCGATATATACAATACACTCACCAGCGCCAGAATAATAACCGCCCACGTGTAAGGGTTGCTTAATAGCTGACCCCATTGGAGATGAACACCTGTTCTGTTTTCCAAAATAATGCCGCCTTCCGAAATAGCAAGGACCGTCGACAGTGCCGCGGGAATCAGTAATCCAGTCGCACCATACAACGCCATGTAGACGATATTATTTTTACCCGAATGCCCATACGTATTGTAAGCATAATATACTCCCCGGATCGCGAGCAGCACGATTGCAATACTACCGGGAACGAGTAACGCCGTCCCATAGTAATAAGCTGCATCCGGGAAAAAACCGTTCAATCCCACCACAAAAAAGATGAGAAATACGTTCGTAACCTCCCATACTGGAGACAGATACCGTTGAATGATATTGTGGATTTTGTTCTGGTGGCCTGTCAGCACACTGTAAAAGCTGAAAAAGCCTGCACCAAAATCAATGGATGCCACAAGCAAATATCCAAACAGGAAGGTCCACAAAATGGCGATGCCTACAATTTCATAGCTCACTTGCCTTCAGCCCCTTCCAGGCCCAGCTGTCTTATCTCTTCCACGGCATCCTTATTACGGAATAGTTTGCTGAGTACCTTGATGGCCGAGAAGCACAACACCAGATACAAGATAACAAACAACACCAGCATCCACCCAACACTTGTAGAAGTAGTTGCTGCTTCGGACACCTTCATATATCCGCGTAAAATCCACGGCTGTCTGCCGACCTCCGCAAACATCCAGCCCAGCTCAATAGCTACCATCGCCATCGGTCCAACCAGAATGAGTGCTAACAGCAGCCATCTGGGGTAGGGTTTGCGACCCGGCAAACGCTTGCGGATCAGATATAGCAGTGGGATGACGAGAATCAGCACTCCTGTGGTGATCTTGAGATCAAACATATAATGAATAGACAGCGGCGGACGTTCCTCCACCGGATAGTCATTTAACCCCTTAACCTCCGTACTAGGCAAATTTCCGGCCAACACACTAAGTGCATAAGGCACTTTCAGAGCGTATTTGATTTCACCGTTTTCATCCATAAAGCCACCATATACAAAGGGGGCGTGCGTCATCGTATCAAAATGCCATTCGGCGGCAGCCAGCTTCTCCGGCTGATATTTGGCCAGAAATTTACCTGATGCGTCTCCAATCATCACTGTACTGATGGCAAACACAATGGTACAGGTGGCCGTCAGCTTCAGCGCCTTTTTAAAATAAGGGTGGTTACGCCCCCGCAGCATGCTGTAAGCAGCCAACCCCATCAGCACCCCTGCGCTCAATGTATACGAGGAAGCCAGTACATGAGACACTTTGGTCGGCGTGGCCGGGTTTAGCATAGCCTCGATGGGATGAATATTGGTCATGACTCCATTTTTGAGTGTAAAGCCTTGAGGTTGGTTCATGAACGAGTTCACAGTCGTAATAAAAACCGCTGATGCAGACGAGGCAATCGCTACCGGGATGAGCAGCATTAAGTGAAAATATTTACTTTTAAATCGATCCCAAGTATACAAGTAGATGCCCAGGAATATTGCTTCAATGAAAAAAGCAAACGTCTCTAAAAACAGGGGCAGTGCAATCGCTTGTCCAGCCACCCGCATAAAGGTAGGCCAAAGCAAGCTGAGCTGCAGACCAATGGAGGTGCCTGTAACGACACCCACGGCAACAGTGATGACAAACCCTCGCGCCCATCTCCGGGCCAGTAGTGTATAATGCGGATCACCGGTTCGCAGCCCGCGCCATTCTGCAAGTGCAATCATTAAAGGTACACCAACGCCAATGGATGCAAATACGATATGAACAAACAGGGTAATCCCGGTCAGCATCCGGCTTAGCAATACAGGGTCCAGTGAAGACAAATGGGTTTCACTCCTTCATTTCACATTTTAATAGGGAAAACTTCGAAATCACTCTTGATTACCAACTAGGGAGTCAAGCGAGCTATGCTTTTAATTACGGCATATAGCATAATGGCCGCAATTATTATACATACAATAATGAGCGTTCTTTCCTGCTTGCGGAACATAGGAACGCCTCCTTCACTTATCTATTGGCGCAATTTGGTAACCTACTCACAGTTTGGTTCATTCAACTGATTTTTAACCCTGCTTCTGTATTGAATGTAGCAGTATTTCTTGCTAGATATTGTCTTTTGCATGGCAATACGTTATATTAGTGATAGTTAGATAACCTAATTATATGAAAAGAGTGAACTTATGCCGCCAAAACAAAGTAAGCGGGACACCATCCAGCAGCCTCTTCCTCGTATGGGACCAGAACCTTATCTGGAGTTAATGGATCAAACTGCCCTTGCAGAAACGGATCGGCAACTTGCCCGTATTGGTCTCTTCTTGCTATGGACCAGTGATAATACGCTCGACGCAATAGATTTGGATCTGGCTGCTTACGGCCTGACAGAGAGTAAGCTAGATTTATTGTTGCTGTTGACACTGCACCAATCTCAGGCCCAGATGAGCCCTTCTATGATAGCCGACCGTCTGGGAATTCGTCGTGCATCTGTTACATCTCTCCTGGACTGGACAGAGCAACGAGGCTGGATTATCAGAGAACAAAGTTCTATAGATCGGCGAAAAATTCATGTACGCATTACAGAAGCGGGTTCTCATCTTGTACAGCAAGTGCTTCCTGTATTTTGGTCTTCCTGTGCTTCCCTAGCGAGTATTTTGGAGCCCGAGGAGCAGATTATTTTTTTACGGATTATAGAAAAAATCCATCATCATATGGAAGATAAACTGGGGGTGGGCAGGTAATTTTTTTTTGAACATATAATTAGATTATCTAATATATTTAATTGTTTATATTTATAAATTACTTATTTGAAGATGAAGGAGTGTTCTATTGATGAGTAAATTACGAACAAATGATAGTGTTATACAGAAGGAAAATGTTGCTCTCCCTTATACATGGATGATTGTAATCCTATGCTGGTCAGCGGTTGCCGTGATGTCCAGCCTGTACGTAACGATCCCTTTGGTCCCTCTCTTCGCTAAAGTATTTGGAAAAACACTAGCTGAAGCAGCTCTACCGGGAAGTATCTTTTCCTTAGGCTTTGCGGTGGGATGTCTTATTTATGGAGGATTGTCTGATCGCTTTGGACGCAAGCAGGTTATCGTCGCTGGACTGCTCGCATTGACAATCCTGTCGTTTTCCCTCAGCTTAACCAGTCAGTATTCCGTATTAGTTGCACTACGCTTGCTTCAGGGTTTGGCGGCAGCCACCTTTTCCCCCGTTGCTCTCGCATATGCCGTAGATATGTTTCCGACTGAAAAACGGGTAACAGCTATCGGCTTTATCAGCACTGGCTTTCTCGTGGCAGGTATTACCGGACAGGTATTTAGTATTGTCATCAGCCAACAAATAGGATGGAATATGGTATTTCGGATACTAGGTGTTTTGTACGCAATCACCTTCCTGATCGTTCTTTTTTTCCTGCCTAAAGCTCCCTCTCCGCAACGAGGGGTTCGCATTTGGGCAGCCTTCGGCCAGTTGGGGACCGTTCTGCGCTCGTATCCTTTATGGTTAAGCTACACAATCGCTTTTGTTCTTCTGATGTCCTTTGTGAGCATGTATACGGTTTTGGGAAGCTACCTTAGCAATCCCGAATTTGGCCTGAATAGCAGACAGATGCTATACGTCAGATCCGCTGGCATCATCGGCATGCTTCTCTCACCGTTCGCCGGACAACTGGCCCTGAAGTTCGGTGTTCACCTTTTACTACGTACAGCTCTTCTTCTTTCCATTCTCAGCTTGGCGCTGATGGGAATGACGCATTCTCTAATAGCTATCGTGGTATTAAGTGTATGTTTTGTTAGCGGCATTGCCCTAAGTGTCCCTTCACTCATTACAATGGTTGGCCAGCTCAGCGGTACAGCAAGGGCCATAGCCGTCTCACTGTATACCTTCATTCTGTTTGCCGGTACGAGTCTAGCACCTATGCTTTCCATTCGTTTGATGGGAAATGGCGACAATCAGATGACTACGTTTATGCTGCTGGCGGCAGTTCTGTCTGTGGGATTTATCGCTTCTCTCCTGATCCATCAGAAGCAAAATGATTCGTTGAAGCGGAATGCATAGTACAGCACCATCCCGCCTACTCCGTTTCCCTGTGACTTTTTTGAGTTCGGCCCATATAGCTGTTTTTATTCAAACAACCTCCATATCCATCAGGTATGCTTATATTAATAATGTGATATATGTCATTGTATTTTCTTCGTAAATAAAAACTCTCTCTTTGGAGACATACACAGAATGAGGTACAATACAGATAAGCTATATATGATATATGGAGAACTTTTGAACAGGAGGCTGTACCGAGCTATGAAGATAACATCTATCGAGCCAACTCCCAGTCCGAACACCATGATGCTGCATCTGGATGAGCGACTGGAAGCGGGTATCCGCAGAACATATACACGAGACAATGAGCGCTCCGCTCCCCCATTTATCCGGCGTATGCTGGCGATTGAAGGGGTCAAAAGCGTGTTTCACACGACCGATTTTGTAGCCCTTGACCGTAAAGGAAATGCGGATTGGTCTACTATTCTGGGCCAAGTCCGGGATCAGCTAGGCGAGGAAGGTGCTGACGCAAACTGGGATTTACCGGAGGAAACCTCTGGGGAAGCGTTTGGCGAAGCACAGGTTTTTGTACAATTTTTCCGCGGTCTTCCTATGCAAATTCGGGTTAAGGCAGGACAGCAGGAGGAACGAATTTCCTTGTCCGACCGCTTCGTGCAAGCCGTTACCCGCGTGGCAAGTGCAACACTGATCAAAGAACGCAAGCTGAGTGATTACGGCGTCCGTTACGGTGAACTGCCGGATATTGCCCGCGAGGTTGAGCAGGAATTGGAGGCAGCCTTTCCGCAGGATCGGCTGGAACAAATTATCCAGCAGGCGATTGCCCACGGCGCGGACAACAGCGAATTCGTGGAGGAACGCCGCGAGTGGAGCGATGCCGAGCTGAAGCAGGCTCTTCAACACGAAGACTGGCGCACACGCTACGCTGCGCTGGATCGGCTGGAGCCGACGCCTGAGCATTTGCCGTTGATCCGGCAAGCACTACATGACGACAAAATGCAGCTACGGCGGCTGGGAGTCGTCTATCTGGGCGATATTCGTTCACCGGAGGCAATGGAACTGCTGTTCGAGGCGCTGCGCGATCCTTCAGCGGCAGTACGCCGCACTGCTGGCGACACGTTGTCGGACATTGGCGATCCCGTCGCTACCAGCGCTATGATCGGAGCCCTGTCGGACAGCAGCAAGCTGGTTCGCTGGCGTGCAGCCCGTTTTCTATACGAGGTTGGAACCGAGGATGCGCGTGATGCGCTGGAGAAGGCCGTCGATGACCCCGAATTTGAGGTCAGTCTGCAAGCTAAAATGGCACTGGAGCGCATCGAATCAGGCGAACAAGCCGCAGGTACGGTGTGGCAGCAAATGGCCAAGCGGAACTCCTGATTTAAGATTCAATAAATGGATTCCAAAAAATTGTCGATTGTCAGAAAGTGTACAGGTACGATATACTATAGTTCACTATACAATATAATATCATGTCATACACCTCATCAACCTGTTTTATGATGAGGTAGAGGTCGCGGATGTAATCAGTACACTGGAGGAGACGACAAGAGCCGTCTGAGATTCCAGTAGAAAGGTACACCCGCCGAAGTATGCGGAGCCGACTCTTTGTAAATACTCCGTATGCTGGGGCTGCTAACCGAAAGGAGCAGAACTGTCACGCGATGTCCTAACACAGACACGTGTGTTGAGCTATCTTGTTATAGAAGAAGGTATGGTGCGGAATGCATAGACAAGACCGCAGGCGTATTCCCTGCGGTCTTTTGATTTATATACTCCCCCTCCTTCTGGCTCTTGCCCTGACATGAAATACAATTTCATGAAGGAGTGTTTGAACGTGCAACACAAAGCAACATCTGACGCAACCTTGCGGAAAAGTCTCAAAGCCCGTCATATGACGATGATCGCCCTCGGCGGCTCTATCGGAACAGGGCTGTTCCTCGCCAGTGGAGGCGCGGTCGCCGAAGCTGGACCCGGCGGTGCCCTGCTGGCTTACGCAGCAGTTGGCCTCATGGTCTACTTCTTAATGACCAGCCTCGGTGAGCTGGCTACGTTTATGCCTGAATCCGGTTCTTTTAATACCTATGCAGGTCGCTTCGTCGATCCGGCTTTTGGTTTTGCCATGGGCTGGAACTTCTGGTACAACTGGGCAGTAACGATTGCTGCCGAATTGGCAGCAGCGACCGTGCTAATCAAATACTGGTTCCCGGAAAGCCACTCTGCCTGGTGGAGTCTGTTATTTCTGGCCATAATCTTCTTGCTGAACGCGTTGACGGTCAAAGGCTACGGTGAGTCCGAATACTGGTTCGCGATGATTAAAATTGTGACTGTAATCATCTTTTTGGCCGTAGGGGTGCTGATGATTTTCGGCATCATGGGTGGTCCTGCGGTTGGCTTTGCCAACTTCACGGTAGGAGATGCCCCGTTCCATGGTGGATTCTTCGCTGTATTGGGCGTATTTATGGCTGCGGGCTTTTCCTTTCAGGGAACCGAGCTGATTGGGGTAGCCGCTGGCGAAAGCGAAAATCCGCGTGACAATGTGCCACGTGCCATCCGTCAAATCTTCTGGCGTATCTTGTTCTTTTATATTCTCGCGATTCTCGTGATTGGTTTGATCATTCCATATACGAATCCGAATCTGCTGCGGGGAGATATCAGTGATATCGGAGTCAGTCCGTTCACGCTCGTATTTGAAAAAGCAGGGCTTGCCATTGCTGCCTCGGTCATGAACGCCGTTATTTTGACTTCCGTATTGTCAGCAGGCAACTCGGGTATGTATGCAGCGACTCGGGTACTGTACGCTTTGGCACGGGAAGGCAAGGCTCCCCGTTTCCTTGGGCGTATCAATCGACGTGGTATTCCTATGAATGCACTTCTGATCACGACTGCTGTTGGTATGCTTGCTTTTCTCGCCTCCTTGTACGGAGACGGTGTAGTCTATAACTGGCTGCTCAATGCCTCTGGAATGTGCGGATTTATTACGTGGGTCGGTATTGCCGTCAGCCACTATCGTTTCCGCCGTGCCTTTACTGCACAGGGTCACAGTCTGAGTGAGCTTCCCTACAAAGCACGCTGGTTCCCGTTCGGACCGTTGTTCGCTTTTGCTCTATGTATCATTGTCATTATCGGGCAAGGGACGGATGCCTTCACCGGACAGGAGATTGACTGGAAAACGATGATCGCTACGTATATGAGTGTGCCGCTGTTCCTTCTGCTGTGGCTTGGCTACAAATGGATCAAACGTACTAAAATCGTTCCGCTAAAAGAATGTGATTTGAGTTCAAATCCTTCTTCGGATAAATAATAGAACACAGTGATAAAAAGCCCGTCTCCACATATCAGGGAAAACACGCTGGTACACCTGGTCCCAAGACCATTATCCGCATGTTCCCCTGTATATGCCCGGAGACGGGCTTTTTCTTTTTCTGTTTATTTGGAAGAAGTAGCTACTTCAGCTGATAAAGACATAGATAAGGCACGACGACTAAAAATACCGTATATGACAGCAATCATCGTTAGCACTGCTGAAAACAAGTACAAATTAACGATACCCAGATGATCTGCAATCCAGCCCATTAAAAGCAGCGAAATACAAAACGTCAGGCTTGTCAGCGTAGCCTGGGCGGACAGCACCTTGGGCAAATCATGTACCGACACACTCATTTGCATCATCGTGCGGCGGGAGACGACCGACATTTCCGCAGGTAGTCCCATCAACAGCACGATAAGCAGCGTTAGTGGCGGTAATGTGTTCAGTGCATACCAAGCCGTCAGCAGCCCGTAGCCTGCCATCCCCACCAGCATAGCGGGCAGCAGTCTGCGCTGCAAATGCTTGACACAGGCAAGGACTATGATGCCACCACCAATCGCACCTGCAAAATACGCCGCATTAATGTATCCCCACCATGCCTCGCTCTTGTGCAAGACCTGCTGAGCGAAGGCAAGCGTGAACGCGCCTACCCAAACTGATCCCCCCAGCAGGTCAATCATATCCATAAAAATAAGAGCCTTCAGTCTGTGACTGGCTCCGATGAGACTCCAGCCTTCACGCAGTATTTCTTTTTTACGTTTAGGAGGCACCGCTGTGCTCTCTGATTCCGGACCATACAGCTTATCTTCCAACTGCGCTGGAGGCAAGTCATGTTGCCCTTGTCCCGGCTCGGTTACAACCTCAGAAGCCAAGACATCCCCATTTTGTACCCTTGTTCCAGGCTGAAGCAAATAATGAGCTTTGCCCTCTAGGGGATCTCGAATCAAGCTGGTGAAGATCAGCGCTATCAAATACAGACCGCCAGCCACCAGCAATGTTTTCTCCGAGCCCAGCATAGCTACGAGCACACCACTAAGCCCCCACCCTGCTAATTGCACCGTCTGATCACTGACCGATACCAGACTGTTTGCCCGCATGAGTCCTTCCCCAGAAGCAAGGCGGGGAATCAGTGCATTGCGCGCAGGGGTGGTCCAGCCGTCCAGAAAGGACATGGCAGTCACCAGCGCAAACACAATTACCCACATAGGCTCTGTGCCCGCTGACCACAAGTGGCCCAGCAGAATGGCGAAGTAAGCCAGTTGTCCAAACTGGGAAACGAATAAAATAAAAGGAAGCTGGAATCGGGCCAAAATGAGCGGTGCTAAAAAGCCGCTGATCATCTGCGCCCCCATCCGCAGCAACGGAACGAGCACCGAAGAGAAGATCGAGTCTGTTTCATGAAAGACCAAAGACACAAGTGCCATAATGTAAAGAATGTCGGCCGCATTGGACATCGTCTGCGTGCCAAGCAAATAGGTAAAGGAACGCTTGTGCATATAAATTAGAATACTCCTTTGATAATGTGGCTTTTTTACAGCCGAATAATTAAGTCCATTTCAGGGTTACCCTAAGATTGCCGGTACTTCCGAGATCCGTAATCTGATAGGAAATGGATTTTAAGCCGAGTTGGTACAAGGACTGTAAATCCTCCTTAAGACTTCGTTCCGTACCTTGATAGCCAAAAGTAATTGACGTTTCTCCCTTAGTTATCATCTTCCGAACCTGTTCCTTGATGTCAGCTGATGATTTAACCAGTCCCTTGCCGTCTTGCAATGGATATTCCAGGTTATTGTACAGTTTTTGATACACGGCAGCCTTTGCTCCTCCGGCAGCTATCAATGCCGATAAGGTTTCGCGGTACGATGTGTTCGCCTGAGGATATTGTTTAACCCACGAATGATCCCGCCGCATTTCTGAATCCGTCAGCAGATAATATGAAGTGCTTACCTCGTTCGCGCGATCGGGGGTCGGGTCATCCCATGTCGTATCCATGTGATACCATCGGCCATCTAATAAAACAAGATTCCATGCATGCAACTGCCCTCCTGCTCTACCTTCCACAATCCGATTTGTAATCCCTGCTCGTTCGAGCATTTTATAAGCCAACAGCGAATAACCCTGACAGACCGTGCTTCCCGTTTTCAGACCATCATAGGCTGTGTACTTTTGCTGTGCTTCATCATACTTCAGGCGAACGACGATCCAATCATGGATGGCCTTCACCTTTTCATGATCCGTCATTCCCTTCGTAATGATATCCCCCAGCACAGCTTGCACTGTGCTATCCACATATGCCGTCTGTTCCTTCGTTTCCCGGTAGCTTAAACGAATCGTAACCTGGGCGGAGGTGGTTGTGCCTGTATAGCTGAATGCGTAGCTTTTGATCGTATAATTCACATACGGATCGCTCTCCATCGCCTGTTGGATGGCTGTCTGTAACTGCTGCTTGAGACCGTTCACTCGCCCTTGATATGTAAAGGTCAGCGTTTCACTCCGCGTAGCCATTGCCTGTAAAAGCTTGTTTTGAAGCTGCTGCGATGATACGGAGGGAGTCGGCTTGACCGACGCCGCATACACATTGTTGCCCCACTCTACAGCCTGCGGCAGCAACACAGCCAGCGCTGCACCTGCAACCAGACATTTTACAAGCCTAACCCCGATTTTTCTGTTCATACAGAGCGTTCCTGCCCTTCTTAGCATAGTTGTAAACAGCTCTATCTTACCATAAAAACAGTTGCCCCAAACGCTCTAGTTTTGTCGGTTGCAGGCGGGTATGAGTGCATTTAAAGGCAGGTTGCGACACCTTACTCTGTTATATAACAGAGAGGGCTATACATAAACATGTCGTTCGCAGAGAAATTTATCACAGCAATCTAGTACTCCTCATGATATGGTACTGGCATCGGAAGTAAATGATATTGATTCTCATTCTAGATCAGAAAGGCTGAGCACCATGGCAGAATGTATCTCACTCCTTCGTACACCATTAGGTCAGACTGTGCGTTTGCAATCTCTTGCCCCTCTTCACCCCTCATTGCGCCGCCGTTTAACAGACATGGGCATCAACGAAGGCTCCATTATACGCTTAAAAAAGATCAGTTTATTGGGCGGCCCAATCGTCATTGAATGCAACGGCCAGTTAGTCGGCCTCCGCCAAAATCAAGTGAAGCAACTGGAGGTCGTTCCGACATGGACATGATCGCTCTTTTCGGTAATCCCAATACAGGAAAAACCTCATTATTCAACAAGTTGACTCGTACGTATGCAGAAGTAGGAAACTGGTCTGGCGTCACTGTGGAAAAGAAAACAGGAATCCTGCGTGACAAGTCTGCCGTATTGGTGGATTTGCCGGGTGCCTACTCTTTACTCCCTCTGTCGCTGGATGAAGGCGTCGCAACCCGTTATTTGCTGGAAGAACCGCCTGCGGCGCTAATTAACATCGTGGATGCTTCCCAGCTTCAGCGCAATCTATATCTGACCGTACAATTATTGGAATACGGCCGTCCACTTGTACTCGGCTTAAACATGACCGATGTAGCCGATGCCACCGGTCTTCGGGTAAACAAGGAACTGTTGGCTGATCAATTGAACGTTCCCATTATTCCGATGGTGGCACGTACAGGTAGTGGAAGTAAGCAAATGCTTGCTTCCCTTCGAGAGGTCAGACATACATCCAATGCTTTTCAACTGGATTACGGTCCTGCTGTCGAAGCTGCTATTGCGGATATTTGCAGCTTGCTGCCGCATACATCTGTGCCTCAGCTCCGCTGGGCTGCACTGCAATGTCTGGAAAACAATCCGGTCGTCATGGAATGGATGACGAATGAGACACTGCGTGAACAAGTAACTGCACGCATCCAGCGCTGCGAGGAAGAGCTTCTCAGGGAAGGGTATGCCAGCACCCCTGCTCAACATATTCGTTTTGTAAGAACAGCATGGATTGCTGAGCTGTGCACCAAGGCAGTTGACACATCCAAACTCAGACCGCACAGCCTGACTGATAAACTGGATGCACTGCTAACTCATCGGTACTTGGGGATTCCGATCTTTTTACTGTTAATGTACGCTACCTTTAAGTTTACCTTCGATTGGGCGGGTACCATTCTTTCAGATATGCTGGATGAATTTTTTTCAGGGACACTCAGCAGTTGGATTACTGAATTACTTGTTCAATTGAACGCGTCCGCTTTTACGCAAAGTCTAGTTGTAGACGGTATCGTGGCTGGGGTCGGGGGTGTGCTTGTTTTTCTACCTCAAATTGCTATTTTATTTCTGATTATCTCGGTGATCGAAGACTCTGGGTATATGGCACGGGTCACGATACTCATGGATCGCTTGATGCAAGCCGTGGGCTTGAACGGAAAAAGCTTCATTCCCTTCATCATCGGATTCGGCTGTAATGTGCCAGCTATTATGGCAGCACGCACCATTGAACAACCAAGAGAACGCCTCATTACAACGTTGCTGGTACCCTTTATGTCATGCTCGGCTCGCTTGCCAGTCTATGCGTTGTTTGCAGGTGTATTTTTCCCGTCGCATGCGGCGAGCATTATCATGCTGATGTATGTGTTAGGGATCATCGTATCGCTTATACTTGCCAAAATTTTTTCCAAAGTATCTATTTTATCAGGCGAGCCTTCCCTCTTTATCGTGGAACTTCCTCCCTATCGGGTGCCGCAGGCTCTTACTTTATTTCGCAGCACATGGGAGAAGGTCAAAGGCTTCGTCCGTAAAGCCGGAACGATTATTCTTGCAGGCTCTGTAGGCATCTGGCTCTTGTCCAATTTCGGTCCGCAGGGCTTCGGCGTAGAAATGGATGACAGCCTGCTTGCCACTGTTGGAGGATGGTTTGCACCTCTATTGGCCCCTCTTGGTTTTGGCACTTGGCAAGCAGGTGCTTCCCTGCTCACAGGCTTTATGGCCAAGGAAGTTGTCGTATCAACGATGAATATTATTTACCACGTTCCTGATATGCAGGGACTGGAACTACAAGTCAGACAGGCATTTACACCGCTTGCCTCTTTTAGCTTTATGGTATTCATTCTGTTGTACGTGCCGTGTCTGGCTACGGTAGCGGTTATTCGCAAGGAGACACTCTCCTGGCGCTGGACCGCATTTTCTGTGATCTATCCTTTGACCGTGGCATATATCATCGCCGTCTTGATCTATCAGTGTGGCAGATTATTAGGTTGGGGTTAAGTCAGACCCTAGAGTATATAAAAGGAAGTGGATTCCATGGTCAATATCATTATTTTATTGGTGATCCTCGGTTACAGTGCGTGGGTGTTGGTAAGATTTTTGCGAAAAAGCCGCCAAGGCGCCTGTGCTGGCTGTTCATCGAGCAAGTCATGCCCAGGCTGTGCCGTGAGCTCGGTGAATGAGGATACCAGAAAAACAACGGCAGCTCACAAAGGTTAACCATAGTCATCTCACAATGGACGGATAGCAAGAAAAAACTTGGCGACTGCTCTCTAAATACATTACAGGGAGCACTGTTAGCCAAGTTTTTTCATTGTTACTCTATTCCTTGAAAACATTTTAATCAGGGGTACTAATAAGCTAGTCATGTTGATGTGCTATATATAGGCGTTCAAGGTCAATTGTAGATCTTCCTGAATATGTTATCCGACCGTTTCGAAGAATGGCAACCTGGTCTGCTAATTTCTCAGCTAATCCTATAATATGAGTAGATAACAATATAACTCTGCCTTCTGTTAGATACTCCCGTAGTATACTTCTAACAATCATCACTTGATCAGGATCTAATCCGTTAGTCGGTTCATCTAATATAAGAATTCTAGGTTCATGTAAGAGCATTGAAGCTAATGCAACTCTCTTTTTAGTTCCTTGTGATAACTCTTCCATTTTTATATTTTGATAATCTTCTAATTTGAATCTGTCCAGCCATTTAGCGATGCGCATTTCGAGTTGGTCCTTCGGTACCTGTCGTAACCCCCCAATAAGTCGCATCATTTCTGATACAGAAAGTGCAGGATAATAAAAAGGGAATTCTTGTAGATATCCTACCATTGATTTATAGTTTTGATTTTCAAAATCAATTATGGTTTGATTGAAGCGAATTGTACCTTTTTGTACCTGATGGAGACCAGCAATTAAACTTAATAAAGTTGATTTACCCGCTCCATTAGGACCTAGCAACACAGTAATTTGGTGGTCTGGGACATCCCAATTTAATCCATGTATAATTTCTCTGGAGCCGTAACTGAAAGAAACTTGATCCAGTTGTAAAAATGATGATTTATGTTCTTGGGTCATCGTTGACTCACTCCTAAGATACCTTTTTATAAAAAAGTATAAATCTTGTATAGATCATAACTGATATAGCTACAAATAATACTTTATGAAATTGATGAAGATACAATAGTAATAGCATGCTCATTGCTATGACCCAGCTCCCAAGAAACTTGATACGGTAATTTCCTAAATAGTCTATGGATAAAAATTTGTAACCCAAAGGCATGCCCAAACTAATTAAAGTAGTTGAGAGGAATATACTCCATATAGTTTGGATTGATAAAATCACTGGACTAATCTGTAAATAAATCCCCCAAAACCACTGATGCATAAAAATAATTCCTATGTTTAAAACACATAAAATTAACCATTTAGTGCGCAGCATCTTCTTCCAGGCAAATAACGTTGCTTTATATATTAGTAGTCCTTTTTCCTCTATAACAAGACTCTTGACAGCCCAGATATCAACAGCAAACCATGATAATATCGCGCTACTGATTGAAAGAATAAACGGGCTTTCTCTAATAATATAAGAGTTTAAAACTTCAATTCCCAAAGCTAAAATAAAAAAAGAAAACAGGTTAACTGGCCTAATAATAAATAACAATTCCTTTTTTAGGAGTGGACATTGAGATAGCCATCCACGTCGTCCCAAAACTTTTTTTGAACCATGATACTGTAAAAAAACAGACCAAGAGCGTTGTGCAAAATAGAGAGTTATATATCCCATGCTTATACATAACAAAATCCAAGTCAAAATACGTACTGACAGAGACATTGGCAATATGAAATAGACTACAACCAGTGATAGAAAGAAAAAGCTTATTGCATAGCCAGAGAACTTTCTAAATAACGTTATATACCAAAATATCTCTGCTAAAAGCACACCTAAGATCAATCCTGAAACCATACTAAAAATGTAATTATGATGAACATCCCATAAGATCTGGCCAACTACGATCCATAAAAGTAATATTAGAAAAGGAATTTTCTTTACAATAGTATATTGGGTTAAAAACCAATTTCCCTTTCCTATAGACCACAAAAAACGTACTTCCTCCACTTTAGAAATCGATATACTTATACCAAATTGAATCAAAAAACCAATGATTCCATATATGATAGCCCACATCATTGCTTTAATACCCAAGCTGTTTAACCTTAAGGTAGCATTAGCTAATCCATTGGGAATTAAAATTAATAAAAAAATGAATAAAGCAGCCTCCATTTTAGTTAGCTTTCTGAGTTGCTTTAGATACAATATTTCACATAACTTTATACTTGTCATTTTTCTCGTCTCCAAGTCACAAAACTGGCTCAACCTGAAAATCAGTTTTCTTCAAATTATACAAATCAAAATATTTACCTTTTAAACCGATCAATTCCTGATGATTTCCTTGTTCTATTATTTCCCCTTGATCAAGCACAATTATTCTATCAGCTCGTTGGACTGTACTAAGACGATGAGCAATAATGATCTGTGTACAATGTCTTTCTTGTAAGAAATCTGTTATCAATTGCTCTGAAACACTATCAAGCGAACTTGTTGCCTCATCTAAAAGGAGAATTTGAGGTTCTGCCAAAAAAGCACGCGCCAATAAAATACGTTGCCGTTGTCCCCCTGAAAAGTTTAATCCGTTCTCGGAAACAACAGTTTGATAGCCTAAAGGGAGACTCATAATAAAACGGTGAATATCGGCTTGCTTTGCTGCCCGAACTACCATATCTATGGTACAATCTCCATTGTCCATGGCGATGTTATCCAATATAGAAACATTGAATAATTTTGTCTCTTGTAGAATAACACCTATTTTTTGACGAAACTCTCTCAAATGCCATTGATCCAGCGGGATATTATCGACGCTGACTTCTCCTATTGAGGCCTTATAAAGTCCTAGTATTAACTTCGCCAAAGTACTTTTACCTGAGCCTGATGCACCCACAATTGCAACCTTTTCACCTGGGAATATTTCAAGATTAATATTTTTTAAAACATATTTTCCAAATCGATGATAATTAAAGGAAACATCTTTAAACTTAATATATCCTTTAAAAGTATGGTTCGGTTTATGGTTACCTGAAGGCTCCTCTACATTTTCAATAACATCTTGAATTCGTTGAATATATGTGCCCACAGTGACAAGTTCACTAAGAGTCGATCCTAAGGAAACAAGCGGTACCATAAAAGCAGTTGACAATGTTTGTAAGCCCAGGAGTCCCCCGAAAGTTATCCATCCCTCAAGCACATAATGGAATCCAATCCATAGAATTAGTAGGGGAAAAATAAACTGGATGCTAACTGTCATGGAATCAAGTGATGCATTCCAAATGACACGTTTTTCCGTATTAGTTAGTTGTTTTTTAAAAAGCTCCTCCCACTTCTTAAATACTCTACTCTCAAACCCTAAAACTTTTATGTCTGTAATTCCATGTATATGTTCTGATAAAAAACCATGCATCTCAGCCTGGCTCGAAGTCTCCTTTCGAGATAAACGGTGAGTAGTAAAAGAACTTAAAACGGTAATAAGTAACAATAGAAAACCTATAATTGTAACTAATAATCCAATTTGCCATAGTAGATTAATCATTAAAGCTGCATAAGTTATAAGTAAAAGCCCGTCAATAAAAATAGTTATAACTCGATTAGATAATACCCTTCTAATTGTTACATTAGAGTTAGCTCTAAATACCAATTCTCCTCCTTTTCGATTTTCAAAGAACTCAAAAGGAAGTTTGAAAAGCTTAGCGATAAATTGTGTCATCATAGAAGTATCCATTTGGGATTGTAACTTGGCAATCATGTAACCCCTTAAAAATTGGAATAACTGTGAAAATAGAAATATTGTAAAAATAGCCCACCCCAATGGGACCAGAAAAGAATTATTTTTGGATTCTAGTAAGTTGTCAACAGAGAATTGGGTGATCTTAGGTATTAAAACACCTAATCCTTGAAGAAGTATTGAGACCAAAAATACAGAAATAAGAAGTTTCCTACTCTTAAAGGCTAATTTGATATAGAACATCCATTTTGGCCTTTTTCTTTTACTCCGAAAATCCTTTAACGGGATTAAAGAAAGTGCAAAACCCGAATACTTCTCTGTGAATTCTTTGAGAGGAAGAATGAGTCTTCCAAAAGCCGGATCAAGGATTATTACCTTTTTCTTTTTTATTTTCTCAAGAACCACAAAATGCTGGTTATCCCATAACAAAATCAGAGGAGCGATTAGCTCATTTAATTGAGATGCAGTTGCCCGATATCCTCGTGATTTTAAATGATATGTACTTCCTATTTCTTGAAGTTGTTGCATAGATATACCTGCGCGTACTGCACCAACCTGATTTCTTAACTCTGTTAAAGAAATATTATGTCCATAAAAACCCAAAATCATAGCCAAGCTGGCTAATCCACATTCACTATGTTCCATCTGTTCAATAAAAGGTACTTTCTTATTAAAATTCAGAGGAATGCACCTCTATACCTTCTGTCAAAAAAACTAAGCCGTAATGATAAGCGAATATACCAATCTCAACTCTTGTTTTTATATTCCATTTCTCTTTAATTGAAGCCACAATTTCGGCAGTACGTCTCATACTGATAGATAAATTCTGGGAGATTTCGCTGTCTTTGTATCCTTGAGCTATACAAATTGCAACTTTTTGTTCTTTTGGAGATAAATTATGATTTTCTCTCAATTTTCACTCCCCCTATGTTTTTTATGAATATTTTTTCATAATTAAGGAAGAAATTCAATACATATTCAATGAATATATTTGTAAAATTAAAAATAAAATCGTTTTTTTTGAATTTTTATAGGTTTTTGCATTAAAATGCACTTTTATGAAGTGCAAATTTTTAGGGAATATGATTATCATTAGGTTTGTCTTATATCACTACATTCCCGAGAGGAGTAAAGAATAATGACAAAAGAAGAAATGATCCAAGCATGGAAAAATCCAAAGCTTCGTGTAGCTGGAGAAGGGATTGAGCATCCTGCAGGCGACGCTTTGGTCGAGTTGAGCGCTGACGAGCTTTCTCGTGTACATGGCGGTTTAGGAGTGCAACCAGATTCTACTCCAACTATTACTGTTACTGTTATTGGTGTCACAGTACTAGTTTGTTTTCCAGGGCATGCCGGATAAAATAAGTGAATGCCACTCAGGTATACGCCTTAATTGGCGTATACCTGAGTTATTTTATTTCCTAAAATTGAGTTTTTTAACTTCATATAAACGAGGACGGGGTATTTATGAAAGAGCAGATCATGCGTGCTCTCTTTTTACAAGAACGTAAGAACCTTTTTGATCAAGCCTTTCAAGATTTTAATTATAAAAATTGGAAACAAGATAAAGAGAAGACGACAGAACTGATTGACGAATGGTTTAAATTTGCTCTTATTAGTACAGAATCCAAAAAGGAAGCTCGATTTAAAGCTTTAAGTATGAATGAAGAAATATTTGGAGCCTTGATTCAATCTACGGAAAATCTTAAATGGGATGAGAACTATTTAACGGTTATTAAAGAGTATCAAGCAGATTGGTTTCAAGTTTTGGAAGAGGCTCTAAAAATGAATGAAAATCAACCAGTTTTGCAAAATGAGTCTCGAACAATGGATATTCTTGTTCGTCCATTTATTATTTGGTCCAGAAATCAATTAAAACAGCACTTATGCAATATAGATAATACTCAGGATTTTATTCTACATGAGAGTACGATAAATTCGGTCTTGCATACATTATCTTTTCAATTGACCCAAATCGCTGGTCGATCATTTGTCTTAGAACTAAATATAGCTAAAGCTTTGGGAGAATTAGAAGGGCTAACTCCGGAGGAACGATTTATCTCTTTCATTGAGAAAAAATTTGTAGGACATAAACAACTTGTATCATTTTTTTCTGAGTATGCAGTTATTGCCCGGACTTTAGCTGAAAGAACTATGCTTTTTGTAAATGTAACAAAAGAGACGTTAGACCGTTATCTCCTAAACAGATCTATGATTATCGATACATTTTCTTTACATTCATCAGAACTTATACGTATCGATGCTGGGTTCGGTGATTCTCATCAGCAAGGTCGCACAGTAATGCGGTTATATCTTGCAAACGGGCAATCGTTTATGTATAAGCCAAAGCCATTAGATATCTCCCTCCATTTTCAAGAATTAATTCAATGGTTTAATGATAAAGGGTTTTCTCCTTTTCTCCAAAGAAATTCTGTTATCGCATTAGACGGTTATGGTTATGAAAAATTTATCGAAGCAAAACCTTGCAAAACTGAAGAAGAAATTCAATGTTTTTATACACGTTTAGGAGCGCTTTTAGCCATTATATATGTACTGGATGGGACCGATTTTCATTTTGAAAATTTAATTGCTTTCGGGGAGCATCCAATGCTGATTGATTTGGAAACCCTCTTTCACAACCAGGTATATCATAATGTCCCCGATTCCGCAGATATAGAAGCTCAGTTTAAAATCTGTAATTCTCCATTAGGCACTTCACTCCTCCCTATCTTGTTTCATCAAGATGATAAAGGATTTGGACTTGAATTGAGTGGTGTAAATGGGGAACGGCAAATGACACCCTACCCAGTGTTGAGTTTAGTAGATGTAAATACTGATAATATGAGATACATTAGAAAGTCTCAGTCCACTTCAACTGGTAACAATCGCCCTTCATTGGAAGGAGAATTTAAAAATGCAGGTGACTACACTGCTGAAATTGTAAATGGTTTCCAATCATTATGTTCCATGCTTCTTCAATACAAAATGGATTTACTAGTCCCAACAAGTCCTCTCTTTAGTTTTAATAATACGCCAGTTCGTATCGTATTGCGATCAACACAATTTTATACAAATTTCCTTCTCGAATCTCGACATCCTGATTATGGTCGCGATGCTCTAAATCAAGAGAATCTACTTGATCGGATTTGGTTTTCTTGGCTGGATGATCGGATTATTTCTTCAGAACTGCAAGATTTACGAGCAGGAGATATTCCATATTTCATTGGTACTCCTAATTCACTTGACCTTTGGGATAGTTATGGCAGATGTATAAAAGATGTGTTTACCCGAACAAGCATGTCAATAGTAGAAGATAGATTGAGATCCTTAAGTACTGACAGTATTTCTTTATACAGCGATTGGATCTCTTCTTCCATAGCAGGCTCATCATTAGGAAAACATGTACATAAAGTACATGCTCCCTCTCAAAATGAAAAAGTAATGACAAGCGACTACAGTCCAAAACCATTACACTCTGAAAACTTTCTTGAGACAGCAAAAATCCTTGGCGATGAGTTAATTGAAAAATCAGTGTTTAGCCAAAGCAAAAGGTATGTAACTTGGATTGGAATGAATCTAAATTATCGCGGACAACTTTATTTGTCTGCCTTAAGCCCTGGATTATATGATGGTACGGCAGGCATTGCATTATTTCTAGCATATCTCGGAAAAATCTCAAAAGAGGAGAAGTACACCAACATAGCTCTAGCTGCACTTGAAACAACGCTAAGTAAAATACCTGTACACCTAAAATTCCCATCAGCCTTTTATGGCCAAGCTTCTCTCTTATATACTCTCTCTCATTTTGAGAGTTTATTAGGTTTTAACGATGCTTGGAGCAAGCGGAAATTGGACATTATAAGTAATTTGGAAGATAGCATAGACGAGGATACTTTCTTCGATCTCTTAGGAGGTTCGGCTGGAGTTATTCACGTTCTTTTAAATGAATATAGTCTTACAAAATCGGTTAAGACTCTAGAGGTAGCAACTCAATATGGAGAGCACTTGTTAAAACATGGAGAAAAAAATAATGAGATGATTTCATGGACATCTAGTGTATCTCCAACCCCCTACGTAGGCTTTGGCCACGGTAGTACTGGTATTGCTTCAGCTTTGTTTCGTCTTGCAGCAGTTACTAAAAATAATTGCTACTATGCTACTGCCGAGAAAGCATTTGCTCACTTAACAGAATCCTATTCTCCAAACTATTTTAACTGGATTGATCAAGATATTAAGGAGAATCATGATCTGGCTAATTGGTGTCATGGGGCTAGTGGAATTGGCATAGGATTAACCTTATGTATGCCTTATTTAAATTCAAGTTTAATACCTGATATCGTCCAAAATATCGAAATAGCAGTTAATACAACTTTAAAATACGGATTTAATAAAAGTCACTGCATTTGTCATGGAAGTCTCGGAAATATTGAGTTATTAATTTTAGCTGGACAAGCTCTTAACCGTCCAGAGTGGGTTGCGGAGGCAAAGAAACAAGGCAACATTGCATTAAGTTATTTTTTCGAGCATAGTAAATTTAAGACTGGCCTGCCCACTGCGTTAGATTCCCAGGGGTTGTGGCTAGGTTTGTCTGGAATAGGTTATCAATTCATGCGTCTCCACTCGTTAACTTCCTTACCAAGTATCCTCTCACTACAGGAGCCACTTTATAAGGAGTCCTCTTGCACTAAACGTCCTTAAAATTCAAAAGCCATAATAAAGGTGTCCTCATCAGGCAACCCTTATTATGGCTTTTATTAACGTAAAGTCTATTCAGCGATAGACCGCCAATTGCTCACTTAGCTCCCGTGTGTGTAGATAAACTTCACGGTATAGCTCGTATAAGCCTTCATACTGTGCCACACGTTCCGGATTTGGCGTATATCTTGCTGCTTCACGCAGAAAAGCTTCAGCGCACGCCTGCAGCGATTCAAACCACCCGCTACCATATGCAGCCAGCATAGCCGCTCCCAAGGCAGGACCCTGCTCACTTTCCAGCTTGACGATATCCGCGTTAAAAATATCGGCCTGCATTTGCAGCCATGTCTCATTACGCGCACCGCCGCCGATGGAAATCACTTCATTCACCGTTTTGCCCGTGCCTCTGAGAATATCAATGGATTCCTTGAGCGAAAACGTAATTCCCTCCAGCACTGCTCGTGTAAAATGCGGAAGCTTATGCCCTGCATCCATCCCGATAAAGCTGCCTCGAATAGCTGCATCCGGATGAGGGGTACGTTCGCCCACGATATAAGGCGTGAACAACAGCCCTCGGCTGCCCGGCTCGATCGAGTTTACATCCTCCAACAGCGCATCAAAAGAATGTTCCGGCGCAAAGGTATCCTTAAACCAGGTCAAGCTATATCCGGCCGCGAGTGTAACCCCCATAATATAATAAGCATCCTGCTCACCATGATTAAAAAAATGTGCCCGTCCCTGAACGTCGATATCCTTGCGTTCCTCATAGGAAAGCACAACTCCTGAGGTGCCGATACTGCACAAGGTGCGGCCTTCGCTCAAAATGCCGGCACCAATCGCGCCACATGCGTTGTCTGCTCCACCTGCATAGACCTTGGTTTCAGACGAAAGCCCACTCTGCTCCGCAATCTCCGGCAATAGAGTACCCGTCTGGTCAAAGGATTCCACCAGCGGCGGGAACAGCGACAACGGCAGATCAAACGCAGCTGCGATCTCTTCGCTCCACTGCTTGTTCGCGATGTCTAGCAGCAGCGTGCCTGCCGCATCCGAATACTCCATCGCCAACCCTCCTGTGAGACAGTAGCGCACATAATCTTTAGGCAGCATAAAATGGGCCGCACGAGCCAGCACGTCTGGCTCATGCTCCTGCACCCACAGCAGCTTGGGTAGCGTGAAGCCTTCCAGCGCGCGGTTGCGCGCGATACTTAGCAGCGCTGGCCCGAGCTGTTCTTCAATACGGCGGCATTGTGCCGTTGTGCGCGTGTCATTCCATAGAATAGCTGGACGAAGCACTTGGCCTTCCTTGTCAGTCAGCACAAGCCCGTGCATCTGCCCCGAAAAGCTGATGCCGTCCACAGCATCTGTTCCGGAGATTCCGGCCTTCTCTACAAGCTCTTTCAACGATGCTAACGTCCCACGCACCCAGTCTTCAGGCTGCTGTTCGCTATACCCTGCTTTCGGCTGATGAAGAGGATATGACTGAGAGGTTTCATAAGCCACCTGCCCCTTACGGTTGACCAGCACCGTTTTGACCGCACTAGTACCCAAATCCACGCCGATGACATAGCGCTCCAGCTCCTGTTTTAGCTTCTCCTGCATTGGAGTTCCTCCTTCCCTGTGATCGTACGACCCTTATTCATATATAAATTCCGGCATTAATCAGCCAAAATGTATTGATTCAATGTTGCTTTCAGATATTCCTGACGACCGGACACGTTTTTGCGTGGTGCTTCGTTCGCCAGAGCATATTCAGCCAGGGAAGCAAGCGTTGCTTTTCCGGATACAATGTCTGCTCCAATGCCTTCTTTAAAGCTGCTGTACCGCTTCTCAATAAAGTCCTCAAACACACGATCCTCGATCAGTTTGGCGGCTACCTTCAACCCTTTCGCATACGTATCCATACCTGCGATGTGCGCGAGGAACAAATCTTCTGGTTCAAACGATGCTCTGCGCACCTTGGCATCAAAGTTGATACCGCCACGGCCTAATCCTTCATTTTGCAGTACTTCATACATGGTTAGTGTGGCATCATACAGATCAACCGGGAATTCGTCCGTATCCCAGCCCAGCAGCAAATCACCTTGGTTGGCATCCAGGGAACCCAACATGCCGTTAACCCGTGCTACACGTACTTCATGATCAAAAGTATGACCCGCCAAAGTGGCATGGTTAGCTTCCAGATTAAGCTTGAAATGCTGATCCAGATCATATTTTTGCAGGAAGGCAATCGTCGTCGCCGCATCAAAATCATACTGATGCTTGGTTGGCTCCTTCGGTTTTGGCTCAATCAGGAATTGAGCGTCAAAGCCGATTTCACGCGCGTAGTCCACGGCCATATGGAACATCCGTCCCAGATTGTCCTGTTCCAACTTCAAATCTGTATTCAGCAGTGTTTCATAGCCTTCACGGCCTCCCCAGAATACGTAGTTATCTGCGCCCAGACGTTTGCCTACTTCCAGTCCTTTTTTAATTTGGGCAGCTGCGTGTGCGTATACATCTGCATTGCAAGTCGTCGCAGCTCCATGCAAATAACGTGGATGGCTAAACATGTTCGCCGTGTTCCACAGCAGCTTTTTCCCCGTAGCCTTCATGTGCTCCTCAATCAGATCCACGATGGTATCCAGATTGCTGTAAAATTCCTTCAGTGACGCGCCTTCAGGAGCAATATCCACATCGTGGAAGGCGAAATAAGGTAAATTCAGTTTATCCAGCAGCTCAAAGGCAGCTTCCACACGTGCCTTCGCCAAATCAAGTCCGGTAAACTTGGACCATGGGCGTTCCGCAGTCTCTACTCCAAAAGGATCAGAGCCGCCTGCAACCAGTGTATGCCAATAGGCCATACTAAAACGCAAATGCTCCTCCATCGTTTTTCCCGCTACTATTTCCTGAGGATTATAAAATTTGAACGCAAAAGGATTATCGGATTGCTTGCCCTCAAAGTTAATTTTGGATACTTGTTCGAAATAAGCCATTATAAGTTCCTCCTTTGTAGTAAACGTTTACAAAAACGATTCTAGCACAGCCAAGAAACTTTGTCTATTGCTTAAACTAAGTTTATTTTTATGATATAATAACGGGAATTACATCAACAGGAAGGGAAATAACCATGAATGTTACTGGCGATCAGGCGCTTGTCAAAAAGCTGAATAAATCCATTGTATTGGAGCGCATCCGCCTTCATGCCCCTCTATCCCGGGCACAGTTATCCAGTCAAACCGGATTAAACAAGGCCACCGTGTCCAACCTGGTTGCAGAGCTTATCACCGATGGATTGGTGTATGAGACAGGATTAGGAGAATCCAGCGGTGGGCGCAAACCTTTAATGCTGCTGTTCAACAGCCGTGCAGGCTTTGTACTTGGTATCGAGGTTAGTGTACAGTACATCAAGGGCGCTCTGACCGATCTGGCAGGTACCATTGAAACAGAGCTTACCCTTTCTCTAACCCAGCATGATCCTGACTTTGTCATCGAACAAATCCGTAAGCTCGTTCAGAAGCTCATGCAGGTCACCCCTCCCTCCCCTCACGGTATTGTCGGCATTGGGTTGGGGGTACCAGGGATGGTGGATGAAACCGGAAATGTTTTATTCGCACCCAATCTGGGCTGGGAAGAGGTTCCGCTGCGGCAGCAGCTGGAGACAGAGCTGGGTCTTCCCATAGTGGTGGATAATGAGGCCAACGTCGGTGCACAAGGCGAATTGTACTATGGTATGGACGCCGATCATCGGCAACTGGTGCGGGATCTGGTCTACATCAGTGCAGGCTCCGGGATCGGGGCCGGAATTATCATTGATGGCAAGCCGTATCAAGGGGCTTGGGGATACGCGGGCGAGAGCGGACATATGTCCATTGACTGGAATGGGCGCCTCTGCTCCTGCGGCAGCCGAGGCTGCTGGGAGCTGTATGCTTCGGAGAAGGCGTATGTAGCATCCACATTGAAGCTGCCCGCACATAATACAGCGGGATTATTACCGTTTGCCCAGCAAGGTGATGTGAGTACATTAAGCGTCCTTGGTGAAATCGGGCGATATTTGGGTGTGGGTATTACCAACATTGTGAACAGCCTCAACCCTGGCATGCTTATCATTGGCGGCCCACTCGCGGAAGCCAGACCTTGGTTGGAGCAAAGTATGCGTGAAGTGATTGACGAACGTGCCCTGCCCTATCACCGCCGGCAACTACAGATTCGTTTCTCCACGCTTGGCAGCCGTTCGACGATGCTAGGTGCCGCCTATGCGGCAACAGCTCCTTTTCTCGGGCGTGTACGTGTATCTTTATAAAAAAAAGCGTACAGGAACACTCAGGTTCCTGTACGCTTTTTTGCTTAGGATTTTGCAAAATCCGTTGTCTGCTATAAGGTTGGATTAAGCGTTCAACACTTTTTCAAACTTGGTTTTGTTCATACCGGAAATACGTTCTTCTCCGATCAAAGTCAATGGAACAGCGCGAATGCCCATATCCCAAACCTCTTGCGCAAAAGCTTCATTGGTTTCAATGTTGCGTTCTTCGTATTCGACACCTTTTTCAGCCAGGTAGCTTTTTACTTGACGGCAATGCGGACAGTTTGTAGATGTGTAAACTATTGCTTTTTCCATGAATATCACCTCATCATTTATTTTGTTACATTATATTTATTCATACTTCCAAATATCATTACAGGGCAAGTGCGCTGTGCTCCAGACTTTCGATGTATTTCTCGCTGTCCATAGCAGCCATACAACCACTACCTGCTGCGGTAATCGCTTGTCTGTAGCGTGTATCCTGTACGTCGCCACAAGCGAATACGCCAGGCACGTTTGTTTCGGAGGTACCCGGATTGACGACGATATAACCGTTCGCATCCGTTGTAATTTGTCCTTCGAGGAAGCCTGTATTCGGATGATGACCAATTGCCACGAATACGCCGCTCACTGTAATGATTTCCTCTTTACCTGTTGCGTTGTTTAGCACTTTCAAGCCAGTTACTCCGTTTTCGTCTGCAACTACTTCGACAGGAGTACGATTGAGCGCCCATTCAATTTTGCTGTTCGCACGAGCACGATCCTGCATAATTTTAGAAGCTCTCAATTCTTCACGACGATGTACCAACGTTACTTTGGAAGCAAAGCGAGTCAGGAAATTAGCTTCTTCCAGTGCAGAGTCCCCACCGCCGATAACAACGATTTCTTTGCCGCGGAAGAAGAACCCGTCACAGGTAGCGCAAGTGCTCACGCCGCGTCCGATATTATCTTGTTCACCGGGTATCCCCAGGTATTTGGCAGTCGCCCCTGTGGAAATAATCAGCGTATCGGTAACCAGTTCACCCAAACCTTCTACATCCAGTGTAAATGGACGAGCAGTTGTGTCTACCTTGTTCACCCAGCCTGTGCGGAATTCAGCGCCAAAACGCTCCGCTTGCTTACGCATATTATCCATCAAATCAGGTCCCATGATTCCTTCAGGAAAGCCTGGAAAATTCTCAACTTCTGTAGTCGTGGTTAATTGTCCACCTGGCTGTGGTCCCTCGATTACCAGCGGGTTCATATTAGCACGTGCCAGGTAAATAGCGGCGGTCAAACCGGCAGGACCGGTACCTATAATAATGGACTTGTACATATCTTGGTTCCTCCTAAAATATCATAAGTATTATATAGCGAGTTTTCGGTACCGGGCGCTGGGCTGCTGCATATACTCTAAAAGTAGTGCCAGCAGAAGCTCATCCCAAAAAGTGGACACCCGGATGTTGTAAAAACGAATCACTTGTTTTCTAGCTTCTTATGACTTAGACTGATTCTAAATCCTAATTTCATTATGCGGAAAGAGCTGTAAACAGTCAAATGAAGTTTTCATGAAGCGAAGTTTAAAGATAAATGAGGTATGGAGGGATTATCCCGATTATGAATGACGTTTTCGTAGGTAGCTTAATTTCTGCCCTGTCCACCGGACTCGGCGCCGTACCTATATTGTTTATGCGTAATATCACGCATCGGCTTCGCGATGTTCTGCTGGCTTATGCCGCAGGAATTATGACCTCTGCATCCGTGTATAACCTTATTCCAGAAGCGATCCAGCATTCCAATTGGTTCGTGCTGACTGCGGGAATTTTGCTTGGTTGCCTCGTATTACTGGTGATGGAAATGTATATCCCCCATGCCGATTTGGAGGACCCGGATTCCAAAACTTTTCAATTGGAGTCCAAATCTTTTCTCATTATTGCAGCTATTACGTTGCACAACTTGCCGGAAGGGCTCTCTGTTGGGGTCAGCTACGCGAGTGAGACTCAGAATCTAGGCAATCTCATTGCCTTCTCTATCGGTCTGCAAAATGCCCCTGAAGGCTTTATTGTAGCGTTATTCCTTGTGAATCAAAACATCGGTCGTTTCAAGGCATTGGGCATTGCTACCCTAACGGGGGCTGTGGAAATCATCACCAGTCTGATCGGCTTTTATTTAAGCAGCTGGGTGAACGGACTGGTGCCGTATGGCCTTGCTTTTGCCGCCGGGGCTATGATGTTTATTGTCTATAAGGAACTGATTCCCGAAAGTCACGGGGACGGTAACCAGCGGATCGCCACATTCTCTTTTATTCTTGGCTTGATTACGATGATCGGGCTAACCGAATGGCTATAGCCGCGCAGCACAAAAAGGCTGCTTTTCTGTCTGTAATTCAGACAGAAAAGCAGCCTTTTTGCCATGTTCAAATGATGGGACCTCATTTTTTTTGGTTCATGGAACGCAGTGCTTCACGGTACTGTTCGTCCTTACTTTTGGAAGTCCCTTTCTTCCCATTGGATCTTGGGGAACCTCCATCCTTTTCTCCGTCCTTTCCAGCAAAACCACGCAAAGCTGCACGATAATCCTGATCCCCGTAAGCACCTTCTATGTTCTTGCGATCTTTTTCCACCTTCATATCCGTTTGGATATCAGGCAACTTCTGATGCTCCTTGGCACGATGTTCTTCAACTTCGGAATCCTTAGGCGGCATCTCTCCGTTATGTTCCGTTAATTCATGCGCCTTGGGTTCCACTTGCACAGGATAAGGACGTTTACTTCTTTGCCGGGATTCCTCTTGGCTGGGGCGATTCTTGGCCGAGGACTTGCGCGTCATCTTTGTGTTAAATACCAGCAAAAAGATCAAGGCAACCACAGCTACTGCGATAAAAGCAATGGTCATCGGCGGCCTCCTATTCTCTTTCAGCGCTACGGTACCGTCCCGCCATCTCAGCAACCCTTTTGCCCAAAGAGCGACCTAACGCAAGATCATCGCCCGTTGGAAGGTTGGGCGGTCCATCGGGGTCTGTCTCCACCGGACATGTTACCCCTACACCGTAATAGGAGCCGTAGAGCGCATTTTCCGTGATGCTAGCGGGCAGGCCTACAATAATCATGCCTTGATGAAGCATAGGAGTAATCAAATTCAAAAGCGTTGATTCCAATCCACCATGAACGGTAGCAGTTGTGCAAAATACTGCACCGATTTTGTCCACCAGCTTGCCCTGCGCCCACAAATATCCGAGCTTGTCAATCCAGCTCTTCAGACCGCTGCTGATGGTACCAAAATGACCCGGGCACCCCCATATGATCGCATCCGCGCTTACTAGCTCATTCACATCGGCCTCATTCACATGCTTTAGCGCCACTTCTGTGTGATTCAGGCGTGCTCCTTCTGCGATTGAGCGAGCGAGACGTTCGGTATGTCCATTTTCACTGTCATATACAATCATGATTCTGGTCGTCATTATGCGCATCATCCTTTATCAGCAAGATCATCCTTTTGCATACGCTCTTAACCTTTCCTAGAATCCATCTGAATATTATGAATCGTTTGACGCATACTTTGAACATCCAAAAACACTAAGGAGGCATGCACAATATGAATTCGCGCGCCATATTAGTTAATCTGCTCGTAATCATCATTATTCTCGCAGGAGGTGGAGCCGCCGCCTATTACTACAATCAATCCGCCAACTACATAAAAACCGACAATGCACAAGTAAGCGGACAAGCAGTTACTGTTGCCTCTCCAAGCGGAGGAAAGCTCACGGGCTGGAACGCTGAAGTTGGTAAAACGTACACCGCCGGCAGCTCGCTTGGTAGTGTAGAGGGAGGCGGAAGCCGGATCAGCGTTACGATCCCGACTGACGGTACCATCGTACAGCAAACTGCAGTCAACAACTCAGTTGTCGGGGCGGGCACACCTTTAGCGAAAGCATTTGATCTGAACAATCTTTGGATTACTGCCAATATAGACGAAACGGCTGTGCAGGATCTCCAAGTAGGCCAGACCGTAGATGTGTATATTGATGCTTACCCAGATACATCCCTGACCGGTAAACTCGAAAAGATCGGTCTGGCAACCGCATCCACCTTTTCACTGCTGCCCACCTCCAATACCACTGCCAACTATACCAAGGTGACGCAGGTCGTGCCTGTCAACATTTCCATTCAAGGTTACAAGGGCCTAGGGATTATCCCGGGAATGAGTGCAACGATCAGAGTTCACAAGTAGGAGGCTGTCATGGATCAAAAAATGTCCGTCGGACGCATTCTGTCCGTGCTACTGCTAGGCGCCTTCATTTCGATTTTGAATCAAACGCTGCTTAACGTGGCTATTCCACACTTGATGAATGACTTCAATGTATCTGCCACAACCGTTCAATGGTTATCCACCGGATATATGCTGACAAACGGAATTTTGATTCCTATCACTGCTTTTCTGATTGAGTCATTCGGAACACGTGCACTGTTCATCTCCGCGATGGGGTTATTTACTGCCGGGTCTGTCGTCTGTGCTGCCAGTACCGGCTTTGCGCCTATGCTGGTTGGACGCGTGATCCAGGCCAGCGGAGCAGGCATCATCATGCCTGTGGTCATGAACGTGTTCCTGACTGTGTTTCCTCCAGAAAAACGGGGCGCTGCCATGGGTACTATGGGAATCGCCATGATGTTTGCCCCGGCGATTGGACCGACTTTATCCGGCTATATTGTGGAGCATTACAGCTGGCGGCTGCTATTTTTACTCGTTATTCCGCTGGCGGTCATTGATATTCTGTTTGCCATACGCTGGCTCAAAAATGTATCCAAGCTAACGAAACCGAACTTTGACCTGTTGGGAACCATCTTCTCCACCCTTGGGTTTGGCTTCCTGTTGTATGGCTTTAGTTCGGCTGGAGACAAAGGCTGGAGTAGCAATACGGTAATCCTTACACTCGCTGCCGGGGTTGTGTTTATTGTATTGTTTATCGTGCGCGAGCTAAATATGATACAGCCGATGCTGGAGTTCCGTGTGTTTAAATATAATATTTTTACTGTATCAACCTTAGTTGGGGCTACCGTCAACATGACGATGTTCGGCGGGATGCTACTGCTGCCAATCTATTTACAAAATATACGCGGCTTTACACCGCTGCAATCCGGTCTGCTGCTGTTGCCGGGTGCACTGCTGATGGGTGTGATGTCACCGATATCAGGGGCAGTATTTGACCGTATAGGCGCAAGGCCGTTGGCGATCATTGGACTGATCATTACAGCAGTCACAACCTGGGAATTCAGTCTGCTGACCGATGCCACCACCTACGGACATATTATGATCATCTATACGATTCGCAGCTTCGGAATGTCATTGCTGATGATGTCCGTCCAGACCGAAGGGCTAAACCAGCTACCTGCCCATCTCGGCAGCCATGGTACTGCCATGTCCAATACAGTACGGCAAATCGCTGGATCTATCGGTACCGCTTGGCTTATTACGGTAATGAGTAGCCGGACTACAGTTCATATGGCAGATTATGCGAATGTCGCTACCACAGCGAATGCTTCTGTAACGGAAGGCGTATCGCAACTGGGACAAACCCTTGCACAATCGGCGGGTATTTCTGCGGAAAGCGGCTCTGCACTCGCGCTACAACAGGTATACCGAAGCGCTGTTACAGAATCGACGATCCATGGCATTAATGATGCCTTCATCATTGCAACCGGGATTGCGCTGGCGGGATTATTGTTTTCCCTGTTCTTGCGGCGATCTACACCGCGTCATAGATAGGTGTACAGCAGTCGCAAATTAAAGATATGAGATGAACCTGCTTTGCATACAAAATAGACTGATACTGCCAAAGAAGGAGCATTCATCCCCCTTGGATGTAAGAGGGTTGAATGCTCCTTCTTGTTTGTAATCTTGTGATTTGTGAATTGGATTATGGTCTTATGAGCGCAATAGACGCAGGCCGTTCAAAATGACAAGGAGTGTGCTGCCTTCATGTCCAATGACCCCAAAAGGCAGGGCTATATCTTGCACAAAGTTACTGATCACCAGCAGCACAATGACACTTACCGCGAAGATCATATTTTGTTTGACCACTCGCTGCGCCTTGCGCGCCAGTGCTATCGTCGGAGCAATCTCCTCGATTCCGTCGTTCATTAGCACCACATCTGCAACCTCCAGTGCTGCTCCACTGCCGTGCATTCCCATGCCCAGCCCTACAGTAGCTGCAGTCAAAGCCGGAGCATCATTCACACCGTCGCCGACCATAACGACATGCCCGTATTGCTCTCGCAGCATGCGAATATGACTGACTTTGTCCTCCGGCATTAAGCCAGCATATACGGCGTCGACTCCAGCCTGCGCCGCGATCACGGCAGCCGTTTCCGGTCGGTCTCCAGTCAGCATGACGACCCGGATACCCTGTGCTTGCAGACGTTTCACGGACTCTTGTGCCTGTGGACGCAGCTCGTCACGCAGCGCCAGCATCCCGGCAATCCGATCATCCGCAAGAATGATGGATACAGTTTTGCCCTCGGCTTCCAGTCGGGCTCGACTCTCCACCCACTCTGGCCCAGCCAGAAGACCAGGTTCATCCAGTACATTCGTGCGACCGATTTTCCATTTCACCCCACCTATGATGCCTTCCATTCCCCACCCGGTAAGAGCCTGCACTTGCTCCGCTGTAAGAAGCTCTCTCTGTCCCAATTCAGCTTCGGCTTTGGCTACAATCGCTCGTGCCAGCGGATGTAAGGAATAGCTTTCGATTGTCGCGACAATATGCAATAGCTCATCAGCATCGTAATCTGGGGCGGTAATCCAGTCCGTGACCACGGGTGAGCCCTTCGTTAACGTGCCCGTTTTGTCAAAAGCAACGACAGATGTCAATGCCATATTCTCCACATGCGCGCCACCTTTGAACAGAATGCCCCGCCGGGCACGGTTGGAAATGGCCGATAGCATCACTGGCATAATGGATGACACGAGCGCACAAGGTGAGGCCACGACAAGGAACACCATCGCCTTGTAAAACGCCGCTGCCCATGTCCAGCCCAATACAATGGGCGCACCTACAATGACGATCAACGTGACGGCAACAACAATTCGGGCGTATACCGATTCGAATGTTTTAATAAATCGCTGGGAATCGGGAACTTCGGTCCGTGCCTCTTCTACCATACGAATAATTTTTGAAAATAAAGTATCTTCCGAGGACTGGCTGACCTCCACATATAGCACGCCTTCTCCATTGATGGTGCCTGCATATACTTCGTCACCTGCCATCTTGTTTACCGGAACAGATTCCCCGGTAATGGATGCCTGATTCACTGCCGACACACCTTTGGAGACTCGACCGTCCGCCGGAATTAGTTCGCCCGGCTTAACCAGCAGCAGGTCGCCTGGCAACAGCTGCTCAATGCCAACCGTTTCTGTTCCCTCGTGAGACAAGCGCAAAGCTGTTTCCGGCTTCAACGCCATGAGCTCGGAAATATCCTTACTACTACGCTCCGTGGTATAGCTCTCCAGCGCACCGCTGAGTGCAAAAATAAAAATCAGCATGGCTCCTTCATTCCAGTAGCCAATGGCCGCAGCTCCTAAAGACGCAGCGATCATGAGTAAATTAACATCCAGATCATGTTCTCGGATCAGGGTTTCAATCCCTTCTCTGGCTTTGGACCAGCCTCCAAGGGCATAAGACACCACATAGAGAATGACGGATAGCCATTGCCACCAATGTGAGACCCCCCATGCCATCAGCATTAGCATTCCACTGCCTAGAGCAGCCTGCATCTCCTTATTTTTCAGCATGCTTTTGAGCTGAAATTGCGGCTTGCGATTTGGACCGGGGCGTCCGCTGCCACTGTTTTTGGTAAGTGCTCGGTTAGAGGGAGACAATGTATCTTGTAGTCGTTGAACTGCTTGCATCATATCACGTTCCTTTCCATTTTTTGTTCCTTGTACTTGCATTTCATTGAGAATGATATCCATTGTTAAGTGCCCTAAAATAGCACATGCTGCTTCGGGAAGCCCGAAGCAGCATGTTTGGCAATGAGAATGATAATCATTTTTGCATCTATACAATTATTTTGGCTTAGAGAAACTTTTGTTTTATTATATACCCTTTCTTTTCCGCTTGTAAACTGCTAATAGCCTAAATAAAAAAGATACCCGCGTAAACAACGCAGGTATCCTCAATATTTCAAAGCGTTCTATCACATAAATTCTTCAGGCTAAAGTGGAAACTTCCACGCATGGGTGTGTGCAGTTTCTGAAGTGTGTTGCCGATTGGCTTGCTGTTGCAGCCTCCAACGCGCAGCCGCAAGACGTACAGTAGGAACTGCTGGGTCTGAGCAAATGACCCCCGTTAGCTCGTTCTCCCAGATCCAATTCCCATCTAGGAAATGGTGAATTTTATCTATCGCCACCCATATAGGAACCTCAGGCTTTACACGCCGAACAGCTTCCATTATGCGTTTTATCGTATCATTAGCATTCTCATGCCCATCAGCAACAGATGGAATCAACGGATCTCCAGCTCTGATACCAGCAGATGGAGCTGGTAAAACTTCTAAAATGACCGTATCGGCAAAGCGTGCCAAATCTGCGGCTTGAGCCGCCTGCTTGGTCTGTCGTGCGCTCACTTCGGACATGTTATCGGCGGTGTCCGACTTCTCCGACTGTGCGGATTGCTCATCCCCTATTTGACCTGCATTAGGCACCAAACTTGTATCAACCGTCAAAAGTACACCTACCCGATATGGAACGCACCGCAGGCGGCCACATAACGTTTGCTCGGCAACGCCGTCAATCCAGTCTCGGATGGTCTGGAACTGGTTTACGTCAGTAGGATTGCGCACCATAATCTCCAGCCTTGGCTCTCCCCCCTGTCGCATGCTCCGCAACGCTGCACGCAGTAGGGCCTCTAACTGCATATCTTGCAGGCTTCCGATGCCCACTGCATTGTTCTGCTCAGTTAAAGCTATAGTGAGTGGCAATCCGTCCAGCAACTCAAACAAGCCTTCGTACTCTGTTTCCAGCAGGCCAATGATTCGTCGGGACAGGTGCTCACACAATCCAATCAAACCAGATGCTTTATTAAATGTTGTGTACGTCTCGGATGCACGGGAACCGGGGACAAGGATGGGATCGGGCTCCCCGGCAAGGGCATGAATCTTTTGTCCAGACTCTGCCGCGTCCAAATAGGCATAGCATAATTCCCTCACGCGGCCGGATGCCAGTGACAATGGACCATGCAGAAGACTATAACCGTCAAGATCGCGTATTCCTGTACTTTTACGACTCATACTTGCAGGAGCATCAGCATAAAGCCGTATGGAGGTGTCGCTGTATTCATCGCTCCATTTTAGTAGTGTGTCCATGGCTTGCTCTGTATCATTGCCGTTATTCAGCATCGATTCACCAAGTAATTCCGGGTTTGCAGCCAGCAATGCCTCCGCTCGACTGATTGCACCCTGCTCAGCTAAACCAACCAGCCAGCCCAATGGATCTTCCTCCTGTGCAGCAGATACTTGATGGCTTCCTGCTCTTAGCGTCTCCATAGCCAATCTCCGTGCAGCAGACTCCATACCTGGCTCTGGAACGTTGCAATCCCTGCTGTTTATGCCACCCAACAGCTCTGCGAATACATGCATCAGTTTAGCCTCCATGCTATTAATCCATCCTTTCTTTCGTCAGCAAGTTGGCACACACGAATTCGAGTACCCCTCCAAATAAAGAAAACGCTTACTCATTACTGAGCAACCGAATGTTACGTGGGCCTTACTTATTAAGTCCCTACCTTAAACGTATTAGCCCCTCCCCACATTTATACATCTCTGCACAACTACTATATATGAGAAAAATAGATCTATACTGCGGAAAGCACATGTCTGCACAAAAAAGGCAGCTATAAAGAAACACCCCCTGTTTTCATAGGATGCCTACATCCAATGTTAACGGGGGGTTCCCTTTTTATTCGTCAGTACCAACCTTCAGCACACGCATCACATTTAATACAGCTAGCAGTGTTACACCAACATCGGAAAATACAGCCTCCCACATGGTAGCAATACCAAACGCGCCCAATGAGAGAAATACTACTTTGACACCTAGCGCAAATATAATGTTTTGCCATACGATACGGCGTGTGCGTTGAGCAATATGAATCGCCGTCACCAGCCTTGAAGGCTCGTCGTTCATGATTACGATATCTGCTGCTTCAATTGCAGCGTCTGAGCCCAAACCACCCATCGCTACACCAACATCTGCCAAAGCAAGTACAGGTGTATCATTAATTCCATCGCCTACAAACAAGATTTTATCGCTCGTTTTTTTACTTGCAGACAACTGCTCAATGGCTTCGGCTTTATGCTGAGGCAACAGTTCTGCCCGTACTTCATCCAGGCCTAACTGACGTCCTACAGCTTCGGCAACTGTCCGATTGTCACCTGTTAGCATGATGGTTTTTACCACCCCCAGCTTTTTCAGCGAAGCAATCGTCTTGGCCGCGTCCTCCTTAACCTCATCCGATATTAGAATGCACCCGGCATACGTTCCGTCTACAGCCACATGTACGACCGTTCCTACATCCAATGGTCCTGCTTGCTGCGCCACATTAAAAGCAATATGCTCCCGCTCCATCAGCTTAGCGTTTCCGGCTAATACCAAGCGCCCATCGATCTGAGCCCGAATCCCGTGACCGGATATTTCGCTATATTGCTGCACTCGCTCCGTTTGAAGTTCATTGCCATAAGCTTCACGCAGAGAAGCTGCGATAGGATGCGTGGAGTGCATCTCGGCCAATGCAGCAGTCTCCAGCAGACTTTCCTTCGTAAAAGCTTCGGCAGGATAAATCCCTGTCACGTGGAAAACACCTTTGGTGAGCGTACCTGTTTTATCAAAAACAGCATATTTCACATGATTCAGGGCTTCAAGATAATTACCGCCCTTGATCAGCACACCTGAACGGGAGGCTGCCCCGATTCCGCCAAAGAAGCCCAGTGGAATGGACACCACCAGCGCACACGGACAAGAAATAACGAGGAAAACAAGCGCACGATATATCCAATCTGCAAACTGTGCACCTGGCACAACAAGCGGAGGAACAACCGCCAGCAACAACGCTACAATAACCACTACAGGAGTATAATATCTGGAAAATTTCGTGATAAACTTTTCAGTCGGCGCTTTTTTGGCACTCGCATTTTGCACCAGTTCCAAAATTTTAGAGACCGCAGATTCACCAAATTCTTTGCTGACCTCTACCGTCAGAAGTCCGTTCGTATTCACAAATCCACTCATCACGCTGCTTCCCGGCTCAACGGTACGAGGCACAGATTCACCGGTCAACGCCGAGGTATCGACATGCGACTTGCCTTCTACAACCTTACCGTCCAGCGGGATCTTCTCACCCGGCTTGATCACTATCAAATCTCCAATACGGACCTCTTCTGGGGACACCCTTCGTACGGACTCAGCCGTCTTCAGGTTGGCATAGTCTGGTCTAATATCCATCAGATCGCTGATGGACTTACGTGAACGGTTAACTGCAATGCCTTGGAATAGTTCTCCGATTTGATAAAAGAACATGACAGCTACGCCTTCGGGGTATTCCCCAATAGCAAATGCGCCCACAGTAGCCAGCGTCATCAAGAAATACTCATCAAAGGCCATTCCACGCACCAAGCTGCGTGCAGCCTGCAAGACAACATCACCGCCAACGATGATATATGCCACTAAAAATAGAGCCAGCTTGCCCACACCTTCGACAGGTAACCACCAGGCAACAGCCGCAATAACCGCTCCTATGGACAGACGTGCAATCATGCGGCGCATACCGTCCGTACCATGATCATGCGTATGCCCGGCATGACTATCATCATCATACGAATGTGAATGAGCATGGGTAGCTTCACCATGATCGCGCACTGCATGGTGATTGTGGTGCATGTGTGCATGATTACCGTGGTCGTGCCCATCGTGTGCGCCATGTGCTTCATGGCTATGACCACCATGACTGTGAGCAGCATGCTTTCCATCATTGTGATTATGTCCTTCACCCTCATGCTCATGACCGCATGCGCAATCCTCTGTGCAGCTTGCCTCTACTGCACCAACGCCACTTCGACTGTCTTCGCGCAAGCGTCCACCCGCACTTTTGGCAACCATCCTAACATGAGGCTCAAGTCTGTGGACCTTCCGTTCCGTTTGGCGAAAAACCTCTTCTTTTTGATCCGAAGTTGTGGTCATCGTCAACGTTTTTGTTACAAAATTGACCGAGCAATCGAGGACCCCTTCTATTTTACTGACTCCATTTTCAATCTTTAGAGCACAGTTGGCGCAATCTAGACCTTCCAAAACCCATTCATGCCGTTCATTTCTTTTTAGAGCATCCATAATAATTGGCCTCCAATTAGCTATATATGAGCAACTGTTCATATATTATTTGTTAAGGTCATTATATTCAGGTTTAGGGGCAAAAGTCAATGATCATAGCCCTTTTTAACGAAAAAAAATCGACTTCAATGGACAAACACCAAAAGAGCGCCAATTGCTTGGCGCCCTGCTGTTGGTTTGTCAAAAATCATTGATGTGATATGTGCTGATGGGTTTGCAAAAAAATCTGCTCCACATGATTATCATCCAGTGAATAAAACACTGTCTTGCCTTCCTTGCGTCGTTTGACAATACGCAGGTTGCGCAAATAACGAAGCTGGTGGGATACTGCAGATTGGCCCATGTTCAACACCTGTGTTAAATCATGAACACACAGTTCCTTTTGAGCCAGGGCATAAATCAGCTTGATCCGTGTCGGGTCACCTAGCGCTTTAAACAGCTCCGACATTTTGTATGCGATGGAATCCTCAACTAGGGAAGATTTTATACGCTCAATTTCCTGATCTGAACCGTGACAAGCCGGCTCACAATCCAAAGCTTCCGTTTCAGAATTCATCCTTTTCACCCCGTGTATTTCGACTTGATGCTCCTATTATAGCAAATTCGTAGAATTTACGAATAGCTTATATTACAGCTTGCCCTGTAACCGAAATTTTCCTAATTCAACGTTTTTAATACTTCATCATTGTAAGGAATTATTTCTTTTATCTGTTGATCACGTAATTTTACTGCAAATGCCGGATCAACCAGCAATGCACGTCCAACTGCAACCAGATCAACTTCCTCTCGTTCTACTAGCTCCACGAGTTGTTCTAATCTGGCCTCTACACTACTCGATTGATCAGTCTGACGATCATTGTTTTTTTCCAAATCACTCAAAAAGGCCTTCTCCAAACCAATTGACCCCACCGTAATCACTGGCTTGCCTGTTATCTTTTTGGTCCATGCTGCCAGGTTTAGATCTGACCCTTCGAATTCTGGCTCCCAGAAACGGCGGCTTGAGCAATGGAATACATCCACCCCGGCTTGTACCAATGGGGCAAGAAACTGTTCAAGTTCCTGCGGTGTCTGTGCCAGCTTTTCTCCATAATGGTACATCTTCCACTGGGAGAATCGCAGTACAATTGGAAAATCCGGGCCTACTGCACGGCGACAAGCCTCAATGACCTCGACCGCAAACCGGGTGCGCTGAACCAAATCGCCTCCATATTGATCGGTACGCTTATTGGTTTTGTCCCAGAAAAATTGATCTATTAAATAGCCATGTGCTCCATGAAGCTCAATGCCGTCAAACCCCACCCGCTTGGCATCGGCAGCGGCCTGAGCAAAGGCTGCAATGATATCCGTAATTTCCACCTCCGTCAATGGCTCAACTACCTTTTCACCTGCGGGAGAAATACCTGAAGGACCGACAGGCAATGCCTCGGGATTCGGTTGGTTATCCGCACCTATTTTCCGGGCTGTACCCACATGCCAGAGCTGCGGTATAATTTTGCCGCCGGCCGCATGAACCTCCTCTACTACCTTAGCCCATCCTTTCAATCCCTCACCATAAAAGTTAGGGATGCCTGTGTGCTCCACAGCGGCGGGATGATTGATAGCTGTTCCCTCTGTAATAATCAATCCAACAGCATTTTCTGCACGGCGACGATAATACGCGGCAACCTCAGGTCCTGGAATACCTTGGGGAGAAAAATTTCGTGTCATGGGAGCCATAACCATCCGATTGGGAAGCGATAAGTTACCTATCTTAAAAGGTTTAAACAATATTTCGGTGTTCATGACGTTTTCCTCACTCTCCATTAGTATTATCTTTTTCACTCTTCTGTTATACAATTCCATTTTACACGCGTGCAAACTTGAGTTCAAGAAGCCACAGTTTAAATTCTAGCAGGTCCTTTATAAAAAAAGAGGAAGCGGCATAGAGCCGCTTCCTCTTATCTAAAATAGTGTGACTTATTAGTGTGCTACCATGTTGTATTCCATAATCCATACAGAACCGCCAACGACAGTCAACAGGATCACAACACCAAAGATCAAAGTCATAACATTCCAACGTGGTCCATTGCTTTCACGGATGTGCATGAAGAAGAAAAGCTGAACCAGAAATTGCAGCACTGCCGCGGCTAAAATAACAACCATGGTCGAAGTGCGGCTCAACATATGATTCATAACCACGAAGAGAGGAATGATGGTCAGTACGATGGACAGAATAAACCCGATAACATAGGATTTCACTGAACCGTGAGAATCATCATGACCATGCGAACCCGCTCCTGATTGATGCTGTGCCATCTACATCACCCCCATCAAATAGACAACTGTCAGCAAGAAGATCCAGACAGCGTCCAAAAAGTGCCAGTACAAGCTCAATGCCGAAACTTTGCCCTTCGTCTCTGGAGTAAGCCCGCGTTTTTTCAACTGGAACATAAGTCCAATCATCCAAACCAGACCTAACGAAACGTGAAGTCCGTGTGTTCCGACCAATGTGAAGAATGCCGACAAGAACGCACTGGTTCCAAAGTTGGCACCTTCATGTACCATCTCAACAAACTCGTAAACTTCAAAACCGATAAAACCAAGACCCAGGATCGCTGTCACGATTAACCAGCTGATTAATCCCTTCATGCTTCCTTTGTTCATAGCCAACACAGCCAGACCACTTGTGAAGCTGCTTGTGAGCAAGAGGAACGTTTCAATAATAACGCCCGTCATGTTAAACAGCTCTGCGCCACCTGGTCCTCCGGCTGTGTTGTTCCGAAGGACAACGAAGGTTGCGAACAAGGTACTGAACAGGATTACGTCCGTTACGAGGAAGATCCAAAAACCAAGCATCTTCAATTCTTGCGGATCGTGATGCCCGTGGTCATGATCATGGCTGTGATGTGCTGCAGCTTGTGCCATTATACAGACCCCCTTATTGCCGCTTCCGTGCGTTTTACTTCATCCGCAGGGATATAGTAGTCGCCATCATAGGAGAAGAACGAACGGCAAATCATACAAATTGCCACGCCGATCAGCCCTGGAATATAGAAGAACGACCATCCAAATACGAACCCGAAACCTGCAATGAAAAAGAATACCGACATAATGAATGGAATCGCCGAGTTTTTCGGCATATGAATCGCTTCAATTGGCGGTTGCTTTCTGAAAATACCTTTTGCACGTTTATCTTTTTCTGCCCACCAGTCATCGCGTTCTTCTACTTGCGGAATGGTAGCAAAATTGTATTCCGGTGCAGGTGAAGGAATGGACCATTCCAACGTGTGACCGCCCCAAGGGTCGCCAGTTGTATCCTTCAGCTTGCGGTAATTTTTGATACCCAGAAGAATTTGAAGAACCTGGAACAAGAAACCAATCCCCATCAGGAATGCCCCAACGGTTGACACCATGTTAAGCGGCTGCCAGCCAGTATCCCAGCCGTAAGTGCTCAGACGACGTGTCATACCCATCAGACCGAGGGAATATTGCGGAATGAAACATACATAGAAACCGATATTCCAGAACCAGAAAGCCCATTTACCAGGCGTTTCAGGCAATGTGAAACCGAACATCTTAGGCCACCAGTAGTACAGACCTGCCAAGTAACCGAACACTACCCCACCAATCAGAGCGGAGTGAAAGTGAGCGATCAGGAAGTAACTGTTATGGAACTGGAAGTCCGCAGGCGCTACAGACAACATGACGCCCGTCAAACCTGCAATCAGGAAGTTCGGAATAAATGCAATAGACCACATCATCGGAGTTTTAAATTCGAGTTTACCCCGGTACATCGTGAACAGCCAGTTAAATACTTTAACCCCTGTCGGTATTGCGATAACCATCGTCGAGATCGCAAAGAATGCATTAACATCTGCGCCTGATCCCATCGTGAAGAAGTGATGCGCCCACGTGAAGAAGGACAGGATCGCAATAATGAACATTGCGTAAACCATGGATTTGTAACCAAACAATTTCTTTTTGGAGAATACGCTGATAACCTCGGAATAAATACCGAAGGCTGGCAATACTACGATGTATACCTCAGGGTGACCCCACATCCAGATCAAGTTGATATACATCATCGGGTTACCGCCGAAATCAAGGGTAAAGAAGTGCCCTCCTCCGAAGCGGTCAAGGAATAGCAATGCTAAAGTAACCGTCAGAATCGGGAACGCGAAAATGATAATAACACATGATGAAAATACGGACCACGTAAAGACAGGCATTTTCATCCAAGTCATACCAGGTGCGCGCATTTTAATAATGGTAACAATAAAGTTGATCCCTGTAGCCAATGAACCTATACCAGAAATCTGAATACCCCAGATATAGAAGTTCTGACCGACGCCAGGACTAAATTGCAGTTCTGAGAGCGGTGGATAACTCAACCAGCCTGCATCTGGCGAACCGCCGATAACGAAGGACAAGTTGAACAACATCGCACCCATAAAGAAAAGCCAGAAGCTCAATGCGTTCAGGAAAGGAAACGCAACGTCGCGCGCACCAATTTGAAGGGGTACGGCGATGTTAAACAAACCAAACATCAACGGCATTGCCATAAACAAGATCATGATTGTGCCGTGAGTTGTGAAAATCTGGTTGTAATGCTCAGGATGTAGGAGTGTCACATCCGGTGTAGCAAGTTGAATACGCATCAATAATGCATCCACGCCTCCGCGGAATAACATCAAGATGGCCGCAAGAATATACATAATACCGACTTTTTTATGGTCAACCGTAGTCAACCAGTTTTTCCAAAGCCAGCCCCATTTTTTGAAATAAGTGAGCACAAACACGATCCCGATCGTTGCTAATGCGATGGAAACGTCCGCTCCATAGATCATCGGGTCTCCAGTAACGAAGAAAGTGGATGCAAACTCTTTTATTTTGTCAAGCATTGGGGGCCTCCTTCCCTATAATCATTTAATTGTGTCCGCTCATGTCCATTCCAGCATGATCTTCTGTGCCGGATTTGGATGAATCTTCTGTGGATGTAGCTCCGCCATGTCCAGCATGGGGGTTAGGAGCGCCTTCCACTACATACTTGTTAACAATCTCTTTGAACAAGCCGTCTGGAATCGAAGAATATTCATCAGGCTGGGACAAACCTGGTTTTGCAAGCGCCAAATAGCCGTCTTTCGTCAGCGGCTTAGACTGCTTCTTGATGTCAGCGACCCAGTTTTTATACTCTTCATCCGACTGGACTTCTACATCAAAACGCATTTGTCCAAAATGCTCACCGCTAAAGTTTGCACCCGAGCCAAAGTAAGTTCCTTCGTGATCGGCCTGCAAATGCAGTTTCATGGCCATGCCTGACATGGTGTAGATTTGACCGCCCAATTGCGGAATCCAGAACGAGTTCATCGGGGCGTCAGCAGTCAGTTCAAAACGGACTGGAACACCTTTAGGAATGTGAACTTGGTTCACTGTAGCTATACCTTCCTCTGGGTACATGAAGAGCCATTTCCAGTCCAGTGAAGTTACTTGAATCGTTACTGGCTTTTGCTCACTTGCCAACGGCTTGGAAGGCTCCAGCAAGTAGGTATATCTCGCAGTGATAACCGCAATAATACAGATAACGATAATTGGAATAGCCCACCATGTGGTTTCCAGCTTTTTGCTGTCATCCCAGTGAGGTTGATACTTCACCTTGTTTGTTGGGGTATCGCGATACCGCCAAACGATGAAGAAGGTCAAAATCATAACCGGTACAATTATAAGCGCAGACAATGCAGTTGTAAGAATGATCAGCTCTTTTTGTGCTTGCCCAATTGGTCCTTTCGGATCGAAAACAACGTATTTTCCGCCAGCATAAAAACACGTCCAGATGAGCAATGCTACCGTGAGCACGGTCAAAACCAACGCAATAATCGCTTTTGGTTTTTTGTTCATGTTGTTCCCCTCTCCTTAAAATAGTAAATTACTCAAAACTTAACGAACTCCTGTAATCTTGCCCTTATATAAGATAGCAGAAAAGCGGCCACTTTTTTTATTGTTAACAGAATTGTCGATTATTTGTCCGATTTTTGTGAAAAACCTCTCTAAAAATAAAATTTCTCTTGCAAATTCAAAATTTCTTTTTAATTCAAAAATGACATATAAAAACGTTAATTATGCATCTTGAAGTATCTTAAAAAAGCTATACTAAAGCAAAAATCGGGACTCCTTACAGTTATCATGCTACACTGCTCGAAGCCCCGCGCTGTTGTTTTCATTATCAGTTTTACATCATTTTTTCAATTGTATTAACGATGCCCGTTCTCTTGGTCTTCCTTCTTACGGGCAATGACAAATGATTTCCCGATTAGAAAAATGAAAATTCCGGCAGCAAAGGCGCCAATGCCTGTCATTAAATAGATATTACGATCGGTTAAATTCCCTATATCAAGCAAAATAAGAATAATACCTACAATGCAAGCGATCAAAGAAATAACAGATACCGTGCGGCTCATTTGGTTATCACTTGATCCTGATTTTCTAAAATTCGAAGCCATACCCTCCACTCCCTCTAGTTTAAAATAGTTTAAAAAGTGCCCTCGCCAGGTATTTTTTTCAGTATGCACATTTTTTATTTTATTATTCCTGCCGGTCTCTACATACTAGAACCATCTGTAATTCATCTTGGCTATTATTACCCCAGAGGACCTCCTATTTAAACAAACGGGAGCGGAGGCAGACCTAAATTTGCTTTATATTCAGATCATTTCTCTTGATTTAACGTCTAGTCTCCAACCAGTTATTACTTACTACATTTCGATACCAATAGTAACTTTCCTTGGGGGTACGGACTTGTGTGCGAAAATCGACATGAATCATGCCAAATCTCATATTATATCCCTCTGCCCACTCAAAATTGTCCATAAGTGACCAGGCCATATACCCTTTAACATGAAGGCCGTCATGAATTGCCCGGTGTACCTGCACCAAATGCTGCTGCATGTACGAAATTCGACGGTCATCCTGCACCTTTCCGTTTACGACTTCATCATTGATACAAGCCCCGTTCTCTGTGATGTATATATCGATGTTACCGTATTTTTGCAAATAATGTAGTACCTCATACAGCCCGCGTGACTCCACCGGCCAGCCGATATCCGTTACAGGTAGTCCCATATTGATTTCTTCAGATTGAAGAAATCCTGCTTCCGGATTAAAGCGATTAACCGACATACTATAATAATTGATACCGATCATATCTATAGGTTCACCGATAATGTCCATATCTCCATCTTGTATAGGTACGGTGGCTCCCTGCTCCGCAAACCAGTCTACCAAAAACTGAGGATACGAGCCTTGATAAATAGGCTGGAGAAACCAGTCACTATGCAGAGAAATCGTGCGCGCACAAGCCGCTTTATCTTCCTCAGAGGTGCTGTAAGGAACAGCCCAGGAGACATTGGGAGCGATACCAATCTGGCCACTGGTGCCTAGCTCGCGGAATCGGCGTACAGATAGGCCATGCGCGACCAGCAGATGATGTCCTACATCAATCGCTGTCTGGAGATTCGTCAAACCCGGAGCATGAACTCCTAACATATTGGATAAAAAAGCGATGCACCAAGGTTCATTGAATGTGAGCCAATGGTGTATCTTACCGTGAAACTCGCGGAACATCGTTTCTGCAAAGTGGACAAATGCCTGAATTGTACGACGATTTCCCCATCCTCCCGCATCCTGTAGCGCCTGAGGCAAATCCCAGTGATACAGTGTACAAAACGGCTCAATCCCCTTGTCGTTCAACAAATCAACAACGCGATGATAATAGTTCAATCCTTCTTGATTGACTTCACCGTCACCATTCGGGAATATACGCGGCCAGGACACCGAGAACCGATATGTACGAATGCCCAGTTCCTTCATGAGACGGATATCTTCTTCGTAGCGATGATAGCTATCACAAGCTACATTCCCGTTATCCCCGTTAAACACTTTACCAGGCGTATGGGCAAAGGTATCCCAGATCGACAACCCTCTCCCATCCTCCTGATATGCCCCCTCGATTTGGTAGGCGGCTGTTGCGGTACCCCACATAAAGTCCTGCGGAAATTGAAAAATAGTCATTGTGTCTCTCCCTCTCCCTCAATTATAATCGTATGTTCATTCGTTTTTTCCTGCTTTTTGGTAAAAATCCATGACAAAATAAATCCTCCGTGCTTGGGATCAGGCTGAGCCTGACGAGCATCTGCGCTAAACGGGTGTGCACTGCGAATCGTGCAGCTTCCCGTCTGGACAGATGCGGTAAGCTCCGCACGGACGAGCCTTGAACCGGACCACTCCATGCTGACCGTAATCCCGCCACACCCTTTCAAGCCGCTGACCCTTCCCTCCGGCCATGCCGATGGCAGGGCAGGCAATAGCGTCAGCTCACCCAGGCGGCTTTGCAGCAGCATTTCTGCGATGCCTGCCGTCGCACCAAAGTTACCGTCGATCTGAAAAGGCGGGTGAGCGTCGAATAAATTAGGGTAGGTCGATCGCGACAGCAACGTGCGAACATACCGATGCGCAGTGTCGCCATCTTCCAGCCGGGCGTACAGGTTAATCAACCAGGCACAGCTCCACCCGGTATGCCCGCCACCATGATCGAGTCGGCGGCGTAACGATATGCGGGCCGCCTCAGCCAGCTCCGGAGTATCGCGGATATGGATCTGTCGGCCGGGATAAACCCCGTAAAGATGCGAAACATGTCGATGACCAGGCTCCGCTTCCTCAAAATCGACCAACCATTCTTGTAACTGACCGTGACGGCCGATTTGATAGGGGACTAATCGTTCCCGTGTCTCTTCGCAGCGCTTGCGGAATTCATCGTCTAATTCCAGCAGGTCTGCGGCTTGAATACAGTTGCTTAATAGCTCCCGAATCAGCGTCATGTCCATCGTGGAGCCCATGGATATACTGCAATCCTCGCCGCCGGGAGTGATGAATTTATTTTCAGGTGATGTGGATGGGGACGTTGCGAGCCGACCATCCGGGCCCTCCGCGAGCCAGTCCAGGCAAAAGGCCGCCGCCCCCTTCATAAGCGGATAAGCCTGTTCTGCCAAATAGGTTGTATCCAAGGTGAACAGATAACGTTCCCATAGGTGAGCAGTCAGCCATACACCTCCAAGCGGCCAAAATGCCCAACTGGCATGGCCAGCCGACGGTCCGGCGTATCTCCATACATCTATATTGTGGTGTGCTGTCCATCCTTGAGCTCCATAATGGATGGAAGCAACCCTGCGCCCCGTACGGCTGACTTCTCCAATCATGTGCAGTAATGGCTCATGGCACTCGGCAAGATTACACACCTCTGCGGGCCAATAGTTCATCTGTGTATTAATATTGGTTGTATAGTTACTGTTCCAAGGCGGCTGTACCCGGTCATTCCAGATGCCCTGAAGATTGGCGGGCTGACTGCCCGGACGTGAACTGCCCATTAGCAAATAACGTCCATATTGGAATAACAGCACTTCCAGTCCCCGGTCTGCCTGACCTTTCTGATAGCGTTCTAATCGCAGATCCGTCGGGAGAACGGACTCGTCAGTTAGCGTGTCACTTCCCAGTTCTAATGCAACACGGTCAAACAGCTTCCGGTGATCCTGCTCATGGCGTTGCCGCACCTGCTCACTTCCTAGCGAAATCGCTCCGTCTAGAATGACCTTGCATGCTTCTGCCGACTCTGTTGCATCACTATTCGGCATAGCCTGAAATCCCCGAAATCCGGTAGCCGCTGCCAAATACACCGTGATTTTATCCGCGTCCGAGATGATCAACGCTCCGTCATCCCTCGTCGTCAAGGTTCCTCCCTCGGGAATAACCCTCGCCTGAACTGCAAAAGCCATCCCCAAATCATTTTCGTAAACGACAGACTGTGGATGATCACCGTGATAATTAGATTCCACATGACTGGGCGCTCGTCCAGTCAACGTAATAAAGTCCCTGGTCGGTTCCTCGGATGGATCGTTATCGCTAGCCCATTGGGAGGAATCAGAAAAATGCACATCCTCTCCAGCTTCATCATCACAAGAATGGGGTGTGGTCATGCGCACAGATGCATGGATTTTCCCGACCTTATTCGCAGTCAGTGACACCATAATGACCCCATCGGGTGCACTGGCGATAACTTTACGGGTATAGCGGACTCCATCACTCTGAAAAGTGACCGCTGCCGTTCCGGTCTGCATATCCAGTTCCCGTTCATAATGCGCAATCTCCCCTAGGTTCTCCTGCGTAATCCACAAATCTCCCAAAGGCTGGTAGGCTTCTGTATCGCGGCCCAGCATGTTTGAAGTAATCAGTTGTTCGGCTTCTTTGTATTTTCCATCTGCAATCAGCTTTCTGGCAGGTTCTAAATATCGCAATGCATCATACTGAACGCCATCCCTGGGGAATCCGGACCAGAGCGTATCCTCGTTTAATTGCAAATGCTCCTCCCTGATTCCGCCAAATACCATAGCTCCCAGCCGTCCATTGCCGACTGGCAATGCTTCTTCCCATACCTCAGCAGGCTGGCGATACCATAACCGCAGGGACTGTGGTCTTTCGCTTTTCGTCACGACAAACCCTCCCTCATCAGGGGCAGACAAAGCGCTGCTACAAATTGGCCCTAGCGTATGCGCTCTGTCACTCCGAGATTTCAAAGTTTGGATAAATGGACTTACTATTTGGACGCTTTCCCACTCCATAACTCCACTCTGTCCTTCACCAGTTGCGTATATTGCTGTTCCATTTGGACAGCTCCGGCGGCATCCAGTTCTTTAATCATGTTGTCGTATATCGTATCAAAATTGGAAGCTGGTGCTAATATCGCTTCCGGTATCCGTTTGCGGATAATGTCTGTCGTTTTTTTGAATGTAACGTTATAGTTGGATTCATTGTCTGTCGTTATGTTATAGGCCGCGCCCCAAGGCTTCACATCAAATTCTTCTTTGTCTGGAAACAGTTCCTTCCACGTTTTTACGCCATACGCTTTAAGTGATTCTTTCTCCGGCTTCGAATAAGCTGCGATAATTTGTTCCGGGAATTTGGCAGTGTAGTAGTTCCCCGTAGGGTCTTTCACTCCGTCACCATAGTGTCCGCTCATTAATGTGTACAAGTCTATTCCAGTGGATTTATTGAAGCTGGTTGTATTGTTCGTTTTTTGATCTAGCACATCCGGAGGAATGACGCGTTTGCCGTCTTTGATTTCATAATGCTTACCCTCGATTCCCCAGTTCACTAGCACCTGTCCTTCATCAGAAGCTAAATAATCCAGGAATTTAATAGCCCGCACCGGGTCCTTGCAACTTTCCGTAATACCTACACCATAACCGGACGCAAAGCCTGTATCCTGAAAGGAACGATCCTTATATTCCTCCGAAAGTGTAACTGGAAAATGTGCATAGCTGGCATCAGACTTACCTGAAGCTTTTAATGCATTTTCGGCATCCTGATAACCCCACTCTTGGTCGATCAGACCCAGGACACGGCCGCTGGCAATTTTGGATTTGTATTGGTCACTTTTTTGTACAAACGAATCTTTATCGAGCAGCCCTTCATTGTACATGTGGTTCAACCAACGGAAATATTCCTTTTCTTCCGGACGTTTGTAATGAAGCTTGGCTTCAAATGTTTTGGGATCAATAAAATATTCACCATCATCCGGCGCTCCAGTCGTCTGGAAGGCAGGGTTCGTTACGGTAATCATAATTCTCCAGTCGTCCGCATCCAGCGTGAGAGGGATCGTTTTTTTGCCATTGATCGTCGGATGCTTGGCTGTATAGGTTTTGAGTACGTTTTCAAAATCCTGTAAGGTTCTTACCTTGGGATATCCCAGCTCCTTAAGCACCTTATGCTGAATTTCAAATCCTCCCGTCGCATCAAAACTCTCCTGTCCAACACCTGCATACGTAGGAATAACATAGATAGCTTGATCTTTATTGCTGTATTTCAGCCGATCCATATAGGGACCGTAGAGCTTTTTGAGGTTAGGCGCGTGATCGTTAATCAGATCAGTCAGATCAATCATGGCCCCGGCATCCACAAGCTTGTTAATATTTGCTTTAGGAGAGACCAGGTCTGGGTATTCACCACTTGCTGCCATCAAAGCAATTCGGTCATCTCCACCTCCGCCGCTGACATCAAATTCCGCATTCAAAGTTACACCTGTTTTCTTGGTGATTTCCTTGCCTATTTCATCTTTCATTCCATTCCATTGCGGGCTTGTATCTGCTCCGAAGAAGCTAAACGTAATCGGATCTGTGCCGCTGGATGAGCCTTCCTTCGCTGCTTTATCGCTTCCACCGCAACCTGCGAGTGCTGCAAGAGATACGGCGAGCAAGGGAATCAGTGCAAATCTGGACCAGTGTTTTTTCATGTTCAAGACCTCCTGCATTTGTAGGATTTTACCGTTGTGAATGGACTGTAACGATTTGATTGTTATGATTTAACAGCTCCCAGTGTCATACCGCCTACAAAATACTTTTGTAGGAATGGATATACGAGCAAAATAGGAAGCGTGACGGTAATCGTGATTGCCATTTTAATCGACTCTGGCGAAATTTGAGCCATTTGCTTAGCCATATCGTTGTTATTCGCCATATTGGCGCCGCCTTGCTGCGTACTTTGCAGTATCTTCATCAGCTCAAATTGCAGCGTTGTCCATTGTGCGGCGGTTCCGTTGTACAAGTACGTATCAAACCATGCGTTCCATTGATTTACCGCTAAAAAAAGAGCAATTGTCGCCAGTACAGGCTTGCACAGCGGTAGAATAACCTTCCAATATATTGTAAAGTCATTTGCTCCATCCAGCTTGGCAGACTCCTGTAACGCATATGGCAAACCATCCATAAAGGAACGAATGACAAAAACGTTAAATGCGCTGATCAGCCCCGGAAAAATATACACCCAGAACGAGCCCAGCAAATGCAAATCACGCATCAAAATAAACACAGGCACCATCCCGCCGGAAAAATACATCGTCAACGCCAGAAACGTGGATATGAACTTGCGCGCGCGGAAATCGACCCGACTCAGCGTAAATGCAAGCATAGAAGCACAGATGAGTCCCAGCAGTGTTCCAACCACTGTACGTAAAATGGATACCTGCAGACCCCGAAGCAGGCCATCGTATTGGAAAATCGTTTTGTAATTTTCGAGTGTAAACTGGCGCGGCCATATATAAATACCGCCACGCACCGTATCCGTCGAATTGTTCAGGGAAATTGCCAGTACGTTCAGAAACGGGTACAGCGTCAACACCACGATCAGAGCCATGAGGATATAGTTGAACAAGTCAAACAGCTTTTCTGACCGTGTAGCGTTAAATGCCTTATTCGTCATTTCGCTTCTCCCTCCCTACATGATGCTTTCTTTGGTCAGTTTTTTGAATATACCGTTCGCTGTAAACAACAATAGAATGCTAACCAGCGAGTTGAAAATGCCTATTGCCGTCCCGTAAGAGAAACGGCCCAGATTAATCCCGTAATTCAGTGCATACAAATCCAGCACTTCCGAATAATCCGTTACGAGACTGTTGCCAAGTAAGAACTGCTTTTCAAAACCATTGCTGACCAGATGCCCAATCGCCATAATAAACAGAATGGCGATTGTCGAGCGGATACCCGGCAGTGTAATATGCCACATCTGTCTCCAGCGGCTGGCCCCATCCACACGCGATGCTTCATACTGTTCCTGGTCAATTCCTGTGATGGCGGCTAAATAAATAATCGTATTCCAACCCGTCTCTTTCCATATGTCGGAAGCGGTTACAATGTACCAAAACCAACTCCCCTTGGCCATGAACTGAATCGGTTCATCCACAATATGAAGCGCTACCAATATATCGTTAACAATCCCTCCGTCAATGGACAGCATTTTCGTCACCAATCCGGCCACAACTACCCAGGATACAAAATGCGGGAGGTAGGATACTGTCTGCACAACTCGCTTGAACAGCATACCACGCAACTCATTTAGCAGAATTGCAAAAAAGATCGGTACAACAAAACCAAAAACAATACCCATCAGGCTCATCGCCAGCGTATTGCGTAATACCAGATAAAAACGTTCATCCTGAAAAAGCTCAATAAAGTTGTCCAACCCTACCCACTTTTGATCCCAAAACGATTTGGCTGGCTTATAATTTTGAAACGCCATTGTCCAGCCCCATAGTGGAAAATAACTGAAAACAAACACCCATATGACGAAAGGAATGGACATAAAGTAAAGATACTTTTGCTGTTTCACGCTGTTCCACAGGCCTTTTTCACCGCGTTCGGGCTTCGATCCGCGAGCCTTACGCGGTCTTCCACGATTGGATTCAGGAATCGTAGTATCAGCGCTGGAAGCGGTTTCAGTTGAAGATCCCATAACAAGCTCCTCCTCATCTCTAGATACTATTATCATACTTTGCTGGCTCAGAAGCGGGTACCCGACGAATTAGGAGAAAAATCAGTTCAAAATTAGATATATGGGGAGTGGATTAAGATTTACATTGAAGCCACTACGCATGCGGATGGTGCTTCCCATCGCTGTTGTCCCCGGATTTCTTGGATAAGCAGACAAAGGTTGAAATCCGGGGACAAAGGCGACCGCTATCGCTTGTACAGCACCATTCCGCCTGCTCCGTTCTCATGTAAATTCCCTGAGAGAAGAAAAAACAAAAGATTAGCTAATGTAAGCTGATCAGAGGTAAAGGATAGTGCATATTGCACCACAGCTGGATGATGATATATATACACATACTGTCCCAATTCACCTAGTTAAAAGAAAAAAAGCTTTCTGGCATCAATGTGCCAGAAAGCTTTTTTTGATTTATTTTACTGTGATCGTCCCGTAGTACATGTACATGCCACAATTATACTCATATATGCCCGGTTTCAAGTCCTGGACGGTAAAATAATTATTTTCGTGATCCAGGTAAACGTCCATTCCGATCTTCAACGACTGTACTTCATCAATGCAAGTAAAAGACGTCATTTTCTTGAAATTGATCTTGGTTGGAACGCCGGCTTTCACTTCAATATTTTTAGGATAGAAACCATCCCCTTTTACACCCACTGTCACAATCTCGTATTTGGCTTCATCTGGCTCTTCCTGAGCTTGTTTAGGTTGAACGGCCGGAAACGACGACACGCTCCCCTGAAAATAAAACAAGACAAACCCGCCCATGATCAGGGCTACAAAACCAATCAGCATCAAATGCCAATGTTTAGAGATGAGTGTTTTCATTTCTATCAGCCCCCTCCAGTTGAATGTCTACATGAGCATGTGACGCATCAACTCTAACCAGTATATAAAAGTTAATCGAAATTTTAAATACCTTGTTTCAAAGCTTCTAGCAGATGAATCATATTATCCGACACGGTGATCATCACTAAATTTCCAGACCCGGATGATCCAGCTTATACAGATTACGGTACCGGGCATGATCGCGCCAAAGCTCATCATGACTGCCTCGCATGGAGATGGTGCCTTGTTCCATAAAGATCACCTCGTCCATATGCTTCATCCCCGTGAGATGATGAGTGATCCAGATCAATGTTTTGCCTTTCAGTACGCGAAACATCGTCTGCATAAGTTCATGCTCCGTCAGTGGATCAAGCCCCACTGTCGGCTCATCCAGCAAAACAATCGGATGGTTCTGTAGCAAAATCCGCGCCAGTGCAATGCGCTGTCTTTCTCCACCGGAAAAGCGAAGGCCCGTCTCCTGCATTCTTGTATCGTAACCCTCTGGTAAAGAATCAATCAGGGCTCCAAGCCCTACCTGCTCCGTCACTGCACGAACCTCATCCAGTGAAGCGTCGGGTCGTCCTAAACGAATGTTGTTGGCTACCGTCGTATCAAACAAATACGGTTGCTGGTTTAGCACCGCAAACAGACTGGAGTATGCTCCACCTGTAAATACGGGTACCCCTGCGACAGTGACGCTCCCTTCATCAGGTTGCAATGCTCCCTGAATCAGATTCAGCAGCGTAGACTTGCCCGCACCACTGCGGCCAAGCAATGCAACCTTCCCCCCCTGGGGTACGTGTAGGGAGATATTACGCACACTCCATTCCTGCGTTGCCGCATAGCAGTAGCTTACGTTGTTCAGCAGCAGGTCTCCCCCGTGGCTTAATCGCTGAGCTGTAGCCTGTTCTTCTTTAGTATCTGCTGCATCGTCTGCTGCTTGTCCTGCATCTGATCGTGCTGCAAGTGCAGATGTATCTTTCTCGGAATCCTTTAGCCGTCGAAGTGAATCCTGATACTCCGGCGCATGAACCACCGCTTCTCCAGCGCGAACGAAGGCATCCAGCAACGGAAAAGTTACTAGAGCAAAGGATGCCAGCCATGTGGCTTCAATGCGATTCTGTGCTACCAGCCCTCCGGCCCACACAGTCATAATTACAATTCCGCCGCCTACAAGGCATTGTGCGATCCAATGAGAACGCCACTCGTTCCGACGAAGTGAATTTTCCACCATGGCAGCCCTCTTGTGCCGTTGTGTAAAGGTGCTAAGGAAATGCCCAGTCCGTCCACTCAGCACCAGATCACTCATGCCGAACAAAGCATCCGTCAGTTCCTGATAGGCTTTACTCCGTTCCTGCTTGAACGTACGCCGTTTGGCGAGTGAGGTCCCAAGTGAGATAGCCGGGGCGATGAACAGCAAAAATCCCCCATATAGCGCCATCAGCAAGGCAAATGTTCCGTCCATCCAGCCAAGCGCCAAGATGCCTGCTGCATAAATCAGCAAAGCCGATAACGCAGGCAGAACCAGCTTCAGATAGATATTTTGAAGCTGCTCAATGTCCTCCGCCAGCAATCCCAATAGATCCCCTGTACGAAATTTGCTGCGAATCATCAGCGCCTGCGGTTCCACTGCCCGATACAAGCGTACCCGCATACGAGACACAAGGCGCAGCGCAGCATCATGGCCTACCAAGCGTTCCAGATACTGAATGACGGCTTTACTAAAACCAAACGTTCGCACAAGCACAATGGGCACATACACCATTAATATATTTTCAGGCTTTAAGGCCGAACGAGTAATCAGATGGCCGGACGTAAAGAGCAGCGCGCCTGCACACCCAATGGACAGCGCACCCAAAAGAGCTGCTGCTAGAAAGGCCCAAAAATAGTGTTTCAGATAAGGCAAAAACCAGCCTTGGCTACTATTGTCCGTTGCTCTCATATCGTCCGTCCCCTCCTTCCGACATTCCCGTCAGCAATCGGTAATATTCTCCCTTTTGGGCAACTAGTTGCTGATGGGAACCTACCTCTTCCAGACGGCCTTGATTCATCATCCAGACACAGTCCATATCCGGCATCCAATGCAGCCGATGGGTGGCAAGAAACATTCTTTTGTGTTTCAATACGGACAAAATGGTCTGTTTTAACTCCCATTCTGTCTCAATATCCAAATGTGCCGTAGGCTCGTCCAATAAAATGATCGGACGGTTACTAAGCAAAGCCCGCGCCAAGGCAATCCGCTGCGCCTGCCCTCCACTCAATGTCCGACCTGCTTCCCCAATAGGCTCATCCAATCCACCCGGAAGGCCATTCACCAGTTCACGCAGTCCAACCGCGTCAATCGCCCACTCTACCTGCTGGTTGGATGCTTCCGGTTCATAAAAGCGAATATTATCTGCCAAAGTAGCGCTAAACAGGTAAGGATGCTGTGGAATATAGGCAATATGCCGTTGCCATTCAGCTTTGGTATCCACAGATAATCGGCATCCATTAAGGATCAGCTCACCGGAAGTGGGGTCAGTAAAGCCGCCAAGCAGACTAAGCAATGTCGTCTTGCCTGCACCGCTCGCTCCGACGATGCCAATCATGTTCATGTGCGGTTCAGCACTTGCAGACACATGTTCAAGCCGGGCGGAGCCGTCTTCATTAAGAAAACACACATCGGACAGCTTGAGGATGTCCTGCCCCGTGATGTCTAATCCTTTATCATTAGCTGTCTTCGGCTCTATCGTTTCATCCTCTGCAACGAGAATGGAGCGTATCGCTCCCCAAGCCTCCTTACCGTCCAATGAGGCGTGATAGTCTGATCCCAACTGGCGTATAGGCATAAAATATTCCGGTGCCAGAATAAGCACCGCAAGCGCTGCCTCCAGTCCCACCGAACCACTAATCAGACGCAGCCCCAAGCCTACTGCTACAAAAGCGACCGACAGCATGCTGAAAAAATCGAGGGCAAATGAAGAAAGAAACGCTACCCGCAGCGTACGCATCGTTGCCGTACGGTATTGGTCGCTGACCTTCCCTACGGTTTCCCCATGCGCCCGACTGCGTCCCAAAAACCTTAGTGTCTGTAGGCCACGCAACGAATCCGTGAAGTGATGTGATAATAGACGATAGGAACGCCACTGCTTGTCTGCCTGCTTTCGCGCCGCCAAGCCGAGTAAAATAAAGAAGCACACCAAAATCGGCATCGTAGTCGTCAAAATCACACCTGAAATCATATCTAATGTGAAAACATACACAAGCACCAGTAAGGTTACAGCCATCATGTCTATTATACGAGGAATGGATATTTCCAAATAATTGCGAAACCGATCCACACCATCCAGCGCTAGCGTCACCAACTTGCCGCTTCCTTCCTGCGCTGCAAAACCCGGACCCCGCTCGAACAAACGCGCAAGCAGACGCTCCCGTAAGGAAGCGCCTGCTGCTTCGGCGAAACGACCGGCTGTCCGGCGTTGCAGCCAGATCATCGTATGCCTCACTGCAAAAGCCGCGAAAAACAACGCCAGCGATGGCCAAGCCATTACCAGCGGATTTTTATTAAACAAAACCGTTACAGCCTTTGCCAAAAAGATGGCTTGTGTAATTACCGCTGCTCCCTGGAGCAGGGAAAGGGCGGCCAGCAGCAGCATTACTGGCCGAATGCCCTTTAATTCAAACCAGGCTTTATCCATTAGTATTCCAGATGATCCTTCTCACTGAGACGCTTATGGAAAACAAAATAGCTCCACGCCTGATAAGCCAACACAAAGGGTAAAAGCGTTGCTGCAACAATCGTCATGGCTTTCAGTGTGTAATGACTGGAGCTTGCATTATATATCGTCAAATCAAAAGCACTGTTGATCGAGCTCACCATAAATCTTGGGAACAAGCCAACGAATAACGAAACGAAGCTTAGCAAAATGATGACACCTGTCATTCCGAAAGCCCATCCTTCGCGGCGCTGCCTCAGGAAATACCATGTCAGCACATAGGCGAGAATTCCCACCGCAACCGCAACATACATAAAGGGACCGCGACGTACAAATAAATCCGTTGCAAAATATGTCCATACCACCATACCAGCAAGTAGAATTCCCAACACCGGAAGAAATTTGGACGCGATCACACGAGCACGATCCCTGACTTCACCAATCGTCCGCAGAGAAATGAACGTCAGCCCGTGCATGAGGCACATTCCGACCACTGTCAGTCCAATCCATACGGTGTATCCATTGAACACATCCAAAAATCCGGCTTTCAAATCCATGTTTTGCTGAATAGGTACACCTTTCACCAAAGCCGCAAAGGCCATACCAAACAGCATCGGCGGCAGGAAGCTGCCAATCAGAATGCAAGTATCCCACGTTCCTGTCCACCCTTTTCCTTCGGCCTTGCCACGGAACTCAAAGGAGACTCCTCGCAAGATCAAACCTAGCAAAATAAACACAAATACCAGATAATATCCGCTGAACATCGTTGCATAAAAATGCGGAAAGGCGGCAAACATCGCACCTGCTGCTGTAATCAGCCACACTTCGTTGGCATCCCAGAATGGACCAATCGTATTGATCATCAAACGTTTTTGTTGGTCATTACGCGGCACTAATCCTGTTGCCATCCCCACGCCAAAATCAAAGCCCTCTAGAAAAAAGAAGCCTGTAAACAACACTGCGATCAATAAGAACCATAAATCATTTAACGACAATGCTGTCACCTCCTTGAGCAAATGGATCATGAATGACTGTATGCTGATGCGGCTCAATATCTGGGCCTTTACGAGCGGTGCGAGCAAACAGGAATGCCAGTACACCCGTTAAAATGAGATACAGCGTCGTAAATGCAATCAGGGAGAACAGCACTTCTCCTGCTACAACGGTAGGTGAAACAGAATCTTTCGTTTGAAGCAAGCCAAACACAGTCCACGGCTGACGTCCCATTTCTGTCATGATCCAGCCTGCTGTATTCCCTATGAACGGGAGCGATATCCCCCACAGCATAAGGCGGAAGAACCAACGATGTGAGCCCTCCAATTTTTGTCGAAAACTCAGGTAAGCTCCGTACAGAGCAAGTGCAATCATGGCACATCCTGCCGCAATCATAATGCGGAAGCTCCAGAAGGTCGTACGGACAGGCGGAATATAATCACCTGGACCGTAGGTCTTTTCATACTGTGCTTGAAGTTCCTTCATACCAGGCACAGAGCCAGAAAACTTGCTATACGACAGAAAGCTCAGTGCAAACGGAACCTTAATCTCAAAGGTATTTTCCTGCTTATCAGGATCAATATTTGCAATAACCGTCCAAGGCGCCGGATCGCCGCTGTCTCCCCACAGAGCTTCACTGGCTGCCATCTTCATGGGCTGTGTTTTGATCAAATATTGAGCCTGTCCATGACCAAACAAAGGAATAGCAATGGCACAGATTAATGCAATAATAATGCTCAATTTAAAAGAAGGTTTAAAGAAGTCCATGTTCTTTTTATGCATTAGCTTCCAAGCACTAATCCCTGCTACGAGGAAAGCACCGGTTGCAATGGCAGCAAAAATGGTATGAGGATACTCCCACAAAAGCTGCTCGTTCGTTAACAAGGCAGCAAAATCCTGCATTTCTGCCCGACCATTTACAACCCCATATCCTACAGGACGTTGCATGAATGAATTGGCAGCCAAAATCCACAAAGCCGAGAGCATCGTACCGATCGCTACCAACCACATGCAAATTAAATGGACAGTTTTGGATAATCTTTCCCAGCCGAATACCCATAGACCGATAAAGGTCGATTCCAGGAAAAATGCGAGCAATGCTTCAATGGCTAGCGGTGTACCAAATACATCACCGACAAAACGAGAAAAGTCCGACCAATTCATTCCGAACTGGAACTCCTGCAAAATCCCGGTGACTACCCCTAGCGCAAAGTTAATCAGCAGAAATGTCCCCCAGAATTGAGCCATTTTTTTGTACAAGTCTTTTTTCTTGATAACATACATAGTCTCCATAATTGCCACCAACAATGACAATCCAATGGAGATCGGCACATAAACAAAATGAAGAATCGTAGTGGTTGCAAACTGCAACCGTGCCAAATCCAATACGTCCATGATGCTGCTCCTCCCCTGTACTTCACTTAACAATGATTTAATATTTGTGATCTGAAGTCTTTTGTGTTTGTGATTATATTCACACTATTACATATGAAACCGTCACTTTTTTAGGAAATGACCCACTCAGCTAACTTGCCATGGTTGCCATAACCGGGCTTCAGATTATCCCCATTATATAGAATAAATTTAAATGAAATAGAATCAAAAATGTGAACATCGTGTCAAAGTTGTGTCATAACGATGGCGTTTTTATGAAAATGCCTTAAAATCCATAATGAATGTGACATTTTCTATTGATCCATCCTTTTTCAACATATAAAAAAAGCCTCTCTTCATTCGAAGGACATACCTCCGACATCTGCAAGAGAGACTTCATAACGTTAAACCTAGGAAATCGATCAACAGCCATCTGTTCCTCCGTTTTTTTGGGTCTGATTACGGTAGGAGGAAGGTGACATACCAACATATTTTTTAAATTTACTATGAAAATAATCTGCATTCGCATATCCCACGCGGCCCGCCACTCGGTGCACCTTAATCCCCTGTGCAAGCAATTCCCTTGCTCGCTCAATCCTTACCTTATCCAGGTAGGCATTAAAGGCCTCGCCTGTATGACTTTTGAACAGTTTGCCCAAATACCCACTATTGTAATTGAACATATCCGCCAGTAACTCCAGTCGCAAATTTTCATCATAATGACCATGTATAAAGTCAATCATTTGCTTCATGATGATCTCCTTGCCACCCGTATCAGTCTGGCCAATCCACTGCAACACATGCTCGAGCGAGTGATCCACCAGCTCGCCCAATGTTGAATAAGCATATACATTGGTAATCAGGTTAGAGTGCTCCTCCAGCACGGTCCGGCTGTGTTCTTGTCCAGCTGCATACTTGTTCAGTGCCAGTGTGAATGTCTGAGCGAATGCCGCCTTGATTGCAGATTCTGTACGATAAATCTGTGGAAATTGGATTTCCATGTCCTTAATGACACGGGTCGCCGCTTTACCATTAGCCATATCCAGCGCATAGTACAGCTTTTCTGCATAACGCATGGGGTCATCCGAGGCCCTGTCAGACGCTTCATCCATTTCAGCATGGACTGTCTCCCATTCATGTAAGTCTTCGGGAAGCATGACTCTTTCTGCTCGGAACAAAAACGTACGCTCCAATAATCGTAACGCCTGCTCAAAAGATCTGGGGATATCGCTAAGAATGTCTACCGGAGCGCCAGCAGCCCCATAGATTTCATTTACCCAAGGCTTTAGTTCCTGTCGCCATGCAGCCAGCAACTGAACAGCATCTTGCTCCGTTTTTAACATGGCAGGAAGCAGTAGGCCCGTATATATTCCAGCCTCAAACACAATGCCTCTATCCTGATCACGACACAATTCCGCTAGCCGCTGCTTTGCTGCCAACTGCCGGGCTTGCCGATCCCAGTCAGGTATACGCAAATCCAGCAGAATCACCTGATAGCTACTCCAGTCCAATGCTGGTAACGCTGGCTGTTGTCCGTGCTTTCCAGCGCCGCTTTGGTGATCAGCTTGCTTGGATGCACGATGGCTGGGTTCTACAGCATCCCGAGGGTGCACTGCATGAACCGGAAACAACAGCGCTTCAATCCAATCGCGCTCATGCGGAGATGGACTCCCCCACTTTCCATCTCCCTTTTCATTCTCAATGCTTTGTCGTACTCGTTTCAGCTCTAACGTCATTTCTTCCTCATCAACCGGCTTCAACAGATAACCATCCACCCCGAATCCCATGGCTTGCCTAGCATAATTAAAGTCTGCATATCCGCTTAAAATGAGAAAGTGAAACGGCTCCCCATTCATTTGGCGTATGCTTTGTATAACCTCCAATCCACTCATCCCAGGCATACGAATATCTACAATGACCAGTTCCGGTCGATGCTCTCCGAACTTTTCCAGAGCCTCGCGTCCGTTCTCTGCCGTATCGACGATGCGAAAGCCACAATCCCCCCAGTCAATAATGGAAGACAGTCCTTCACGAATCGCAGGCTCATCATCTACAATCATCGCTTTATACATTCGACGCTTCCTCCCTTGGTATGGAAAAGTATACGGTTGTTCCTACCTGTAATGCGCTTTCAATATGCAGACCATAACGTTCACCATACATCAATGTCAGACGTTGATGAACATTACGCAGACCAATACTGCTCCCTTCCGGCTCCTCCGTACCCGTGATCCGAGCCAACAAACGGGTCAGTTGCTCTTCCTTCATGCCAATTCCATCATCAGCCACTTTAATGTGCAGTTCTCTTTGTTCTATTGTGATATCTACCTTCACGGTAACTGGCTCTTCCTTATTTTCTAGGCCATGAATAACTGCATTTTCCACTAGCGGTTGTATGATTAAGGGAGGAATCGACATGTCCTTCGCGCTTTCTTCCAAATTCACTTCATAGACCAAACGATTCCCAAACCTGAACTGCTGAATTTGCAAATAGGATCGCACCATATCCAGTTCCTGTAATACGGTTGTTTTACCACTGCCAATCTCCAGATTCCTGCGCATCAGCCTGCCAAGCAAACGGACCGTCGTTGCAATCTCCGCTTCCCCATTCAAATGTGCTTTCATTCGAATGGATTCTAACGCGTTAAACAGAAAATGCGGATTAATTTGGCTTGCCATCATTTTTAGCTTGATATCCTTTTGTGCCAATTCAAGCTTATTGTTATGCTCACTCGTCTCATAGACCTGTGCCATAAGCTGGCGGATACTACTTACCATGTAGTTGAAACGGCGCGATAAATCACCGATCTCGTCCCTTCCCTCCACACTGGATACTACATGAAAATCACCCGCAGCTACTTGACCCAGCTCATAGCTCAACCGCTGGAGCCGTTTGGTAATAAGCCAGGAAATGATGGTAATCAGAATCAGCGCCATGATGAGTACCGCTAGTACACATAATGCACCAATCAGGCTGACCCGGTTCGCCCCCTGCACGATATGTTCCGTGGAAAACACCGAAATAATTGTCAATCCGCTCACACTTGAGGTTGGCAGTAGCTCATCCACAATAATGTTCGAGGGCGTTCCGTTGATTTTTGCTTCATATATCCCCTTACCTGCACGCTGGACATCAAAGCCTAAATGTAAATCGGTCAACGTCTGACCTACCGACTGTGGATGGGTAGCTGCGACTACAATCCCGTTACGATCCGCAATCAATGTTTCAAAGGGCTCCTTGCTTAGCATATGATTCAACTCGGTCTGACTCAGTGCAATCATCAGAACTCCCTTGGAATTGTATTCGGGAAAAGGAATTTGCCGTACCAGGCTGAGGCGATTAACTGGGGTATCCTCCTTATCCTGAATGTAAAACCAGTTAATCGCCGTCCCCTTCAAAGCCTCCTGGAACCATGGCTGCCGCTCAATGTTAGAGTCCACAGGAATAAACTCCAGATTGTTGACCAACGTCGGATTGTACGAATAGAACCGGATAGTAGCAACCTCTCTATATTGTTGGGTGTACTCATTAAAATCCTTGTATTGATGGTACGCATTCATGAGCTCCACCATGCCGGGATAACGACGGTTCGCCATCTCCTTTAGCCTTTTATCGAACATCAGCCCATTTGAAATATCTGTTGGCACACGTAGTAAATTTGCTGTCTGGCTCTTAATCTTTTCCACATTATTTACCGTCTGGGCAATCGCACTGTCCAGTGCCTGCTCTCGCAAATAAAAAGTAACACAGCCGCCCACCACCAGCACCGGGATCATGACAATCAGTACGTAGGAGAACAGCAGCTTATTCCGCATACGCATATTATTCATCAGATGCCGGACTCCACGATACATGCCATCCCTCCCGCGAAATAAGCGCTTACATGTTTTCAGTTTAAAGCTTCACAACATTTATATCCATATTTTCTTGCAAAATAAAAAGGTGGTGAACAGAGTCACCACACTTTACAGATCACGAACTATTTACGTACAAAAGGTTCGATATGCACTCCCTGTGGTAGCTTATGCGGATCTTCTGGGTTGATACGGTCATAGAACATAATGCCATCCAGATGGTCCATTTCATGCTGTACAACAATCGCTGCATAACCCTTAAACGTTAACAGCTCCTGAGTTCCGTCCGGCAAATTGGCCTTGATGCGAATCTTCTCGTAACGCGGTACATATCCGGGTATATACCGATCTACAGACAAGCATCCCTCCCCCTGTTCCAAGTAAATCATGGATGTAGAGTGGCTGACCAGCTTCGGATTAAACAGGGCGTATTCTACCGTTTGGTCTCCGTCCTCATAATAAATAGCACACATTCTTTTATTTAACCCAACCTGGTTGGCGGATAGTCCTACACCCGGGCGCAGCTCATAGCGGGTGGCCAGCTCTTCATTTTGGCTATTTTTCAGATAATCCAGCATCCATTGCATCTGTTGAAGATCCTCTTCAGACAGCGGCAGACATACCGGATCAACCTTTTTGCGCAAAATCGGTTCCCCTTCACGCACGATATCCTTCGTGAGAAGCATGTCCATCGATTGATTGCTCATTCGTCAGCCTCGATTCATTTAAATAAATATACGATCATGTGATGTACAGCAAAAGCTGGAGAATTCCGCGCTTTTCTGCAAGTTTTATCCCATAAATTATATCTATTCATGAAATGAATTGTCAAAATAGAGCGAAAATATCCTCTCTTATAGATTAAATCATTTAAATATTCATTGCGTTAATTGTTTATCTAATTAAATTATACTTATGCCCTTTGTAGTACTGAACCAAAAACCTCCTAAACCAATGAACTGTTCAGGAGGTCTTTAACTAGCTTTTCTTACGATTAAGACGGCTGCTCTAATGCTTCAGGTGTTTCACTGAACAGCTTTGCCTTCGGATTCGGCTGTGTCCAGGTATTATAATATTGCGAATTCTTGCCGTAAGAATTGTCAATGACAATATGCGGCATATCAAGCAGGCAGGCCAGAATGTGACCGTGCAGCCGTGAAGTGCGAACCTCGCGATAAGAACTGAACAGCATAACCGCCTTGTTCATGAGATGGTCGGTGTACTTGTACCAGAATGTACGGGTAGGCAACGGGCCACCAATTTTCTTATTCAGACGGTAAAACTTTTGGAAATAGACGATCCCCTTCACTTCCAGCGGAGTGAATAAAGTATCCCAGTCCAGACGGTGAGAGGCATCAGCCTCGTCATCGAATTTCTTTTGCCCCCCCACCGTTTCAATATCCGTACGCAGGAAGTACAGTACATCCTTAACGGTTTCCGTAGTTGGCTTTAATGGCCAAAGCTGGTGCGCCATATCAGGACATAATGTGATGTTGCACTGGTTCAGCTTATCCTTAGCCCACTGATAAGAGCGTGTATCCCGCACAAACATATGTAGATCCGGGTGAGCATTAAACAGGGCAGCCACCTCATTAGCCTTCTGTTCAGACTGGAAGTGGATCGTCTGCGGCATGATTACAATTCGGTGGTTAGGGAAATCACGAACGATGCGTTCTCGCAAATTTTGGTGATTTGAATATAAGTCGCCAAAGTTGCCACCACCGTGGCATACGATAATCCAGTCGCCCGGAATATGAAGCTGATCGGGAATATCCATGGCGCTATAACGGGCACGGACACGAATATCATTATCCTTAAAGAACGCTTCGGTGCCTTTCATGATCAGTACATCCCCACCGTTATTATAGACGGGATAATCGACATAAATAATATTCGAACCTTGAGGGACTACGTCGAGAATGACGCTTAGCTTATTTTTTAGTTTAGCCATGGGATGCGAATTCGGCATCTTTCAGTTCTCCCTTCCTGCGCTTCTTTTGTATAGTCTGCAAGACAAATGTAATATCACTTTTATCAAAAATGATCCGGGATAGCGGAACATTGAAAAACATGGGGAACGAGAACAGCGAGAACGCCAACCGTACACAAGCACCTACAAGCAAAGCAATAGCAATGCCGTCCAGACCGAAGATCGGTGTACAAATAAAAAACAGACCGACGGTGATCGCATAGGCTACAATTTGCCGGAACAGTACCAGTCCCGGACGACCGAGTGCGTTAAAGGCCGAAGCCAAAATCCATGAGCCACCACCAATAATACATTCCAGTGACAGCAGGTAGAACGTTAGCGATGCTTCCAGAAAAGCGGGACCGTACAGTAATCCCAGCATGTATCGTCCAATGAAGAGAGCCGGTACAATGACGATTAGCATCGCAGCCATAGAGATGCGAAAAGCACGACCCACCGTTTCGACAATTTTGCTGTGTTCCATCCCTGTCACCTTCGGGAAGGTTACATTAGTGACAGCATTTTGCACCACATTGAACACACGGGACAAGGCGTAGACAACAGAGTACAGACCGAACGCTTTGGGCGACAGCAGCGCCACAATGACGATTTTGTCCGTTTGTGTGGACAGCGTCCCCATCAACTCCATCCCATACACCCGCGCTCCATAGCTATAATAAGGGCGCAGCACTTGGCGGCTGGTCAACGGACGAAATGCGCGCAAATTCATATGCTTGCGCAAACGGAGGAACGCCCACATGAGCGCAAGGAAACTCGCAGCAAAATTCACTGCCCCCGCCAGTTGCACATTGAGTAAGCCCATCAGCCACAGGGTCACTAGACCGATGAAATTCAGTAACGGATAGTAAAACAACAGGCCGTTATATACGCTAAATCGATCCAGTCCTTGCGATAATGCCGTCGTGAGTGCTGTAAGTACCGCTAGCGGTACTGCTGCCGCACAATAAATCTGCGACAGTTGGATGATGTCTGCACCATAGCCATTCAGCCACAACGGCATACATATCCAGGCCACCGCTCCCGCCAACAGACTGGCAGGCAACTGAATCCAGAGCGACAACGCCAGCAGTTCTTCCGTCGTGCCTGTTTTCTTCTTGAGGTTATAAATTAACGATGTTGGCAAGCCGAAGCTCAATACACTGCCGATCAGCGTAGGCCAGAACAGAACAGCCGCCAGTTCACCTTTCCCCTCTACTCCGAGCATACGTGCGGTCAGGATGGAAGTCAGGGTCGTGACGATTAGCACAAAAAAATTATTAAAGCTTGTGCGCATGATCGTTTTGGCGAGACTGTCACCCGTGAATACTTTCCTTGCTGCTGTCCATGTGCTCATGTTACGTCCAACTCCTGTTCCTTATTAAGCCTCTCGTCTCTATGCTCACATCGCGTCTTTTGACGCACCTCCATCAGCCCACCGTTTTTTTGGAATTGCGCTCAGAAAACTGTCCTCCGCTAACAGGCTCCTTCGTACTTGAGAAAATCTCTTTCAGTGCTCTTCTATAGCCTTGAATGGCTTTATGATTTTTTTTGGGTTTTTCCCTCAAAATCTGGTACAACGTCGTCCAATATAGTGCTGCATAACCGATCGGCCCAGCCCCCTCGTCACGTAGTAGATGAATATGATTCATCACCCGCATATAAGTAACCTGTTCCATATTGTCGCGCGAGGACGGCGATTCGTGATGAAGCAGCGTAAGCGCCGGATTAATATACAATGGACCGCTTTTCATGGCGATACGGGAAAGTAATAAATCCTCGCCGACGCTATAGCTTTGCAACCAAGGTACCGGCTCCAGACTTAGAATCGCATCACGGCGAAATGACATATTACAACCATGAAAAAACTGGGTCTTAAACGTCTTCTTGGCCTTATGCCAGTTGTACATCGAGCCGGACTGACCGCTGAGGGACAATCTTCCTTTGGACAAGGATTGCTGGAACGAAAGCAAGCAGCGAATCGTACCCATGAAACTGTTACTCATTCCCTTTGCTATGCCGCCAACACCAGCTGCTTGCGGATACGCCTCATAGGTGCGCATTAACTCATTCAAGTAGTTGCTTGGCAGCTCAACATCATCGTCAAGGAACAAAATGATGTCACCTTGGGCAAGCTCCACCGTCTTTACACGTGATAACCATAGTCCGGGTTGCTCCTTACGATGATATCGGTAGGCAATTCCCGCTCTGCCCAACTGACGCTCATAACGTTCCAGCACATGCTTTGGCAGTTTTCCGTCATCAATAATCCACAGCTCGGTTTCACATGCCTCTGGTGCTCCCCCCATGGCAATTGAATTGATGCATCGGGTCAGATCGTCAACCCGATTGCGGGTGCACAGAGCAATGGACAAGCTTAACATCATACTCCCCCTTTATCCTGTCAATGTGTATAAAGCAGATTACTGAACCGCCGGGCCTAAATATTCGTTATATTTTTGCTTACGCGGGTTCAGAATGAACAACACCCCCTGCTTGTATCCATCTGCTGCGTTAAAATTACGGCGCAGCGTTTCTTTGAGCATCAAGTAGGTTAAGGTCCATAAAAGAGCTCCATACTGGATAAATCCCGCCTTTTTCAGGGCAAGAAAATAATAGTGGTTAATTGCTGTCGCCTTGGCTACTTTGCCCGCCTTATCGCGCGAGCTTGGAGATTCATGATGGATGATTTTTAAGTCAGGATTAATCACCAGTTTGCCGTAACGGCTCGCTAACTGGCACATGTACAAGTCGTCAGCCACCGCATAGCTGGTCATCCACGGATACGGCTTCATGTCCCGAAGCGCATCCCTCCGAAATGACATATTGCAGCCATGGAAAAATTCAGTGTTAAAAGTCTCGGTTGCTTCGCTCCAACGCAGCAAAGAACCTGCCAGACTACTGGGTGAGAGCTTGCCAAGGGAAGAAGACATCTGAAAAGTCAAAACGCCAAGCAGCTTTCCTGCCCGGCTTGAATGTAGTCCCTTTGCAATCCCTCCAACACCTACAATCGTTTCATCCTGTTCGTAGGTATCGAGCAAGCGCCGGATATAGAGTTTATCGTCCAGTTCGGCATCATCGTCAAAATACAGCACAATATCATACCGTACGAGAGACAAGGCCTCATAGCGGGATAACCAAACGCCGGGACGACTTTTTTTATAATATCTGAGAACACCTTGAGGCAATCCGGATACCATGTGACGGTACTGTTCAATCTGTTGGTCGGAAATATCGCCGTCATCAACAATCAGCAGTTCTACAGCTGTATGCTCCAATTGCTGCTGTGCAGCAATAGATTGTATACAGCGTGTCAGGTCTTCGATCCGGTTGCGGGTACAAATGATGATGGAGACATCGGACATGCCATTACCTCCTGTGTGTGTATCCAGATGCTTTGGAAGAGATATTCAAAGTTTTTCCAATTGCTGGATTATATATGTTTATTGTATCTTTGACAGCGTTTGAGTGTATATACCTCTTTTGTATACTTTTTCAGTCTCCAAAAGGGTAGACAATCCTCAAAAAAGAGCAAAAAAAATAGGATCGGCTTCTTACGCCAATCCTGATCTATCCTTGAAAATCCAAAAATAATGTCGCATTCACATACCGACGCGCCATCGACAAAAAATAACTATTTTGCACCGATACCGCTGCCACCAGCAAAGTATTACGCACTGCTTCACACTGGTTGGGGGTCAAGTGCTCTAAACGACAAGTATATTGATCTGCCGCCTGTACCAGCAGTTCTTCTGTCGCAGCTTCCTGCCGCTTCTGTCCTGTAGCAGAATTTCCGTTGTCTTTGACATACCCTGCTCCTGTCACATCAAGCAGTTGGTCTCCGTTCGCATCCAGTTCTTCAAATAAAGTTGAATATGCAGCGTACAAATCGACCGGCTGAATCAGATCATCCGTATCATCTTCAGGCTGTTGGAACAGGATATGAAATAGCTGACGGATGGATTCAAAATCAAGACATGATTTTAAATCTTCCACGATAAGCAATATGGCTGCCTGGTTGACTGAGTATTTTTTGCCGATCTTCGGAGCGCCGAGAAACTCCTTAAAATCACGTTTGACCCAATTTTGCATAGAGGCGAGTGAGACATGACTATATTCCACCAGTTGGCCTAGAGAAACAATTTCCTGCAGCGAAAAGGCTGCGCTGTGCTTGCCCTTAATGATTTTATCCAGCACAGGCGTCACTTCGGTATATAGAAATGTCGGCATGGTGCTACCGGAACGGGCAAGATGGCTATGAGTGCGCCTCCAAGCGTCTTGGAGAACAGCCAAAGGCTGCAAATCGCTGCGACCTTCCATGGCCAGCAGCAAATGGGCCATATCACGGCGAGTGAGGGTAAAAGACTCCATCTGCTTTCCTCCCTTTGTTACATTTCAAGTTCATTCGAACTCATCATACGCCCTTAAACTAGGCTTGTAAAGTGAAGCAATGAGCCGTGCGGGTTCTATTATGCCTTATTTTTCGTGTAAATTAGAGGTAGGTGACCTGCTACGATTCCATATGAACCTTGTATATTTTCTTTTAAGTTCTTAAAATAAGTTCAAGTGAACTCAAAACAGAGTTCCTTAAAAAATTGAACGAAAAAGGAATGAGTGAAAATTATATGGGTATAGGTGTCAGTCTATTTTTGTTTGCGGTGTTGATTTTATTTAGTGCTTTCTTCGTGGCTACCGAGTTTGCGATTATTAAAATCCGTTCCAGCCGGGTAGATCAGCTGGTCGTGGAGAACCGTAAAAACGCACTGGCGCTACAAAAAGTCGTCAATAATCTGGACGGCTACCTGTCCGCCTGTCAGCTTGGTATTACGATTACAGCGTTAGGACTCGGTTGGCTCGGTGAACCGACTGTAGTCAAACTGCTGGAGCCTCTCTTTCAACAGCTCAACATCAATGGGGAGTTTTCACATATCCTGGCCTTTATTATTTCATTTGTCATTGTAACTTACCTGCACGTGGTGATCGGCGAACTAGCTCCCAAAACATTGGCGATCCGCAAAGCGGAAGCTGTCAGCTTGTTAACCTCTCCAGTCATCGTGTGGTTTAACCGGATTATGTATCCGTTTATCTGGCTCCTTAACGGCTCGGCCAATCGCCTGGTTCGTCTGTTTGGTCTTCAACCGGCTAGTGAGCATGAAGAAGCGCACTCTCAGGAAGAAATTCAGATCATTTTGTCCGAAAGCGTGGAAAGTGGTAAGATCAATAACACCGAATATGGCTACGTGAATCGTATCTTCGCTTTTGACGAGACCGTTGCCAAAGAAATTATGGTGCCACGTACAGATATGGTATGCTTGTTTACGAATCGCTCGCTCAAAGAAAACATGCAGACTATTCACGAAGAACAGTATACCCGTTTTCCGGTAGCGACAGACAGCAAGGATCAGATCATTGGTATGATTAATACCAAGCAGCTATTCCTTGAGTATGATCGCAATCCCGAGCTTGTTTTCGATAGCCTGATTCAACCGATCCTGACCGTTCCGGAAGTTATTCCCGTCAACACGCTACTGAAACGTATGCAGAAGGAGCAGGTTCATATCGCTCTCCTGGTCGATGAATATGGTGGAACCTCTGGTCTGATTACCATTGAGGACATTTTGGAGGAGATTGTCGGCGAAATCCGGGACGAATTTGATAAGGATGAACGGAAGGAAATCGAGAAACTGACGGAGAACAGTTATTTGATGGATGGTAAAGTGATGCTTTCCGATCTGAGTGATCTGACGGGCTTGGCATTGGACGATGAAGACGTGGATACTGTCGGAGGGTGGGTGTATAGCCGGGTTCCGGAACCGAGACAGGGCAAGGAATTCATAGAAGATGATGTGAAATTTATCATTCGTGAAATGGGTAAAAATCGTATTCGTCGGGTGGAAATTATTTTACACCACAAATCCCCGACCTCGGAAATGGAGTCGGAATCGGACACTTCTTCCCAGGAGTGAACCTTTGTGATCTGAGCGACCAGCATACTGCACTTGGCACTTGCGTTCACTCCTACTGAAATGACATATTTTTAGGGCAAACGACTCAGGTTGTTTGCCCTACATGCGTGTAAGGAGGAGCTAGTAAATTGGATATTTTATCATCTATTATTATGGGAATTATTGAAGGGCTGACAGAGTTTTTGCCGGTCTCTTCGACGGGTCACATGATCCTTACGGCTGATCTTCTAGGGTTGAACACCGAGAATGATACGGTCAAAACATTTGAGGTTATCGTACAATTAGGTGCTGTAATGGCGGTCGTTGTATTATACTGGCGCAGATTCCTCAGCCTGTTTGATTTCAGACGCAAAATCTCATCCCAGCCACGTTTAAACCTGTTACATATTATTTTAGCCATGATCCCTGCGGGATTAATTGGTGTACTGTTCCGTGATGTAATCAAGCAATACTTGTTTGGTCCTGAAACGGTTTTGTACAGTTTGGTCATCGGGGGCTTGCTCATGATCGCGGCTGAAAAATTCCATCCGCCTATTAGATCACATACGTTGGATGAGATCACGTACAAACAAGCCTTTACCATCGGTGTGTTCCAAGTCCTAGCTCTGTGGCCAGGCTTCTCTCGTTCAGGCTCAACTATGTCTGGGGGCCTATTCGCACGTGTAAGCCATACGGCAGCCGCAGAATTTACATTCCTCGTATCTGTTCCGGTCATGCTGGGTGCATCAGGGATTGATATGATTAAAAGTATGGATCATCTGTCTATGAGTGATTTCCCGGTGTTCGCAGCCGGCTTTATTACTGCATTTATCGTCGGTATGCTGGCAATCAAAACGTTCCTCGGTCTGCTCAAACGCTTGAGCTTGACTACGTTTGCCATCTATCGTTTCGTGCTGGCAGCTGTGTTCTTTTTCATTATTTTGTAATCATTGTTTGGTATCCTACAACCAAAAAGGGATATCCAAGTGGCCTTAAGGTCAGCCTTGGATATCCCTTTTGCTATTTCGCGGGCTTCAATAGATCATCCTGATCTAGATCTACCATGCGTACTGATTACTGTTTAGATTCCAGCGTAGTCAGATATTCCGAAACTTGAGCTGGCGTTTTGGCGTATTTGCTGTGCAAATGAGCAATTTTCTCCCCATTTCGGAACACGAGCAGGCTCGGAATGCCGCGTACTTGATTTTGTTCAGCAATCGGCTGAAACTTCTCGGCATCCAGCGCAAAGAAACGCTTATCCGCGTTCTCCTTCATAATGCCGTCCATAAATTTATCCAGCGTCTTGCAATCTGGACACCAGCTGGTATCAAATTTCACGACAGTTAGACCGTCACCATTAATTAAATCCTGATATTGCTGCTCAGATTCGATGCGTTCCATTTATTGGTCCCTCCTAGAGTGAACTGATAATATCTTCACATTCACATATGAATGATAAATCAGGCTTATTCCTATATTGTAATGATTCTTGTATATATTGCAACTGGAATGAGTACATGTTCGAGCGTATACTTCACTTATCCTACTATGGCTCGGGTCAGCGGTATTGCGCGTCATAACGATTGGCTCGACTGATTTGCTGTAGCGTCTCTCGCTCGTGCTCAGTTAGCGGTGCAATATCTGCTGCAGAAATATTATGCTCCAATTGTCCCAAAGAGCTTGCACCCGGAATCACAGCCGCGACAGCCGTATGGGACAGGCTATAACGGATTGCCGTCTGCTCCATACTACGCTCCGGTCCTGCAAATGCCTTTAATTGCTTGCGCACGTCCAGTAGCTCTGCCTCTTCGTAGTCTAGGTATCCCTTGGCCGCCTTTTCTTCCCCCTTGTCAGCCAATACACCGCTCGCCACGGGTCCACGTGCAATCACGCTAATTCCCCGCTCCTGCAGCAAAGACAATACTTCTTCCTCTGCACGCCGGTCTAGTAAACTATACTGATTCATAACACTAACGATATTCGAGCGTTCCACATATTCACGGATGACATGCGGGCGAATGGAGGAAATACCATAGTAGCGGATGACACCCTCCTGCTGCAGTTGCTCGAAAGCCTCAATCGTTTCGTCTATCGGATCGTTAATCGTCCCTCCGTGCAGCTGATACAGGTCGATATAGTCCGTTCCCAGGCGGCGCAGACTCTCTTTAACGGCGGACAGGATATATTTCTTGGACGGGTCCCATTCCCATCCCTCCTGCCCTGGTATACGCCGATTGCCGACCTTGGTCGCCAGGATGACATCCTGCCGCCGTCCACGGATTGCTGACCCTACAATTTCTTCATTGCGCCCATGCTGGTACAAATCGGCCGTATCCAACAGATTTACACCCCTGTCTAACGCTTCATGAATCAAGTAAACGGCTTGCTGCTCCTCCGTACCGACCGACATACATCCCAAGCCAATCTCACCTACCAGCAAATCCGAAGATCCCAGGCGGTTTTTCTTCATTGTTGTCCCCCCTCACTTCCATGACGCATAACTTAAAATTTTAACATTTCTCTATTATACGAAAAATACATACAAAAAAAACAACCCCAAGGACATAGAGACTCCACGCTCTCCAATCCGTTGAAGTTGTTGTATGAAATCTGTATTCCATTTTATGCTATCCGAACAGCCACTGTATGGCCTTAGGAAACTGACGCTGAAAACAATCCACACGATGTACCGCATCTTGATCCAGCTCAAGCAGCACTTCTTTGGCATCCAATCCCTGTGTCAGCAGCACCTCGTATGCCTGGAGGGTCAACGGAACCATATCTTTTTGTACATTCGTCTTCCCTTCACCTTCACGGGTCCCAACAGATATATATATACGGTGTGTCCCAGCCATTACAGTGGCAAATGATGCAGATTGCATATAATTGATCATACCGGGAAACCAATACGAACCCGAGATCGAACCAATACGTCCAAATATATGCTGATAACGGAAGGCTGCATACATGGAAATCAGTCCACCCAACGAAGCACCAATCACCCCAGTATGCTCTAGCCCAGTTTGCACTGGATATTTTGCCTCGACGTATGGCATTACTTTTGTAACCACAAACGCCAGATACGCATCTCCTTCACCGCCAAAAGCAGGTCTTCCCTCTACTAAAGCAACTGCCTCCCAAGGCGTATAATCGTCCAGCCGATTCACAGGCTGAATGCCCACCAGCATTACACGGGGCAGCTCTCCCGTAGAAAAACCCCTTTCCAGCTCATCCAACCCGCTTAGAAATAAAGAGCTGCCATCCTGTACATACAGCACAGGATACAGCTCATTATGATTCACAGATACGGGAGGTGTATAGATGTGCACAAGATACCCATCTAATGAAATTTCATCTACATGACCCTTCATCCTACATAGTCCCCCATGATGTGAATGTATGCATTACAGTGCAGCATCTATTTCCTTGATCATTTCAGATACGGATTCCAGACCATTACCTGACAGGTACCAGTAGTTAGGATCCAGGTATACAATATGACCGTTTTTATAAGCATTCGTTTTCTTCACCAGTTCATTCTCAATGGTTTGTTTACCTGTAACCTGTTCCTTGCCTTCCTCGACCACCACAGCCCCACGGTCAACGACAAAAATATAATCTGGATTTTTTTGCTGTACATATTCAAAAGAAACCTTTTGTCCATGCGTCGATACTTTAATGCCAGGATCTACAGGAGTTACGCCAAAAGCATCATGAATGATACCAAAGCGGGATTGTGAGCCGTATGCACTCAGGCTTCCTTCATTTGTCAGTACGATCAATCCTTTAGCCTTGCTCGCTACAGCCTTGTCATGTACAGCCTTAATGGAGCTATCAATCGCAGCCAGTTCCTGTTTGGCAGCTTCCTCTTTGTCGAAGATTTGCCCCAGCGTTTCAACGTTTTTCTTAAAGGAATTGATATAATCCTTGGTGTCTACAGCCATCGAAATAGTAGGTGCAATTTTGCTCAACTCTTTATATGCATCAGCTTGTCTGCCACCAATGATGATCAGTTCAGGAGAGAGATCACTGATTTTCTCGTAATCCGGCTCAAACAGCGTGCCCGCACTTGCATATTTGGAATCTTTATATTTGTTCAAATACGTAGGAAGATCCTGCTGCGCTACCGCCGCAACGTCTACGCCCAGCTTATCGAGCGTATCCAATGAACCAAAATCAAAAACAACGACATTCTTCGGATTGACTTTGACTTGGACCGGGTTTTCATCCAGTGCGTGTTTGACCGATACAGTTTTGGATTCCGTTGTTGCAGTTGAGGAGCCATCGCCAGTCGCTTCCTGTGTTGCCGGAGCCGCTTTGCCACAGGCCGATACGATCAGTACCAGTGCAAGCATCAGTGTTAAAAACATCAAATTTTTCTTCATTTTACATTCCCCCTAAGTGAAGTACACACAAATTTTATGATCACCGATCTGTTGAATCGGAATATCCATATCGTACAAATCCTTTAATACCTGACTATCTATCATCTCGTCAGCCGTTCCTTGTTTCAGCAATCTGCCATTCTTCATCCCGACAATATGGTCCGAATAGCAGGAAGCAAAGTTAATGTCGTGAAGCACCACCAGAATCGTTTTGCCCAGATCATCCACTAAATTGCGCAGCGTCTTCATAATCTGAACCGAATGCTTCATATCCAAATTGTTCAGCGGCTCATCCAGCAGTATGTATTCCGTGTCCTGTGCCAGAATCATAGCAATAAACGCCCGCTGCCGCTGTCCCCCACTGAGCAAATCAATATGTTTGTCCTTCATATCCTCCAGTCCCATGTAGGCCATAGACTGCTCTACCATTTTGCGATCCTCGCTGTTCAATCTGCCCTTGGAATACGGAAAACGGCCGAAGCTGACCAGTTCCTTCACGGTTAAGCGGATGTTGACATCATTAGTCTGTTTTAAAATGGATATCTTCCGGGCTAGCTCCTCACTTTTGGTCAGGCTCACGGCCTGTCCGTCAATGAGGATTTCTCCCTCATCACTATCTGTTAGGCGACTGATCATCGACAACAGGGTGCTTTTCCCAGCGCCGTTAGGTCCAATAAAGGAGGTAATGGTGCCTTTAGGTATAGTGACGGACACCTGCTCCACCACATTTTTATTCCCGTAGCGTTTGGTTACGTTTTTGACTTCTACCATGATTTATTCTCCCGCAGCAAAAGGTACAGGAAGTACACCCCCCCGATAAAGTTAATAATGACGCTGACTGTTGTCGATAAATCGAATACTCTTTCCGCCAGCAGTTGGCACCCTGCCAAAGCAATGACACTAACACAGATGGAGGCCGGAATAATATAACGGTGCTGATACGTCTTCATCACCTGATAAGCCACATTGGCCACAATTAATCCGAGAAACGTGATCGGTCCAACAAGTGCCGTAGATATGGAGATGAGAATCGCTACAATAATCAGCAATCTTTTGATGATATAACTGTAAGGGAGACCTAAATTAATCGCATGCTCCCGTCCGAGCGACAGCACGTCCAGGTACTTAATAAATCTCCACGCATAAGCAAATACGAGCACAAGCACGAATACAGAAAGCCATAACAGTTCGGTGTTTACATTACTAAAGCTGGCGAAGCTCTTGTCCTGAATTTTCGCAAATTCGTTCGGATCAATCAGTACCTCCATAAAGGTAGACAGACTGTTAAACAGCGTCCCGAACACCAGACCGATCAGCAGAAGTACATAAATACCCCGTCCATCCTTGCGGAAAATTAACTTGTATAGCAATCCCGCGAACAACACCATCATCCCCACTGACAGCAAAAAGTTTAATTCTTTGCTGGTCGAAATCCATGGGACGGAACCAAATGCAAAAATAATCGTCGTCTGAATCAGCATATACAGTGAATCCAGCCCGATAATACCCGGAGTCAAAATCTTATTATTCGTAACCGTCTGGAAAATAACGGTCGCAAAAGCAATGGAGCCACCTGTCAGAATGAAAGCTGCGACCTTTTTCAATCGTCGCGGCAACGCGTAATGCCAGGTGTGCGGAAGATCGATAAACACAAAAGCAGCAATCAACACAAGCGCGGCAGCGGCTAATATTCCGATTTTTAATTTAGGATTCATAAGCCCTTCTCCTCAGCAGCAAATACAAGAACAACGCGCTCCCGATCACACCAACCGTAAGCCCTACAGAAATTTCATATGGGTAAATGATCACCCGTCCCAAAATATCGCAAAACAGCACAAAAACGGCGCCCAAGATCGCTGTATGAGCCAGGCTTTTTTTCAGATTATCCCCCATATACATACTGACCAGATTGGGTACAACCAGCCCCAAAAAGGGAATTGTCCCGACGGTTAAGATGACAACAGAGGACACCAAAGCCACGATCACCAAACCCACATTGACGGTGCGCTTGTAATGTACGCCCAAGTTGGCTGCAAAATCCTCACCCATACCTGCAATTGTAAAACGATTCGCATATATATACGCCAACGCAACCAAAGGAACACTAAGATACAGCATCTCGTAGCGGCCACTCATGATTAGAGAAAAATCCCCCTGCATCCACGAAGAAATGCCCTGGATCAGATTATATTTGTAGGCAAAAAAAGTCGTCACCGAATTTAAAATGCCCCCAAACATCAGACCAACAAGCGGGATAAATACCGGGTCCTTGAAACGGATTTTATCCAATATCTTCATGAAAATCAGCGTTCCCCCTAGAGCAAATCCAAAAGCCGTCAGCATCTTCGTCCAAAATCCCGCCGCTCCAAACACCATAATGGCCATCAGCACACCTAATCGTGCCGCATCCATCGTCCCTGCGGTGGTGGGCGATACAAATCGGTTCCGGGTAAGCTGCTGCATGATCAGCCCGCAGATACTCATACTCGCTCCTGCGATAATGATGCTGATCAAACGTGGAAATCTGCTAATCAGGAGCACCTGCGCTTGATCGTTGGTTAAGTGGAACAAATCAAGTGGAGTTACATCATGAACACCAATAAAAACCGAGGCGAAGGCTAGTACCAGAATAGCCAGTATTAAATAACGCAATTTCATCTCTAACTAAGGGAGCCTGTCCAATAACTCGTACCAAGCTTCGGCCCTGTCCTCCCCTCCAATAATGATAATCATTATCAAAACAACTAGGATAAATTATAGCAGTGATATTGTATCTGTCAAATTCTTTGCAATGAATAAACCATGTCAAAAAAGGTGTTAGCAAAACCTGAATAGTCTGAAGAGCGAATGAGCAAATAAGAGCAATATCCTGTAAAATAGAGGTGCAAGATTTTAGGGCCCTCTTTTCCATTTTTGCTGTAGGCAATTCTTGGAATTCGGGATTCATTAACTTGATGAATCAAAAAAACAGGAGGAAAATGATGAATCACATACTAATCGTCGAGGACGATATCGCCTTGAGTAACGGTATTGTTCTTGCTCTTAAAGAACCTAACAACGTATTTGTGCAAACGTATGACATTGCTACTGCAAAAGAACAATTGAACATCACTGCTTTTGATTTAGTCATTCTTGATATTAATTTACCAGATGGAAACGGGCTTGATCTTTTAACAGATATACGAAAAAAAACAACTATACCCGTCATCGTTCTGACAGCGAATGATATGGAAACAGATATCGTCACTGGTCTTGAGCTGGGTGCTGACGACTATATCACCAAACCTTTCAGTCTTATGGTACTGAGAGCGAGAGTCGGCGTTCAGCTTAAAAGAGCTGGGTACTCGCTTGCAGACTCCATTCAGCTAGGCGATTTTTCCTTCTCATTTGAGAGGATGGAATTTATTAAAAATGGTACACCTATTGAACTAAGTAAAACGGAGCAAAAATTGTTGCGCATTCTAATCAACAATCGAGGAAATACCGTTTCGCGTGATCATTTGGTAGACAGCATCTGGACTGACGGGGCTGAGTATGTAGGTGAAAATGCTTTGTCAGTTACGATAAAAAGGTTGCGGGATAAATTGGAGGATCATCCCTCCTCCCCACAATATATTAAAACGGTGTATGGGCTGGGCTACACATGGGCGTTGAAATGAGATGACAACACTCCTCTATATATGTATTGGAATTGCCGTCGCTGCTGTATGCACTGCTGTGGTTGCTATCATGCTGTATCGCAGGAGCATCCAAAGAACAATGAAAACTATTGAGAACATGCTGGATGCCGCGATAAATGGCAGCTTCTCGGAGGATGTCTTTGATGAATCCGTTCTCTCTGCAATAGAAGCGAAATTTGCGAAATTTCTTTCTATTTGCTCCGTGTCTTCCAAAAATCTGCTTGCCGAAAAGAATAAAATAAATGAGCTGATTTCCGATATTTCACACCAAACGAAAACACCAGTGGCCAACATCCTGCTTTATTCTCAGCTACTTAGCGAATACGAACTATCACAGGATACCTCCACTTGTGTGAAAGCTCTATCTGCACAGGCCGAAAAGCTTAACTTCCTTATCCAGACATTGTTGAAAACATCGCGGCTTGAAACGGGGATTATCACGGTAGCGCCAAGGCGAGAATCTGTTCAAAAGCTCCTTGATGCTGCACTGGAGCAAATGATGCCAAAAGCAGACGCCAAAGGGATTTCAGTTGTTATGGAGGACACAGTTACCCATGCTTATTTTGACCTAAAGTGGACGAGTGAAGCTGTCTATAACATTATGGATAACGCCATAAAATATACAGAGACAGGCGGAAGCATGAATATAAAAGTAACGGCATACGATTTGTTTTGTCGAATTGATATTATCGATAGCGGCATAGGCATTGCAGAAGAAGAACAAGGTAAAATCTTTACCCGCTTTTATCGCTCCCCCACTGTTAACTCGCAGGAGGGTGTAGGTATTGGACTGTTTTTAGCTAGAGAAATCATCGCTGCGGAGGGGGGGTACATCAAGGTACGATCACGCTACGGCCGTGGTTCTACCTTCTCTATTTTTCTTTCTATGGATACTTAATTCTTTCAATACCGTTAGATTTCAGAAAGATTGTAGAAAGATCAGTGTGTTAATGTCTGTACTGTAGATGACTACGATCCAGACATTTTTTTGTGGAGGAGAACGTATATGGCTCTATTGAAAACTCAGGCATTAAAGAAGCATTACGGTAATGGAGATACTGCTGTTCATGCCTTAGACAGCGTAAATCTGGAGGTGGAAAGCGGAGAATTTGTCGCTATTGTCGGTACATCCGGGAGCGGCAAATCTACCCTTCTGCATATGCTGGGTGGACTTGATCGTCCAACAAGTGGAGACGTTACGATTGACGGCAAAGATATTTTTACATTGAAGGACGAAGAATTGACAATTTTTCGCAGACGAAAGATTGGCTTCGTGTTTCAAAATTACAACCTGGTGCCTGTCTTAAATGTCTACGAAAATATTGTGCTTCCTATTGAACTGGACGGTAAAGAACCGGACAAAGCCCACGTAGATAAAATTGTACATACCTTGGGCCTTGACCACAAAATGAATAATCTGCCAAACAATCTTTCCGGTGGACAACAGCAACGTGTAGCTATTGCCAGAGCACTGGCAGCCAAGCCCGCCATTATCTTGGCAGATGAACCCACCGGAAATCTGGACAGTAAAACGAGTCTGGATGTGATGGGATTGATCAAAGTATCCAGCCAACAGTTCGCCCAAACGATGGTGATGATTACTCATAATGAGGAAATCGCGCAGATGGCAGACCGCATCATCCGCATTGAGGACGGTAAAATAGTAGGTGGTGCGACCCGATGATCAAAGTAAAAAACAGTAAGGCGGTTCGTAATTTATCAGATAAAAGTTTTAAAGCCAATAAAATCCGCAATATTATTGCGATTATCGCTATTGCCTTAACCACTTTGTTATTTACATCTGTGTTTACTATGGGGATTGGCGCGATGGAAAGTTTCCAGCAGGCAACGATGCGACAGGCTGGTGGGGGAGGGCAGGGTATTCTCAAATATATCAACGAAGAGGAATTTAATCACATCAAAGACCACCCTCTTATTAAAGAGATAGCGTATAGTCGCTTGTTAAGTGAAAAAGTGACAAACGAGCAATTTTTAAAGCGTCGTGCGGAGTTCTGGTATCATGACGATTTAGGGCTAAAGCTAGGATTGATTGAGCTAGAAAAAGGCCACAAACCGGTGGCAGAAAATGAGGTTATCTCGGACTCTAGTACCTTACAGTTACTGGGTATCCCCCTGAAAGAGGGCGCCCCATTGACCTTGAAGCTTGAGGTTCACGGCAAAATGGTACAGCGTGAATTTATCCTCTCCGGCTGGTGGAAGAGTGACCCCGCCGCCATGATAGCCAGAGGTCAAATTTATGCTTCTAAAGCTTATGTGGATGCACATGCCGAAGAATTACGCTACACATATAAGCAGGATCATGATATGACCGGAGCCATCAATGCAGATATCATGTTCGATAACAGCTCGAACATGCGGGAAAATCTTAATAAAGTGATTACAGAAAGCGGTTATTCCCTAGACCAAAATGCACCGAACTACATTGCAAGTTCTGTGAACTGGGCGTATCTTTCCAACACCTTCAGTTCGAACCCTGAAGCCGTCTTTCCCCTAGCCACTGGTCTGTTACTGATCATGCTTACTGGCTATCTAATCATCTATAATATTTTCCAAATCTCGGTGATGCGTGATATTCGTTTCTACGGTCTTCTAAAAACCATCGGCACAACCAGCAGACAAATCAGCAGAATCATCCGCAGACAGGCATTATTTCTTTCCTTAATCGGGGTTCCCATCGGCTTGCTCGGGGGTTTTGGTGTCGGAAAATCGCTTATCCCTCTGCTGCTTATGAACAATTATAGGCACGCTGAGGTAACCCTATCCCCCAACCCATGGATTTTTATCGACTCCGCTCTGTTTGCAGTCGTGACAGTTATGATCAGTGCATATAAGCCTAGCAGAATTGCGGCGACTGTGTCTCCGATCGAGGCAGTAAGATACGTAGACGGAGCTACCAAAAAGGGGAAGAAAAAACTAAAAAAATCAACTAACGGTGCTAAAATGCCACTGATGGCTCGAGTCAACTTAGGGCGCAATAAGAAGCGGACTACTTTGGTTCTGCTTAGCCTTTCTCTAGGTCTAGTACTACTGAATACTACTTTTACATTATCCCAAAGTCTGGATATGAATAAGTATGTGTCTAAAAGCCATGACACTGACTTTCTAATTGCACATGCTGATTATTTTCAAGAACATTTCACAGGCCCTGACAATGCGACGACGGAAAGCTATATTCAGGCCGTACAGGCACAACCCGGTTTTGAAGAAGGTGGACGATTGTACAGTGGCAGTAATTTATTCACTGTCGAGCATAAAGAGAACAAAGAGGGGATGAAGTTGTACGGGGAAATCGTCACTCCTGACGCTCGCGGCAACTTATCTGCAATAGTGTACGGGCTTGAAGATCTCCCCCTTCACCGACTACAATTAATTGATGGTGAACTTGATTATGGCAAGCTAGCTTCAGGAAAGTACATCCTGGAAGGGGTCAGGTTAGACAATTACGATAATCCTGAAATGGAACTATCCGTATACAAAGTAGGTGAAAAGGTTACTCTTCATAAGTATATGGGCACAGCAAATGCCCAGGAGTACACTAGCCATGAATTCACAGTGCTTGGTCATGTTGGCGTAAAATCATCCAATTCTGGTGTAGCCGTTGCTAGTTATACTGACTTCTATCTCCCGGCGGATATCTACAAGACGCTTGTGAAGAAGCCTGTGATAATGAGTTATGCCTTTAATGTATCCGACAGTAAAGAAAAAACGATGGAGAACTTTATAAAGAATTATACCGAAATAAAGGAGCCAGTGATGGACTATCGGTCCAAATCCACCGTAATTGCCGAGCTTTCAGGTATGCAAAAAACGATTTTGATGATCGGCGGTACGCTCAGTATTATTATTGGTGTGATTGGCATTGTTAATTTTGCAAACGCGCTTCTAACTAGTATTCTGACCCGCCATCAAGAATTTGCTATACTACAAAGCATCGGCATGACTAATAAACAATTAAAAACAATGCTTGTATATGAGGGGATGTACTATGTACTCGGCACCAGCATATGCTCCATCTTATTAGGAAGCCTACTTTCCGTCTTGATTGCGAAACCCCTGAGTGCCCAAATATGGTTTATGAGTTATAAATTTATTATCTGGCCGCTGATCCTCATGTTGCCTGTTCTGCTCGTGCTTGGGATCTGTCTTCCTCTCGCTATTTATTCTCTGAGTGACAGGAAAACTATCGTAGAACGACTGCGAACAGCAGAATAAATCCCCCTGTAAAGAAAATGACCTGGTCAAAACTTTTGGCTGGGTCATTTCATGGTTATTCAACAGTGGTTTAATACCTACTCCTTGAACCATGAGCAAATAAGAGCATATCCTGTAAAATAGAAATAGAGAATGGGCGGCTCTCATTTACATTTTTATTGTGAGCGGTTGTTAGAGCTCGGAATTGTTTAACCAAAATACAAGAGGAGAATAATGAACTATATAATAATTATCGAGGATGATATCGCCTTGAGTAACGGGATTGTTCCTGATCTTAAAGAACCTAACAACCTATTTACGCAAGCGTATGACATAGCTACTGCAAAAGAACAATTGAACGTCACTGCCTTTGACCTAATGATTCTTGATGTGAATTTGCCGGATGGAAGTGGACTCGACCTTTTAACCCATATACGTAAAAAAAAACAACTGTACCAGTCGTCGTTCTGACTGCGAATGATATGGAAACAGATATTGTCACTGAGTTCGAATTGGGTGCTGGGGGCCAAAGTAGATATTCAGCTAAAAAGAGCTAGGTATCCGCTTACAGATTCCTTTCAGCTTGACAATTCTTCCTTTTCATTTGAGAGGATGGCATTTATTAAGAATGGCACACCCATTGAACTAAGTAAAACTGAGCAAAAATTGTTGCGCATCCTAATCGATCAAGCAATACTGTATCTCGCGATCGCTTGATTGACAGCATATGGACAACTGATGGAGCTGAGTTTGTAGGTAAAAATGCCTTGGCGGTTACAACAAATTGGCGGATTCCCCCTCCTCTCCCGAATACATTAAAACAGTTTATGGGCTGGGATATAGATGGGCGGTGAAGTGATATGATAATACTTAACCATGTGTATATAGGAATTGCTCTACCTTTGCTGCCGCGGCTGTCGTTCTTCTATATCGTAAAAACATACATAAAATCATGCATCCACCGAAATAATTATTGATGATGCAATTAATGAGGAATTTGCAGAGCATGCTTTTGACGAATCCGTGTTATCCTCTGTAGAAACCAGGCTTGCGCAATTTCTTTCTATTTGCTCTGTCTTCTCAACAAATCTGCTGGTAGAGAAGAATAAGATAAACAAGCTCATTTCCGACATCTCCCACCAAACGAAGACACCTGTTGCCAACATCCTTCTCTACGCACAACTGCTTAGTGAGCATGATTTACCTGAGGATAGCTCTTCTTGTATAAAAGCTTTGGCTTCACGAGCAGAAAAACTTAATTTCCTGACCAATACATTGGTGAAAACATCGCGACTAAAAGTGGGGATTATCACGGTATCGCCGAGGCAGGAATCTGTTCAAGAGCTGCTGCACGTTGCACGGGAGCAAATGATTCCAAAGGCAGATACCAAAGACATCTCTATTGTTATGGAGAATACACCGATTCATACTTGCTTTGTTCTGAAATGGATGGCTGTATTATGGACAATGCTGTAAAATATACAGAAACGGGCGGGAACTTAGTAGTATGTAAAATCAAGAGAAAACATTCACTTCCAGAGCCTATGTAGACGCACTGCATAGTATTACGGAGAGAACGCTTATCCCCTTGAGGAAGACTCGTCGAATTATCATGGATCATAATGTAAACTGTTCCTATATTCGACATACCTGGTATGGATACGAGAACGATCATAGCGCTAATTTTTTCTTTGTTCATAATCATCCTTATCGACTACTTTACCATCTACAATTGAGTGAAGCTTCACGGATACCAATTAGCTCCATGAATTTCGCTATTGACAATTGTGCAGACTCCAAATGATAAGGAACAAGCCTCATGACGGCAGCAGCACAGAACATGAAAGAGGGTGTTCTACCGGAATCGCCTAGGAAAATAGAGCACTACTCTACTCACCCAGATATGATGCAAAAGAAAGTACCCTCGTCTTAAAAGACGAGGGTATTAGACAAAATCATTCTTTAAGTGGTTTGCAAGGTATTAGAGCTACAATGTCCATTGGGTTCGAGACAATCAAAATTGCAATGATTAGGATTACATTGTACTTCCATATCAAAATCTACATTTTCTAAAATCTCGATTTTTTCCATGTTAATTCCACCTCCTTTCACTATTAAAATATCATTAAAAATACCTCTAAATTTTCTATTGTAAAAATCAGCATGCTATTTGGCATAATTAGCAGATTAGACCGGGATGCCCCTCCTTCTCTTTGATCCTCTCATCTCTTTTTGCTTTTATAATATCAATACCGTTAACATCCCTTCATATCCTGCAAGTATAAATATCTTTTGATATAACAAATATTTCAGACAGAGTCTGTCCCTCCTACATTTCCCAACACCCATTACAATCCGATCTTTCTACTCTCACTCAAATAATCTTTCAATTCTGTTAGATTTCAGAAAGATTGTAGAAAGAAAGAGGTATTATAATAAAATTTGTATTGTAAGCAATTACGATGCAGATATTTTTATTGGGAGGAAAGCAAAAAAATGAAGATATTAGAAACCAGAGGGCTAAGAAAAACTTACGGTAACGGGGATACCGCTGTTCATGCCTTAGATGGTGTGAATCTGGAGGTGGAAAGCGGTGAATTTGTCGCTATCGTTGGTACATCCGGTAGCGGGAAGTCCACCCTTCTACATATGCTTGGTGGGCTGGATCGGCCTACAAGCGGAAACGTAACCGTTGACGGCAAGGATATCTATTCTCTAAAAAATGAAGAATTGACCATTTTCCGCCGAAGAAAGATTGGCTTCGTGTTTCAAAATTATAATCTAGTTCCAGTCTTAAATGTCTATGAGAATATCGTGCTCCCCATTGAACTGGATGGGAAACAACCAGACAAAGCCTATCTGACCCAAATTACAAATACACTGGGGCTTAAGAACAAATTAAACAATCTACCAAGCAATCTTTCGGGAGGTCAGCAGCAGCGAGTCGCTATTGCGAGAGCACTGGCGACGAAACCAGCCATTATTTTGGCTGACGAGCCTACTGGCAACCTGGACAGTAAAACCAGTCTGGATGTGATGGGATTGATCAAGGTATCCAGCCAGCAGTTCGCCCAGACAATGGTGATGATTACCCACAACGAGGAAATCGCGCAGATGGCAGATCGCATCATCCGCATTGAGGACGGTAAAATAGTAGGTGGTGCGACTAGATGATCAAAATAAAAAACAGTAAGGCAGTTCGTAATTTATCAGATAAAAGTTTTAAAGCGAATAAAACCCGCAATATTATTGCGATTATCGCTATTGCCTTAACCACTTTGTTATTTACATCTCTGTTTACTATGGGGATTGGCGCGATAGAAAGTCTCCAGCAGGCAACGATGCGGCAGTCCGGGGGAACTGCGCATGCTTTACTTAAATATATCAACGATGAGGAATTTAATCAGGTCAAAGACCACCCTCTTATTAAGGAGATAGCATATAACCGCTTGTTAAGTGGAAAGGTAACAAACGAGCAATTTTTAAAGCGCAAAACGGAGTTCTGGTATCATGACGATGTAGGGCTAAAGCTAGGATTGATTGAGCTAGAAAAAGGCCACAAACCGGTGGCAGAAAATGAGGTTATCGCGGACTCTAGCACCTTACAGTTACTGGGTATTCCCCTGAAAGAGGGCGCCACATTGTCCTTGAAGCTTGAGGTTCACGGCAAAATGGTACAGCGTGAATTTATCCTCTCCGGCTGGTGGAAGAGTGACCCCGCCGCCATGATAGACAGAGGTCAAATTTATGCTTCTAAAGCTTATGTGGATGCACATGCCGAAGAATTACGCTACACATATAAGCAGGATCATGATATGACCGGAGCCATCAATGCAGGTATCATGTTCGATAACAGCTCGAACATCCAGGGAAAACTTGATCAAGTGATTACAGAAAGTGGTTATTCCCTTGACAAAAATGCACCGAACTTCATTGAAACTTCTATGAACTGGGCGTATCTTTCCAACACTTTCAGTTCGGACCCTGAAACCATCTTTGTCCTAGCTGGTGGCCTGTTACTGATCATGCTTACTGGCTATTTGATCATCTATAATATTTTCCAAATCTCGGTGATGCGTGATATTCGTTTCTACGGTCTTCTAAAAACCATCGGCACAAGCAGTAGTCAACTCCGTAGGCTCATTCATAGACAGGCATTATTTCTTTCCTTGATCGGGGTTCCCATCGGCTTGCTCGGGGGTTTTGGGGTCGGCAAATCGCTTATCCCTCTGCTGCTTATGAACAATTATAGGCACGCAAATGCTGAGGTAACCCTATCCCCCAGCCCATGGATTTTTATCGGCTCAGCTCTGTTTGCAGTCGTGACAGTTATGATCAGCATTTATAAGCCTATTAGGGTTGCAGCGACTGTGTCTCCAATCGAGGCTGTAAGATACGTAGACGGAGATACCAAAAAGGGTGAGAAAAAACTAAAAAAATCAACTAACGGTGCTAAAATGCCGCTGATGGCTCGAGCCAACTTAGGGCGCAATAAGAAGCGGACCACTTTAGTGCTGCTTAGCCTTTCTCTAGGTTTAATGCTACTGAATACTACTCTTACATTATCCCAGAGTCTGGATATGGATAACTTTGTGTCAAAAAACAATGATACTGACTTTCTGATTGCACATGCTGATTATTTTCAAGAATATTTCACAGGCCCTGACAATGCAACGACGGAAAGCTATATTCAGGCCGTACAGACACAACCCGGTTTTGAAGAAGGTGGACGATTGTACAGTGGCAGCAATTTATTCACTGTCGAGCATAAAGAGAACAAAGAGGGGATGAAGTTGTACGGGGAAATCGTCACTCCTGACGCTCGTGGCAACTTATCTACAGTAGTGTATGGGCTTGAAGCTCTCCCCCTTCACCGACTAAAATTAATTGATGGTGAACTTGATTATGACAAGCTAGCTTCGGGAAAGTATATTTTGGAAGGGATCATATTAGACAATTACGATAATCCTGACATGGAACTATCCGTATACAAAGTAGGTGAAAAGGTTACTCTTCATAACTATATGGGCACAGCAAATGCCCAGGGGTATACTAGTCATGAATTCACAGTGCTTGGTCATGTTGGCGTAAAATCAACCAATTCTGGTGTAGCCGTTCCTACTTATACTAACTTATATCTCCCGGCGGATATCTATAAAACGCTTGTGAAGAAGCCTGTGGTGATGAGTTATGCCTTTAATGTGTCCAATAGTAAAGAAAAAACGATGGAGAGCTTCTTAAAGAACTATACCGAAATAAAGGAGCCAACGATGCATTATAAATCCAAATTCACCTCAATTGACACGCTTTCAGGTATGCAAAAAACAATTCTGATGATCGGCGGTACGCTCAGTATTATTATTGGTGTGATTGGCATTATTAATTTTGCAAACACGCTTCTAACTAGCATTCTGACCCGCCATCAAGAATTTGCTATACTACAAAGCATCGGCATGACCAACAAACAATTAAAAACAATGCTTGTTTATGAGGGGATGTACTATGTGCTCGGCACCAGCTTATGCTCCATCTTATTAGGAAGCCTATTTTCCATCTTGATTGTGAGACCCTTGAGTGCCCAAATATGGTTTATGAGTTATAGATTTATTATCTGGCCGCTGATCCTCGTGCTACTTGTTCTGCTCGTGCTTGGGATCTGTCTTCCTCTCGCTATTTATTCTCTGAGCAACAAGAAAACTATCGTAGAACGACTGCGAACAGCAGAATAAATATCCCCTAGTCAAGAAAAGAAATGACCTAGCAAAAACTTCTGGCTAGGTCATTTCTTATTTACTCACCTCTATAGTTTGTACTTGTTCTCTAACCTCCCTGAAATTAATTATAATAATGAGAAAACAGAGAAAATGCATACGTACCACCTTCAATTTGAACTCTGGTGTGTATATTCTAAACTTCTGTTCTTTGATGGCCATGACAAATCCCCTTTAGAAAGTAGTGCCAGATCACATCATATATGTGCTCTTTTAACACTCTCTACCCAAAGGGGATAATATCACCGTCCCCATCTGAGGAATCAGTGGGTAGAAAGAAGAAGCTCGAAGTTTTTTAATATATATTCATACTCCTTCACTATTGAATAGTGTATCCTTTGAGTTGCACAAAATACGGGTGATGATTCATAATGATTTCCAGTTTGGATTTTATTAATAATTTTACACATTTTGCTGCGACAATTATTATACATAGCACACTTTGTACAATCCCCTTGATCTTTTTGGTTGATTACATCTAAATTGGACAAACGATGTTCAATTATATCAGAAAATACATCCCCCATGGAAAATTCTTCGTGGCCTACTGCAAGAATACAAGGATAAATATTCCCAGCACTAGAAATATGAAAGCTGCTATGACATCCATCGCACGTTCCTCTTGGCCGAAAATATGCGTTTTTGAAATTATATAAAAAATACTGTGCTTTGATGATATCTTTATTCACCATATATGAAAATATTTCGTCAAGATTCTTTTGATAAACTTTCATAAGTTCTTTATTCCAATTCGGATTACTTTCATCTAGCGCAAAGCTGACAGTCGGATACCCTTTTTCAAAAAGGAAAATATAATTGTCAGCAAAATATGAAACATTATTAGGTGTAACAGTCATTCTTACTCGAAAAAAATGTGATTGATGATTAATGTAGTCAAGAGTTTCAATCACTCGATTGAAGCTTCCTTTCCCATTTCTGTATACTCTGTTGATATCGTGACTTTCTTGCTTCCCATCCAAACTAATTGTTAATTGGATATTTTCAGAAACATAATCAAGTATTTCTTGATTATAAATGGTGCCGTTCGTTGTCATTCTAAAAGAAACTTCGCCATGAATTTTTTGCTTTAACTCTTCTACTAGATAACGAATGATCGGATAATTAAGTAATGGTTCCCCCCCATGTAATGCTATGCGTATTTTATCTTTAGGATCCAAAGGATTTGCTGCAAGCTTTTTTTCCGTAAAATCAATAGCTTTTGCAGCCGTTTCCCTACTCATCATTTTTGGTACTTTACTAACATAACAATATTTACATTTCAAGTTACAATCTTCAGTTACCCAATATGTGAAGTTCATGGCATTACTCTCCTTAAATAAAAATTTAGCTATTCCAAACTAGTTCTTGAAGTTGTTTCTTTTGTTTTTGACAAATGGTATCGAACAACTCTTGGTTTTGATGCAAATAGTAGATGTTGCTTATGCAGTGATGGCAAAATAAATTAACGTTGCAGTTCTTACAGGGTTCAAATTCCCATGGTCTTACACATCCGATTTTATTATGATCTGCTTTTGGATTGCCTTTAGCCATTAATTCAATTAAATTATCATCAAATACATTTCCTAAAACAAAATCATCAGAATCCATCAACCCCCCACAAGGATAAATTTTCCCATTACCTCCAATAAATAACTCCCTTTTCCCTGGTGAACAAAGTCGACAGGTAACATCTTGAGAGGTCAGATCATCTACAAATGGCTTTTCGGGAAAAATCTCTTCACTATTCTCTCCTGCCCTTCCAGCGGATGTTAAGATTCTTAAAATAGGTTTAACACCTAATTTTTCACACAAATCAAGGAATTTATCTTCACCTCCATCAAAAGTATATTTTGTAATAACCATTGATAATGCGATTTTTTTCAGCCCATTACTTTGCATTAGTTTTATACTTTTTAGAACTCTACTAAAAACACCTTTGCCTCTAATTTGATCGCAAGTTTCTTCATCATAACCGTCCAGACTAAGGGAAACCTTATCTACATACCTAATCAATTGTTCCACATTTTTTGGGGTTATAAAAAGGCCATTGGTAGAGAGCAAAATGGCTCCGTTGAATGTTTGTTTTATGTACGCCAAAAGCTCCATGATATCTAATCGCATCATAGGCTCTCCACCCGTAACATTGATGGCTTGGGGTTTAAGTACGACGATCTGATCAATGATTTCTTTCACTTTTTCAGTTGTTAGTGCATCGGTAAAATGAGCATCCGCTGAAGCGCTGCAATGTTTACAGTGTAAATTACATCTATTTGTTAATCCTAGATAAACAACATCCAAGACCTCCTCATGAATATTTGTTAATTGTTCTTCGGTTAGAATACATTTGATATTCACCAATTCATAAAAGAGACTTGTTAAATTATGAATAACATCAGCATGTTGAGAACTTTTGGTAGGACTTAATAACGACTCAATCTCCCCATTATTAACCATATCCTTCAGCACAAGATAATAAGATTTAGAGGTTTTCAAAAAAGCTCCTGATTTTGTATTCGCGATAATGACTTGATGATTATGAAATAGTTCACGTGAGTAAGGATTTAAAACATATACCATGATTTTTTCTCCTCTCATACATCCCAAATTCATTTTCCATTCTATTAAATAGATCATGAATTGTTCTGATATTTACTGTTATGTCATAATCTAATGTTTTAATGCCATAAATTGATAATAATCAGAGTTAAATAACAATGGATTCTTTAGAGTATTTGAGGGGATGAGAGAAAGACGCGCTACATCCGTAAAAAACGTATACATAGATGTATTTCACGACATTAAAGAGGTCATTTATACCATAAATATAATTATTAGATATTCGATAGTAGAATGAGAAGTAGCTTCTTTATATATTTGTATCAGAAGGGCGGAATGGAATTTTATGCTTAGAAAATATAATTGGATTTTTAAAGAAGTTCATAAATTTTATCTTTTTATTGTACTTATTTTAGTTTTTCAAGCTTTAGATACAATACTTAGCATGATAATTCCCCAATACATAAGTAAGATTGTTGATTCTGGACTAGTATCCAAAGATCTCTCCTTAATTGTGAAGTTTATAGGAATAGCAACAGGCTTATTTATTCTATCTCACCTATGCAGTTTACTTTGTGAATTCATTTTTGCCGAATTAGGTAAAAGAATCTCTTATGCTATGAAAAAAAAGTTGTTAGAAAAGTTTTTTGTTTTGCCAGGTGAGACCATTACTTCAAACAGCGATAAGCTATTTTCCCTGTTTATTAACGACATTGGAATCATCGAAAGATTAGTATCCCACGGTATCCCTATGCTAATATCAAACTTACTTTTTCTAATTGTTATTTGTATTGTATTGCTTTTTTTCAACTACAAATTATTTACACTTGTACTTTTGATCATGCTTCTAACAATGATTAGTCAAATTTTCTTTAATAAAAGAATTACTCACAAGACAAAAGCAGTCATGAATGCTTATGATGACTCTATTTCTTATATTAGGCATACGCTTGGATCACTTTTATATTCTATTGGAATGGATATAAAAGACTATATTTTGGGAAAGTACATGCCTTTAGAGGAAAAATCACTTGAAGCTTATAGACAGAGAAGCAATACAATTATCGTAGCTTCCACTGTCCCTTCTGTCATTACCTCTATTGGAAGTGTATTGCTTTTGGGGGTGGGTACAATTTTAGTAATGAAAGGCCAAACAAGTATGGGAGTACTGACGGTATTTGTTTATTATTCAAATCAGATCATAAGTCCGATCAAAAGTGTTACAAACTATGTGGCCACTTGGAAGCAGACAAAAGTATCAATCGAAAGAATTGAGTCGATTATAAGAGCTGAAGAGGTGAAATAAAATGGACATAGAATTTAAAAATGTAAGTTATAGCTATAACGGTTTGGAAAAAGCGCTATCCGATGTTTCGTTCTCTGTTCATGGAAATCATATTTATTGCCTTTCAGGACGCAACGGGGCAGGAAAAAGCACACTATTAAAATTACTCACCAAGATTAATTGTAATTATACAGGTGATATCTTAGTGAACGAAAAGGAAATGAGAGAATGGAAACGCAAAGATATTATCAGCAAAGTAGGGATATGCTTCCAGGAACCCGTCATGTATGTAGATACGATCTTTAACAATATAACTCTGGGGCAACAGGGTATCCCTATGAGTCAGCTGAATTCATATATCGAATTATTGGATACCAAGAAATTTATCGAAGAAAGTAAAAAAGATCAAATAATCGGTAAAAATTTTTCTTTATCAGGAGGACAGCAGCAATTAATTTCGATACTGCGGAATATCTATACTAATAAAGAAGTATTAATTTTTGATGAACCCACTTCAAATTTAGATGGTGTTGTAAAAAAGAACTTTATTGATCTATTAGATGATCTAAAGTACAACCATACCATCATATTAATTACACATGATAGTGAACTAGGGAGTAAATATGAACAAATATTGTTGTAATGCAGGAGCAGGACGTAGCTGCATAAGCGTCTACGCCCTTTCACGAATTGGGTTCCTATTCTAAGTCCCATAAAATAATATTGACGCAAAACCGGTCTCCCCCGGTCCTTATATCCAGGATTCCTGAGTTTTCTTTTACAATCTGCTTGACACTTTTCAATCCAAAACCATGATTTTTTCTATTCTTTTTATTACTTATAAAATTACTATTTACAAACAGTGGATTAAACGTATTGGAAATCTCTATATAAAGCTGCTTTTCATGATATTTTAATTTTATATCCATTGTTTTCTTACCTTCAGTCACCTTGTCACAGCCCTCTATTGCATTATCCAGCAAATTACCAAAAACAACGGCTATAATATTATTATTTAGAGAAAATTTTTCTGGAAGAAAACTATCAACGTTCACTACAATACTTTTTTTAGTAGCTAAATTTATTTTCTCGGTGAGTACGTAATTAAGCACATTGTTGGGTGTGTATTTCTGAGTTTCAGTACATTTAATATCTGAGAGAATTCCTTCTATAAACCCCTCTGCTGCCTCTACGTTATTTTCTTTCAACAATCCTTTTAAGGTCAACAATTCATTTTTCATATCATGCTTGATTCTCCGAATTTCTTTTTGCGATTTTTCCAGATTATCATAATGAATATTTTCTGCTTTAAGATTGAAGTTTAATAATTCCTGCTCTATGATTTCGCCGTACATTCGACTTAATTGTTCATAAATAATTAACATGATGATATTGATCGATAAAACACCAATCATAGAAATTACACTTAACCACTCATTTGGGTTCTTGCCTGATCTTAAGATCAAATCAAAATGACTGCACGACAAGCAAAGAGTTATGATAGGAACTGCATACAAACACATGTATAAATAATGCAGAGTAGTTTCTCTTTGAGAAACATCTATTTTAAAAAGTAAAGGAACCCATAAAAAAAAGGAAAATTTACTGATTTTTGAGAGGAGAGCACCCGCTTCGTAATAATAAGATACATTATCTGATGTAAGGAGTACATTTGGAAAACAAACATTCATGATGGCGTAACATACTCCTTCAGATAAGATTTCAATTGCAATTACAACTGTACCCCAACACAGTTTTGTTGTTATATGATTTTTCGGGTAAAAACAAAGTACAGTGAACACTGGAACAACATTTAGCATAACATCAAATGTTATTTTCAAAAAATACATACTGACTACTGTCAGACCTATTAATGCAATCGTAAACAGCCAGATTTTCTCCGTCGAAAGTCCCTTTTTAGTAAATAAAACTTTATTCAGAAATCTACTTATGATGAAAATATCAAATGAATTGAGTATAAAATCAAACATGGCTCTTTCCAATTAGAATCTCTTCCTCATATAATTCATCATTTTTTGTTTAAAATCTTTTTTATACTTTCTACTGATCGGTAGTTCCAAATAAGTATCCTGAATTTCGCCATTTACGATCCGTTTCATCATAATATTTTCGCATTTTATTCCTACAACGTATTTCAGGTTAATGATATACGAAGCATGAACCTGAGTGAAAGCCATCGGATCAAGTTGAGCAAGTATTTGTGAAGTTGTCTGATTACACTTATATTCTTTTGTCTCTGTATAAATATAAGCAGCCCTTCCACTTTTCTCAAAGTACATAATTTCATCTTCGTTTACAATGAGCTTATTTCGTTCATAGCTAAACTCAAAATAACTATGTGAACTATGCAAATAGTGATCAGCTCTTTGAAGAACCTCAAAAAGGGTTTCTTTATTCACAGGTTTCAGTATGTAATCAAAGGTTTGTACTTTAAATACATCTGGCATGTATTCGTCATAATTGGTTACAAAGATAATTACAGCTTTATTGTCAAACTCTCTTACTTTTTTGGCTAAACTAATGCCATCCATATCCGCCATCTCAATATCAAGCAGATAAATATTGTATTCCGTTTTATTCTTAGCTACATATTGCAGCAACTTTTGCCCACTTCCAAAAGTATCTACTTCTACTTTAGTAAAGGGATATTCTAACGTAAACCTCTCCACCCGGGCAAGTTCTACATTTGTATCATCACACAGAGCAATGTTTAACATCCAATCACATCCCTACATACATTAATTATTCTTAATTGTAAAGTATCGTGTATAGGTTAACTCATGAACTTCACATCAATGAATTAATTCTCAGTTGCAAGGAACAATATGATTTCCGGTCATGCCCAGCACAATTCCAATCCCCTCTTTGCCGGGTTTATTATGTAGTTTCAAAGTTAACCTTATATATTATATAATGCTTACTAATTACATATATAGTATAGCATTTCAAGTTTTCTATAATCAACACTTTTTTCTAAATAAATACATTTTTATGTTTTTATTTAAATACTAAAAATATAGATTTCAAACAGCTTAATTTGATTAAATACCTAGCTCCTCCAAGTACTTCAACAATGCTGCAAGAGAACATACATTTAATATATGTATATTGTGATAATCGTTTAAGGTATGATTCAACTCTTTTTCTAAGCTACTCCAAAAATCATCAAAATTACTAAAAGTTATTCCCGTTAACTCAGAAATAAAGGGAAACTTATATAAAGAATGGATGTCAATTTCAAGATTAGTGGTTTCATAAATCGCTTTTTCTATAGACTTGCCAAATTTTTTTACTAAGTTACTATCAATGTCAGCATCAAGGATGGGTTTAAATTTAGGTACTGTCACCTCATATTCCAAAGCACTGCGTTCAAGAATATCATTAACCTCTGAAAACGTGATATCTTTATTATAAATGACAGAGTTCGTCACCTCAGAAGAGATCAGTTGCATACTTCTCCCCACACAAAGAGCATTCGCTTTAGAGGTACCTTTAAAAAAGGCAAATCGTTCGGCAAGTGTATAGACAAAAATTGGAGCTTCATCAAATACGGCTTGGATCTCTTTACTTTTTGAAAACAAAAATGACTCAATTGAACAAAACATTTGCCCATTTACACCAATGACAGTAGGCAGACTAGCTGGATAACTACTCTGACTACCATTTTTTACAGATACAAAAATAAGTTTATTTTGATCTACTAACTGCTGTGTAATTTGGCTAAGTTGCTGATAGTATCCTTCTGAAGTAACCGAAATGCTTATGCATATATATTTAATATTCAGATTAAGGCATTTCTTCAACGCCATCTGCAAGAGTCTAGTACTCGTTTTCCCTTCTTCATTTGCTATTTTTATGATGTAAAACTGAGCCTCACTAAAAACTTGCATAATCGTATCTGCCACAGATGTTCCATGCCCATGGTCATCCTGAAAATCATTATCCTCGATAATTTCGTTTCCTGAAAATTGAAATCTCACTCCATCTATAACATGTTTATTTAAACTTTGATTCGTCATATCCATTCCAGTATCAATTATGACTACTTGTTTGTTGTTAAACATAGTCTTCACCTATCCTATCAAATTTGTAGAATGCTATATATAAATTAGCACTTTAGTTTGATATAGAATGTGTAAGTGATAAAATAACCAATTTCATGCTATAAAAAGCAAATTTTCGATAAAAATGTATTAGAAATTCAATGCTGACCATTATAATTACGAGTTACTAGAGTATTCAGCAAGACGCAAAATGACACAATATGCGCTGATTATTACAGTAATATTTTTACGTAGATCAACTGTAGTAACCTTATTCATAGATTAACTACAGCTTAAGAATACAGGCTATCTGAAGCAATTAATCTCAATAGTCTGTTAAGGCTCCGTATAAATATTTTAAGAAGGTGATAATCAAAATAATATTATATGTCCGTAAAATTAGTATCAGGCAAAAAATTAATGTGGAGGTTTCTTATGATAAAAAACCGAAAAATTCTACCGTTCAAACTAGCTTTTATATTCTGTATGTGTTTGACAAGCTTTTTCATTGCTAATGATACTAACTATGCTGCAAAACATAAGAATTTTACGACTATAGAACAAAATAAAAATATTCCGACTGTTGAAGAATACGAGAATGATGTAAAAGATTTACCTAGACTTAATGCGAATGAAACCATGGACAAATTCAACTCGGGAGAAGGTTTTTACCTTTATATTGGTAGACCTAGTTGCTCCGATTGTCGTGAATTCTCTCCCATTTTAAAAGAATTTTCTGTGCGTATATCACAACCCATCTATTATTACAATCTGGATGGTGGGGACTGGGGACCAGCCATTCGGCAATTTCTTAGAGATCACATCAATTTACAAGCTACTCCAACATTAGCATATATTAAAGATGGAAAAGTCGTTGCCCAACAAGTTGATACTGGACCAAATGCTGATGAATTGCTAACTATTTTTGCCGATTGTCCTCAGTAACCTTTCGCATTCCAAAAATGATCGATTCAAATCATTGAAACTTTGACTCGCAAGATGGGATTCTTTGAAAAAAGATCCTTCTTGCGAGTCTTCTATACTTTATATTTTAATCACACTTCCCACTCTTCCCGTAAAAGCCCCATTCGGATCGAATCATAATACTTTCCATTATAATATCTGCACTTGCGAAGCCTGGCTTCGAGGGTCATGCCCAGCTTCTCCCCGACCTTCATCATCCGATGGTTTCCTGACCAGGTTGTAAAGCCTACTCTTACTAGAGGCAATGTATTAAACAAATGGTCGATCCACAATCGAAGTGCTCTCGTACCATAGCCACCACTCCAATACCCCGAATCATAGATACCTATCCCCATTTCAAGCCATAGCGAAGGCTTATGCTCCCAGTAGTAACTCACGGATCCAATGACCTTGCCTTCCACTTCAATGAGCCAAAAATCATCTTGTTCGACTCGCTTATTCTTCTCTTTTAAATACTCCTCAAAAGTAAGCGTCTTATGTTCATAGTAGGGTGCATCCCATTGCTTCCATTCCGGTGCTTCTTCCTTGTAAGTTAGTGTCCAAAGTGCATATAGGTCTTCTTCTGTAGCAGGCCTAATCGTTAAATCCTTTTCTGTATACATCGAGTCCCTCCTTTTATCATAAAACGCTCATTTCTATGCTGGATTATATGATGCTTTATTCTATCTGCTTTTGCATAATATCGAGTATCTATTTTTCCATCTTTGGAGCCAGCGCATAATTCATGTTGACAAACAATCAAAAATAATATATCTTAATATCAAGATAATAAATATAAAGAAAAGTTTACAACGACGGTTTATTTTGCTTTGAAAAACCTAATCATATAAAAACCAAGGAGGGCAAATAATATGAAATTGTTAGGATTGCATCACGTTTCGGCGATTACAGCGGCAGCGGCTAAAAATGTTGAATTTTATACTCAGGTATTGGGACTTCGGTTGATCAAGAAAACGGTGAACCAGGACGATGTTAGTGTGTATCACCTCTTTTACGGAGATGAGCGCGGAACCGCGGGTACGGAAGTCACTTTCTTTGAAATTCCACATGCTGGACAAACGCGTACAGGGAATAACAGCATTTCGGCGCTCTCCCTACGGGTACCGAACGACAAGGCTCTGAATTATTGGAAAAACCGCTTCGAGCAGCTGGATGTGAAGCATGGCGAAATTATAGATCAAGCAGGACGCTTGGCGCTTTCGTTCGAGGATTTTGAAGGACAACGCTTCTTCCTCGTTTCAGATGAGCATGATCACGGAATGCGCGGCGGCACGCCTTGGGAGAAGAGCCCTGTCCCTGCGGAATACGGCATCGTTGGACTTGGTCCGGTTCATCTGACCATTCCCAAAGCGGAGAATACCATTCTTATTCTTGAACAGGTTATGGGCTTCCGCAAAAAGGGCTCCTACCCTTCCCCTGTTGCTGGACAACCGGATGTGGTTATCTACGAAACAGGTGAAGGCGGTACAGGAACTGAAGTTCATCTGGAAGAGCGCAACGATCTGCCACAAGAGCGACCAGGACGCGGCAGTGTGCATCACGTCGCTTTCCGTGTTGAAACCGAGGAAGAGCTCAAACAGTGGGTAGAGCGTATTGGTCAGCTGCAAATTTCCAACTCTGGTTTTGTAGATCGCTTTTACTTCCGTTCCTTGTACTTCCGTGAGCCGAACGGCATTCTGTTTGAATTGGCTACCGATGGACCTGGCTTTGACACCGACGAGGAACTGGAGTTTCTGGGCGAATCTCTGGCACTGCCTCCATTCTTGGAGCCGCGCCGTGCATCAATTGAAGCCAATCTCAAACCACTCAACACCAAACATGAATAAAGTTATATTTACTCTAAAATAAACACAAAGCCGGGACTTCTACATCATGTAGAGGTTCCCGGCTTTTTTCGTGCAACTGCTCTGCTTTCATTTAAAAAAGCATCTCATCTACGAGCTTTTCAGCTAGACAGGTAAGTGAAATACCCTTTTGGGCTGTGCTTATAGCTTTTTATCATCCACGCTGTTCAGCCATGCTTCGATTTCTCCGATCACAGAGGCGATACAGCCGTCTTGGAACGGTGAGATCAATCCAGCCAGCTCAACCAATCCGGTAAAGGATCGGCTTCCTCCGGCACGACACAGCTTCAAATAATCTTTCCATGCTGCTGCCCGGTCTTCACCCATGCGTTTCCAAAACTGGAATGCACACAATTGTGCCAGTGTATAGTCAATATAATAGAACGGAGATTGAAAAATATGTCCCTGCTTGTGCCAGAAACCGCCCTTTTCGAGGTACTCGTTGCCTTCATAATCCAGATGCGGTTTATACTTGCGTTCAATGGAACGCCATGCACTTTTACGTTCGGCCGGTGTCCAATCCGGGTGTTCATATACGGCATGCTGGAATTCGTCTACGGCTACACCGTAAGGCACGAACAGCAACGATGAAGATAGGTGTTCAAAGTGATATTTGTCCGTGTCTTCCTCGAAGAACAGCTTCATCCAAGGCCATGCGAAAAACTCCATACTCATCGAATGAATTTCAGCCGCCTCCATGGTTGGCCAGTGGTACTCGGGAATTTCAAAATGTCGGCTTTCATAGACCTGGAAGGCATGACCTGCCTCATGAGTCAATACGTCGATATCACCGGATGTCCCATTAAAATTGGAGAAAATAAATGGCGTGCCATATTCGCTCAAAAATGTACAGTAGCCTCCGCTTTGCTTGCCTTTTTTACTGATTAAATCCATCAGTTCACGCTCGACCATAAAACTGAAAAATTCATGTGTTTCCGGTGAAAGCTCCTCATACATACGCGCTCCATGACGAAGAATCCAGTCCGGGTCACCTTTTGGCGTAGGATTGCCTGACAAGAAGTTGAAGCCCTCGTCGTAATAACGGAGCTGATCTACTCCGATCCGCTCGCGTTGGCGCTCTTTCAGCTTGGTTGCCAGAGGAACGATGTGCTTCAGCACCTGCTCGCGGAAATTGGCTACCATCTCTGCATTGTAATCTGTACGTCCCAAGCGGGCATAGCCCAATTCTACAAAGTTGTCATAGCCCAGCTTGTGTGCCATGCGCGTACGTACCTTGACCAATTCATCATAAATTCGATCCAGCTCGTCCTCATGCTCACTCATAAATTGATACTTGGCCTCGGAGGCCTGTTTGCGTGTCTCGCGGTTGGTTGCCATTTCAAATGGCAGGAGCTGTGACAATGTGCGTTCTTCACCCTCGAACGGGATCTTCGCTGAGGCAATTAATTGGGCATATTCCGAGGTCAACTTATTTTCCTGCTGCAAATCCTCAATGATATCCGGGTGGAACGACTTGAGCGCCACCTCGGCAATACTGAAAAGCTGGCTCCCCCATTGGCTCTCCAACTCAGCTCTAAATGGAGACTCCACCAACGCCCGGTAATAATCGGTTACATACTCTTGGATAACCGGCATGAAATCATCAGCGTACTCTTGCTCCGCTTTGTAAAAAGCATCTTCCGTATCAATGGAGTGCCGAACTTCCACCAATTGCAATTGCGTTTCCACGTTACTACGCAGCTTGTTAATGGCATGAATAACTTCATTTTGACGTTCTACACTGTCCGCTTCACGAAACTGCTGTAACAGCGTTTTAAACCGCTGTTCAATTTCAGGTTGCACTGGTCGGCTGTAAGCCATTTCGCTGAATAATGTCATTGCTTCGTTTCCCCCTTTAATGTAATAAATCTGATGCCTATTATACAGTACGATTAGACCAAACTGGAAGCTGGAATTCCAAAATAATACAACCTCAAAAGCCGCAATACCATGTATTGCGGCTTTTGAGCCTAATCTAACGCTATATAACGAAGACATAGTTGGCTATACCAACCTGATATATATACAGTCTAATGGAGATTTATAAGTCCTCTTTATTGATTTTGCAAACGGTGTGCCACATGCAGGGTCGGACCGACAAATTCATTTAGCTTGAAGCCACCTTCAATGGCCTGTGTAATGAATTTCTTGGCCTGATCCACAGCTTCACGTACAGTCAGCCCTTGTGCCAAACCAGCCGTTACCGCAGCCGAAGTGGTACAGCCTGCACCGTGGGTAAAGTTGGTTTGTACAACATCCGCTTCAAACCAGTCAAAAGTGATTCCGTCATACAGCAGATCCATCGCTTTACCTGCGCGAATTTTGCCACGGTCCTTGATCAGCACATGCTTAGCACCACGCTCGTGGATAATAGCAGCCGCTTCCTGCATCTGCTCCAGTGTCGTGATCGGTCCTTTCTTCGCCAGCTGTGAAGCCTCGAATAAGTTCGGTGTTACCAGATCAGCGCCAGGAATCAACAATTCCAGCATGGCCTCTGTATTTTCCGGCTGAAGCACTTCATCCGTGCCTTTGCAGACCATCACTGGGTCAATCACAATCCGTTTCAGATCATGCTTTTTCAAATGGCTGGCAACCAGTTCGATGATATCTACAGAACCCAGCATCCCGGTCTTCATTGCATCAAAACCGATACCTTCCAATACAGTACGCAGCTGCGCCTCAACCACGTCCAACGCAACAGGATATACAAGATGGTTCCAGGTTCTAGGTTCCATCGCAACTACGGTAGTCAGTACAGTCATGCCATATACGCCAAGCTCCTGAAAGGTTTTCAGGTCCGCCTGAATACCTGCTCCGCCGCTTGTGTCGGAGCCGGCTATCGTTAGTGTTTTGGGAATCGTCATTAGTACATGCTCTCCTTCACTTTCTGTGCTGCATTTATCCTAATCCTGCATGCGAAACTTGTCAACGCGCAAAACAGTCCTTTCCATACGAAAAGTCACAAGAACCAGCAACAGCTAAAAAACGAGAATATCCCCCTTTGAAATGAGAACATCCTCGTAAGTACGTGTTATATGAAGAATTTGAATGAAATTTAGACTTATAAATACCCACCCGTACTGTGATCATAGGCATGATTTTTTTCATTTGCCCGTACGCCGAGGCAAAAACTCTGATACAACTGCTGCTGTCTTGGGGTAGCAAAATTCCGGTGCTGCTCAAATAAAGCCATACAACCAATGATATGCTCGGTATAGCTGTTATCGACAGACAGTTGCAGGCAATGTAGTGTTTGTTCCAACCCTTCGGGGTAATCGCCTTTTCGAAAATAATATTCCGCATACACCTTACAAAAGGAGGCAAAGCGAAATGCATTAAAGTGCTTGCGATAATGTGTGTCCCATTGTTCCGGGGCAAGCTCCCAGAAACTCTTGAGTTGCTGGCTGAACAGCTCCAGCTCGGCATCTACGAAATAACCAAACCGATTCGCTGATTCGAGCAACGTATTCAAGCCTTCCAATGTCTCATCCGGATGCTCGCGCAGGTAAGTAATATATTCATAGATTGCAGAGGTGTTGCCCATTTTGATTTCAATACAAAGTCTGTTGCCCTGTGCATATACACGATGCAGGTTGACTACTTTCCAGCCTTCCTCGTCCAGACCCTCAAACCAGCTCAAATCTGCATAACCTTCAATCCATTGCTTGGATTCCTCATATCTACCCTGAAACTCATAGCAGCTGGCCTTGAGCAGATGCCCTTGAGCATAGTAATAAACGAGCGGCTTAAGCAGCTCCAGGTGCTCATCTCCAAAACGGTTCCGATTGCGATACAATGCCTGCGCCAGCTCTCTTAGCTCGTCCGCATACATTTCCATCTCGGACCATTGCATTTTTAAAGCAAACACTTGAGATAGCATATGTAAGCCTTCCAGTGCATAAATTTCCGGTAGACGACTACGGTATAAATGGAATTGTACAGCAGCCTTCAAGTTCCGTTGGTTATCCTTAATCTGAATCTGGAATATGCGAAAATAGCTAATCGCCAACCGTTCGGAGTGGGTATACTTCTCACTCTCAATAACACAATCATACAAAAGCATGGAGGCTTCATGTCGGCCATCCTCAAACATCGCTTCTGCAGTCTCAAAAATAGCCGGAATATTCGATAAATCGTCCATCAAATAGCCCAGCACACTGCGTATACAGTCCAGCTTGTTCAACTCTGAGCAACGAAGAAGAAATGGACGCAACCTTCTCCAGTGGGGCAAGGAATGAATAAAACACTCATCTACATACATCTCGAACAAAGATCCTTCTTCCAATCCCATCGCCTCAGTAATCAGATCAAGCTGATTAACTGAAATAGGCCGTGGTGGGTTTCGGTTAAGTATACCGCTAAGTGTACCCGGATTTACCTTGGAAGCATCTGCAAAACATTGCATCGAAATACCTTCACTTTGAATATACTTTTCTATCTGTGCGCGGATCGTGGTGTTTTTTTCCAAAGGGACACCCCCTCAAACGAATGATGGTGACTTTTTCATTACCTTTTAAACCAAAATTTGTTTAATCAAAGTATATGTCTAATTATACGAGAGGTCAATAACTTTAAACACGACTCAGGACATACAAAATCACGAGTTTCGTACGATTTTAAATCTGTTTTATGAAAAAAGACCGTCCTCTGAGAGACAGTCTTTCTCTATTATTTTGATGCTGTGGGCTTAGAAGATCACAACTTGCAAAATGATTTAGAATCACCGAAAATCAAGAGCAAACTTAGCGTATCCTTCTACCGTCAGCCCTTCATAAAGCAACTCAGAATAAGCATTGGCGACATGCGTTGCTTGCGGCGAGGTTAGGAACGTCACATGTGGACGACCCGACCATGGGGCGAGGGACCAGTGACCGTCAGCCTTTGGCGTCAACGTCTTCATATGCCGCACATACTCAGTCAGCACATGCCGGTTCTCATCCGGTGAAGCCAGTACAATTCGCTCCCCACCTGGATTAACCAACGCAGAGGAGAACGCGCGATAGTTATTCGTAACAACCAGATAACTCCGCTGCATATCCATCGGTTCCCCTTCAAAAGACATATGAATGATTCTGTGCGCATCTAGGTCCTTTAGTTCCCCGGCAGCATCATATCTGGCTGGCTGTGTTACATCAATCTGGTACTCGATGCCATCGATGATATCAAAATTAAAGCTTGGAAACTCAGAATTAATCAGCTCTTGCTCCTCCTCTGCCGAAGGATCAATTTGCCGGAATTGACCGGCAGACCACTCAAGCCATTCCCGAATTTCTGCCCCACTCAGTCGAACGACATGCAGCGTATTCGGAAAATTGTACAGATCGGCGATATGTTTGATCGCTATCGTCCCTGCGGGAATATCGGTATAATACGCCGGACCATATCTGCCCCCTGTTTTAAAAGGAGCTGCTGCCGACAGAACGGGCAACCCCTCATACTCGCTCCCTTGTAGCTGCTGTTTCACATACCAAATTTGTGCATCATTCACAAGCTGAACCGAAGCATCATCCATCACCTGGGCAAAAAAGCTGTTCACTGCTACCGTCGTTCGACCTACAGGTGCACGAATATAATCCAGGGTTCCAGCATGTTCATCTGCTACCGCCTGCTGAATAGCAGTATCTGGTTGGACGAGTGCTTCCTTGCGTATCGGGTCATACACCGGGCGTACCTCGGCAGCAGATGCAGCCACTTGCCACTTTCCTCCAATAAGGGCCAGATCCAGATCAATGATACCCAGATGATCTCCCCAGAAGCCCGGCTCTACTGCTGGAATGCCATGAATGGTGCCCTGCTCTGCATTAACACCTGTCATACCTATAAACGAAGGGCCAGGAAATACTTTATGTGCATGACCAAACACAATGGCATCGATCCCTTCCACCCTGCTCAGATGCAGCACCGCATTTTCCATATTCGGGGTTTCGGGAATATCCTCAAAGCCTGCATGAGGCATAGCAATAATGAGGTCGGCTCCGGCCGACTGCATTTCTGGAATAAACCGTCTGGCGGTTTCCAGCATATCTTTGACGATAAGTTTTCCTTCCAACCATGCCTTGTCCCATTGCATAATTTGCGGAGGCACAAAGCCGATGACTCCCACCTTCAGCAGATGCTTACCGCCTGCTTCATCCTCTACCGTCTTATCCAGCAATAGATAAGGCGTGAAGTAGTTTTGTTCTTCCTCTCCCGCTATATAGATGTTGGCATTCACATAAGGAAACTGTGCTCCTCGAAGGCAAGTCTGCAAATATTCCAACCCATAGTTAAATTCATGATTACCAATACTGCCTGCCTCATACCCCAGCAGATTCATTGCTTTATAGACGGGATGCACCTCGCTTGGGTCCCGTTGGAGCCGCTGTACAGCATAATCTCCCATCGGATTCCCCTGAATCACATCTCCGTTATCCAGCAGCAGGTGATTGGGCACTTCTGCCCGAGCCGTGTGAATCAGACTAGCGGTTTGCGTCAGACCGTAATGCAGTGTTTCCTGATCTGTATAATAATCATAATTCCACAAGCTAACATGCAGATCGGTGGTAACCATAATGCGGAATTTCACCTTCACAGCACCTGCATATTCCCGCCCTGTCTTATCATTAACGTCCAAAATATCCAATCTTGTTCTCTCCCTCAGCTTCGGTCATAGAGCTTGAATAAGTCTAACAAAGCACTGTTAAGAGAATGTTAAAATAAGCAATTCGCTTAAGTACAGTCTACGGCCTCTAGCAAATGATAAATTTTACATCATTTTTACCAAAGTCAGGAGTGCTTTTTACCCTACCTGTGGGACTAGCTGTTAAGATTTGGTTTGTCACTGAATTTACAGGTTTTTTAAATTTTCGTTATTACGATGTTTAGGGGGAAATTATTTTGTTCAAAAAAGCACTGACCTTGTGCATGACCTTCACACTGGCAGCGGGTTTAGCCGCTTGTGGCTCAAATGCAAGCAATAACAACAGCGCCTCCACTCCGGGTACAGATGGCTCTAAAAACGAAAGCACAGCCTATGTTCCTAAGGAGTTAAAGGTACAATTCGTTCCTTCTCAAAATGCAGATACCCTCGAAGCCAAAGCTAAACCGCTCGAAAAACTGCTGGGGGACAAGCTCGGAATCCCGGTGAAAGTAACCGTATCTCCTGACTACAATACGATTGTGGAAGCCATGTCTTCCAAACAGGTAGATGTAGGGTTCCTTCCGCCTAATGCTTATGTACTGGCACATGATAATCGTAAAGCGGCCGACTTGCTCCTGCAAGCTCAACGCTATGGCATTGAAGATGCCACAGGCAAGGACACGACTGAAAAAGTAAACTTTTATAAAGCAATGATCGTGGTGAAAAAGGATTCTCCAATTCAAAGTCTGGCTGATCTGAAAGGCAAGAAGGTTGGCTGGCAAAATGTAACCTCCTCCGCAGGCTATGTGTACCCCGCAGCAGAGCTGAAAAAAGCTGGCGTGGACCCGGACACAGATGTGCAGGGTGTGACGATCAAAGGCCACGACGCTGCTATTCTGGCGCTGCTGAATGGTCAGGTTGATGCTGTCGCTGTCTTCCAGGATGCACGTAACACAGTGAAGAAGGAAATCCCGGACGTATTTGAAAAGACACGTGTCATTCATTACACAGCTAAAATTCCAAATGACACCGTCAGCGTACGTTCCGATATGGATCAAACGTGGAGAGACAAAATCGCCCAAGCCTTTATTGACATTGCCAACGATCCTGAGGGCGGCGAAATCATTAAAGAAATTTACACCCATGTAGGTTATGAAAAGGGCGACGATAAAAACTTCGATTCTGTGCGTGAATACGCCGAAGCTGTCGGCCAAGCGGTAAAGTAACAGGTACGAAACAGGCTTTACGAATGACAGGGCAGCACCGTCCATGTATTCATGGCGGTGTTGTTTTCATTCCACCCCATCAGGGAGAAAGTTGGGAGCATATGATCGAATTTCGAAACGTATCGAAAACATACCCGAACGGCACCAAAGGGTTGAATAATATTAATTTGACGATTCAGGAGGGAGAAATGGTCGTCATTGTCGGCTTATCCGGTGCGGGTAAGTCCACCCTGCTGCGTTCCATTAACCGACTGCATGACATCACGTCTGGCGACATCGTTGTAGGCGGCAGGTCTGTCACATCTGCCGGAGGCAGCGAGCTGCGGCGTATTCGCCGTGATATCGGCATGATCTTTCAAAGCTTTAATCTGGTTAAGCGTTCGACGGTGCTTCGCAACGTACTTTCCGGCCGCGTTGGTTATCATTCGACGCTGCGGACCATTCTCGGTCTCTTCCCGAAGGAAGATATCGAGCTGGCACTAACGGCGCTAGAACGCGTGAATATCCGGGAAAAAGCTTACAGCCGAGCCGATGAGCTGTCCGGTGGCCAACAGCAGCGTGTATCCATCGCGCGTGCTCTGGCGCAGGAGGCTAAAATCATTCTGGCAGACGAGCCTGTCGCGTCGCTTGATCCACTGACCACCCGCCAGGTGATGGACGATCTCCAGCGAATCAACCGTGAAATGCAGATTACGACCATTGTCAATCTGCATTTCATTGATCTGGCGCGCGAATATGCAACACGGATCATCGGATTACGCGCTGGAGAGGTCGTCTTTGACGGCACACCGGAGGAAGCTACGGATGAAGCCTTTGCGGAGATCTACGGCCGGGCCATCAAGCATGATGAACTGCTGGGAGTGGGATCATGAAGCCCGACTCTACTGTCCAGCCGCTCTCTTCGACGCAACCGTCACCATCTGCTGGACCGCCCCAGCCAAGTAAGCCGCCCGCAGGGCCACCTTTGCCAGGACGCTACAAGCGTTACGCCACCTGGATGATTTTTATCGTGGTGCTGGTAGCCTGCTCCATTCATACAGATGCCACGCCTTACCAATTGATCGTTGGATTACCGGAAATGGGCAAATTGCTGGAGGAAATGTTTCCTCCAGACTGGAGTTACCTGCCTACCATCTGGAAACCGATGCTGGAAACGATCCAGATCGCTATTGTCGGCACGACACTGGGAGCCATATTAGCAATCCCTGTCGCGTTGCTGTGCGCCTATAATGTGATGCCGCGCAAGCTGATCTCGCTGCCGATGCGCACGATCCTGAATCTGGTACGGACGATTCCCGATTTGCTGTTTGCCTCGATCTTTGTGGCTGTATTCGGCATCGGACCGTTTGCAGGGATGCTTGCCCTGCTCTTCTTCTCCTTCGGAATCATAGCCAAGCTGACCTTTGAGGCGATTGAAGCCATTGATCCCGGACCACTGGAGGCTATGACTGCTGTTGGTGCAAGCCGCATTCAAGTTATCGCCTTTGGTGTGGTTCCTCAGGCATTGCCTTATTTTGTGTCGTACTTGCTGTATACCTTTGAGGTTAATGTGCGTGCAGCATCTGTTCTGGGGCTCGTTGGCGCTGGCGGCATCGGTCTGCTGCTTGACCGTTCCCTTGGGCTGTTCCGATATGACCGGGCAAGCATTATTATTCTACTGACCCTCGTCATCGTCCTTGCGATTGATTACGGCAGTAACCTGCTACGGAGGAAGTTATTATGAATGATCCTACGCTTCGCAGACCTATTGGCTCCCGCCTGCGCTTTTGGGCGTTAGCTATTCTGCTAATTATCATTTACATTTGGGCTTTTCGCGGGATGCAGTTTGAAGGATTACAGGGGACGGCCAAAAGCGTCTCTGTCGCGATATTGGGCGGTTTCCTTCATCCCGACTGGTCGTTTGTCTACATCCCTGAGGGGGAGGATTTGCTGCGTGGGTTGCTGGATACGCTGGTCATTTCAGTACTCGGAACCTTCGTGTCCGCATTTGTCTGCTTGCCGTTTGCCTTTTGGGCATCCAGCAATATGAGCCGTCTACGCCCTTTATCAGGTAGCGGGAAGTTTGTACTTAGTGTCATCCGGGTATTTCCCGAAATGATCGTCGCCATTCTATTCATTAAAGCCGTAGGTCCCGGCTCGTTTGCAGGTGTGCTTGCCCTCGGCATTCACTCCATTGGCATGCTGGCCAAGCTTTTCTCAGAAACGATTGAAAGTGTGGATCACGGGCCGCAGGAAGCTCTGATCGCGTGCGGTGCCAACCGTTGGCAGGTCATTTTCTTCGCCGTGCTGCCGCAGGTGATTCCACAGTTTCTTTCCTATTCGCTCTATCGTTTTGAAATTAACATCCGGTCCGCAACCACGCTCGGTCTGGTTGGTGCAGGTGGTATTGGTACTCCGCTGCTGTTTGCACTCCAAATGCGCAACTGGAACCGTGTAGGCGTCATTTTACTCGGCATTGTAGTCTTAATCATTTTGACGGATCTGGTATCCGGCTGGTTGCGCAAACGGATCGTGTAATTAAAAGTCTCTAAATCAACAAAAGCCTCTCCGGTGTAAAAGGGACCTGCTATGCTCCCATTCACTCGGAAGAGGCTTTTGCTGTTCAACAACTCCCAGCTAATTCATCTATGACCCGCCGGACTTCCTCTGCCGTATTGTAAAAATGCGGAGCCACACGGATAATATCCTTTCGTGCCGACACAATCATATTTCGGCTCCGCAAACGCCTCTCTACCGCCGACACATCGGCTACTTCAACAGCGAGCAGACTTGGTAAAGTGCCTCCTCGATCAGGTATACGTATGTGTAGCCCCTTGCTTCGTCCATATTCAACAGAAAAGTCCAACAGTTCATTCATATAGGTCTGAATGTTCATGACCCCAATTTCCAACAGTAGCTTTAAGGCTGCATTAGCGGCAAAAATGCTAATGAAGGAAGGTAATCCTGTCTCAAAGCGGCGGGTTCCCGCCGCCGGAACCGGATGAGCAATATCAAACCGGGAGGCGGGCTCCTGTCCGAGCCAGCCCGTAAGACGGGGCTTGAAGCGTTCTACTCGGTCCTTGCTTATATAAAGAAAAGCCACGCCCGGTATCCCCAGCATATATTTGCGTGCTCCCGCGACCAGAATATCTATGCCCATCGCCTTTACATCCACCGGAATCATTCCTGCAGACTGATAGGCATCCACGAACAGTAACGCCTGATTTCGGTGAGCTATATGTGCAATGGATTTGAGATCTTGCTGAAATCCGTTGGTATAATTCACATGGGACACCATAATAAGCGCAGTATTCTCCGTAACATGCTCCTCATACTGCTCTATGGTTACTTCTCCCTCCGTAGAAGGGATACAGCAAATATGATCACGGAACATCTCCTGTGCCTGCCAGATGTGTCCTACCGTCGGAAAGTCGGTATCTGCATACACAATCCCTTCTTTTCCCGGTACATAAGGAAGGGCAGTAGCCACACCAGCAATCGCCTCAGAGGCTGAGGACATCACCGCAATTTCGTCAGGCTCCGCCCCGATGAGCTTGGCAAAATGCCCTCTGGCTTCTTCCAAACGTGCCATAGATAGGTCGCCGTTAAGACCGTGTTGCAGCAAGCTTCGATGATATTCCTCAATGGCAGCAGAAACCGGTCTCGATATCGCCCCCTGGGAACAGCTCCCTACATGGATATGTGAGGACAGCACCGGAAACAACTGACGGTAGGACTGAAACGGATGTTTCATATTTCCCTTCGCTCCTCTTGGGCACACCAACGTGCCTTGATATGATCATTTTATTATCCATATAAGCCACCTTAGAACAAGGGCCTCTCTTCCCATCTTCTCGCCGTTAACAGACGATAGACACAAAGAGAGGCCCTGTTGGATCATATACACAATTATTAATTAATGCACGCGTTTGCGTCCAAACCAGCTTTTAAGCACCAAGGTTGCCAAAGCAAGTAGCAGCAACAACGAGGCCACTGCAAAAGATGCCGAGAACTGATACTCGTTATACAAAATCTCCACATGCAGCGGAAGTGTATTTGTCTCTCCCCGAATATGTCCCGAGACGACGGACACTGCACCAAACTCGCCCATGGCTCTCGCATTACACAGAATAATGCCATACAGCAAACCCCACTTGATGTTCGGCAGCGTCACTTTCCAGAAAATGCGCCAGCCGCGCGCACCCAGCGTGACCGCCGCTTCCTCCTCCTGCTGCCCCTGATCTTCCATCAGCGGAATAAGCTCACGCGCCACAAAAGGAAATGTAATGAACAGCGTTGCCAAAATAATGCCCGGCAAAGCAAATATAATTTTAATATCATGCTCGTCCAGCCACGGCCCAAGCCAGCCCTGTGCGCCAAACACTAATACATACATCAGACCTCCGACGACAGGCGAGATCGCAAAGGGCAAATCAATCAAGGTGACCAGCACACCTTTGCCGCGAAAATGAAATTTTGTGATCAGCCAGGCGGCCGCTACACCAAATACCGTATTCAGCGGAACCGTTATCGCTGCCACCAGCAGCGTCAACCGTAATGCAGACATGGCATCCGGGTCCCGTAGCGCTTCAACGTATACACTCCATCCCTGCTTGAGCGCTTCGGTAAGCACGACAATTAGCGGCAATACCAACACCCAGAGCAAAGCTAAAAAAGCAGCACCAATTAGCGTCCACTTTACCCAAGGGGCTTCAGTTGTAACCCTATTGGGCGGTGCGGATGAAGGCACTGGTGCAGAAGCAAGCTCTTGCCCAGTTATCGCTTGTGACATGATGTATCCCTCCTTGAACACGGGGTTTAATGCGCAGGCCTCTGCTGTCTGCATGCTAACGTTAGACAGTTACATTAGACAATTACATTAGACTGCACGGCGCCGCGACCAGCGCTGAAAACTGTTAATCACGAATAACAACACGAATGAAATGACCAACAGCATCAACGCCACCGCCGTAGCTCCTGCGTAGTCATTTTGCTCTAACTTGGACATAATGAGCAGCGGAGCAATCTCGGTCTTCATCGGCATATTGCCAGAAATGAAGACGACAGAGCCGTACTCGCCAATGCCGCGGGCAAAGGCAAGCGCAAAACCCGTCAGCAGTGGCGGTACCAGTTCCGGCACAATAACGCTGCGGAAGGTACGCCATCTGCCCGCTCCCAGCGTAGCCGCCACCTCCTCCTCATCCTTGTCCAGCTCCTCCAGCACCGGCTGAACTGTCCGTACGACGAACGGAATGCCAATAAACATCAACGCGAGCGTAATCCCCGTCTGTGAGTATGCCATTTTCCACCCAAGCGGTTCGAATAGTGAGCCGATCCAGCCGTTCTGTGCATATAGAGCGGTCAACGCAACCCCTGCCACCGCCGTGGGCAAAGCAAAGGGCAGATCAATGACCGCATCAAAAACTCGTTTCCCCGGAAATTCATAACGCACCAGTACCCAGGCGATCAATAAACCGAGAAACAGATCGATCAGCGCCGCGGCTGCGGCACACAAAAAGCTCACCTTGTAGGAAGCTAGCACCCTGACATCAGTCGCCACGTCCCAAAATTTCTCCCACGTCAGCCCGGTTGAATTCAGGAGCAGTGCTGATAATGGCACCAGCACCACCAGACTGAGATACAGTACACTATAACCCATTGTTAACCCGAATCCGGGAAGTACGCGTTTTCGGGTGGCTTGCATTTGACTCATGTTCTGTCCATCCCTCTCTGTATCCTTTGACTATGGGACTCGCGCCTACCGATCCACTCGCCTTTACACTCCACTTATGTTATGAACTACCAGGTACATAAATCTGGTCAAAAATACCCTTGTCACTAAAATGCTTTTGCTGTGTCTCTTTCCATGTCCCAAATACATCCTTCAAGGTTACGAGCTCCAGCTTAGGAAATTGATCCTTGAACTTTGCCGTCACACTCTCCAATGTTGGGCGATAATAATTTTCGGCAGCAATGGTCTGCCCTTCTTCACTGTACAAATATTTCAGGTACGCATCCGCCACCTCGCGTGTACCTTTTTTATTTACCACCTTATCGACTACCGCTACCGGAGGTTCAGCCACAATACTGATCGACGGATATACGATATCGAATTTATCCGCACCTAGCTCCTTCACAGAGAGCAGTGCTTCATTTTCCCAAGCGATCAGCACATCGCCAATTCCACGCTCTACGAAAGTCGTCGTCGCTCCACGTGCTCCGCTATCCAGTACCGGCACATGCTTATACAGCTCCTGTACAAACTGCTGGGCTTTGGCTTCATCGTTATTGTTCTTTTTGAGCGCATAGGCCCAGGCTGCAAGATAGTTCCAGCGGGCTCCGCCCGATGTTTTAGGATTTGGCGTAATGACCTGTACATCGCCGCGGGTTAAATCGTCCCAGTCCTTGATCCCCTTCGGGTTCCCTTTACGTACCAATAACACGATGGTTGATGTGTACGGGGAACTGTTATGCTCATATTTACTTTGCCATCCCTCTTTAACAAGCCCTTTTTCCTGTAACGCATCAATATCATAGCCCAGGGCCAGTGTAACTACATCTGCATCCAGTCCGTCCTGTACAGAGCGGCTTTGCTTGCCAGATCCTCCGTGGGATTGCTTGATCGTGACCTTCTGCCCTTTCTCCTTCTCCCAATGGGCGGCAAACGCTTTATTATATGCTTCATACAACTCACGGGTCGGATCATAAGAAACATTGAGCAACTCCACTTCCTTGGAGCCAGAAGCAGAGCTACCATCCGCCTGCGTCCCTTCCTTGCTTGCCCCACAAGCACTTAGCATCATTGTTAAAACCAAAGATAGTCCGAGAATAAGCCGAATTTTGTGTTTCTTCTTCATCAAGACACCCCTCATTCTATGTAATTTGTAAATACACATTCATTTACGCCTGTTATTTACAGACACAATCAAAAAAAAGGGCGGAGAATTCCCTGATGCAGCCCTGATAGGTCAAACCTGTCGCGTGTACAGTGTCTGCCTGCTGTTCCTAGAGGTTCTCCGCCAGAATGGCGAGGTTATACTTTCATACTTTAATTCTTTAATTCCTACCTGTTTAATGAGTTATAGGGATATAATACGAGAGTTTATGAGGGATGTCAAACCTTTTTTTTGTACGGGATGATCTAATAATTTGCTTTCTTCAAGGGGGGGACAGTCAGAAACATTGTATACGTTTCCGACCGCCTAGAGGGCATGGGTACACGTGGAATACGACTTAGTTGGCTACCGTTTCAAGATTAATCGAAAAAACTCCAAATTGCTTCGGATTGTCCGTAGCTCTTCTCAGCCACAGCTCACCCGATCCCACCATAACTCCCTGATAATTAACAAACAAATCATCTGTCTTTTGGTTCACTAGCGCCTCACGAATCGCGTCCGTAAAGATCTGATCATATTTAGCCAGAAAATCTTTCTTGTTCGGAATCGTTAGCGACTTTTCACTATCATTGACACGCAGAGGGTACAAAATATAATTGGCTACCTTTTCCTTGTCATTGTCGGCAACAGCCTTCTGCAACGCTTTGAATGTGTCCAAAAACGCTTTAGGATCTTGAATACCTGCTACCTCAAAAGGATTTTGAGATGCATTGGGCGCTGCAGGAGAAGATGTATCTGATGAAGTAGCTGGGGCGGAAGGAGCTGACTTTTGCGCATCAGTACCGCTGTTTTCTGCACTCTTGCTCTCTTTAACTGCTTTGTCACTTTGGGCTGAACCGTTCTGATTGCCTCCAGCACTGTTCTCGATCATGCTTGTACTGCTTCCAGCATCACTCGGTTCAGCATTATTATCCTGGCCGCAGCCTGTAAGAGCTACAAATGTAAGTGTAAGTAAAATGGCTGTAAGTGACAGCCTCCGTGACATTTTGTAATTATCGGATTCATGTTTTTTGGGCACAACGGGTCATCCTTTCTGCTTTCTACTCTGACCTATTCTGTTCATTAAGTCTTCAACCGTTCTATTGTAACATAAGTAGACTAATGACCGCATGTCGTGCCCATTCTGGAAGTAGCTTACAGTGTAATATATGCGAAGGTTTTAACGCTTCCTCGTGATCCATCGTCCGTACTTACTTTCAAAATCAGCTCTTTCAAGGAGCCATTTGCAGCTTCATTCTGCCCCTCTGGCTTGATAAACAGCAGATCGTGGCGTTCTCCCGGCTGTAACGTTCGGCTAGAAAACCCGCTCGTTGTGCCTTGCAAGTCTGATCCATTCGAACTGTTGAGCTTGTATCGTACGGGTTGCTTTCCTGTATTCTTGATACTGATGTACAGCTTATGCCCCTCTTCAAATCTGAACTCTGTTTGTCCTTGTCCTCCAAAATTCATCTCCTGATCATGTACAATGCGTTTTGCTGCTTCTCCTTGCTCACTCTGTATACTAAGCGGAACCGTCGAATGACTCTGATTTACTTCTGTGATGGTTGATGACGGGAGGACTCTCATATTGGCAAAAGCGACATAACCTACGATCACCCCCGCCACACCCATCCAAACCCATTTTTCCACCATTTCATATCCCTCCTACACAAAATATGCTGAAGCTACGTCGTATGAATTCAGTCGTCACCATGATTGCACAGATGGAACGGCTTATCTTCTATAAGAAAGCGATCCAGCCAGGTCATGGTATATATAAATTCGGGTGCCGATTCAATCAATCCGTTCACAATGTCCAAGGAACGCAGACTCCTCAGGTTTTGTATCTCAGGGGGGAGTGTACGGATTCCACTATACGAGATATCCAGATACTCCAGTTGATGCAGCTCTCCGATTGCAGGAGGTACACTTCGGAATGACAGTTCCTCCTTGGGGATCACCTTGTAGTCCGGTGCCGGGCGATCATAGCAACCACAGCTGACTCTTAGGCTTTTGAGTCGGGATAACTTGGCAATGTCAGCAGGTAGCTCTTCCAAATCTGCTACTTGAATCGTCAGTGACTCCAATGATTTCAATTCAAACAATGCAGACGGTAGTGTTCGTATATCCTGTTCAAAGATAGTCAAATGCTTCAGAGAACGCAATTCTCTAATCCGTTCCGGGATCTCCGTCAAGCCAAACCGCATGAGCTCCACTCGATCCGGTTGATGCCGAATAGCATCGTTCAAAAACATATCTATATTGCCATGATGTTCAGGTTTGTGAATAAACACACCGGGGATAAGCTTTTCTAATTCATCTGCATCTTCTTTATCCATGTTCAATCTACCGATTCGTTCGTGAGCTATGTTAATGATCCAATCCTCTCCATCGGCATTCTGGAAACACAAATCTTCTGGTAGTTTCGGATGTACCCAGGAAAACAGACTGGACGCCGCTTGCTTTAATACTTTTCCAGCCTCAGGCGTGCATTGGTACCGGTAAAATGTTCCCGGTGTGTAGGCAATCGAATGATTCTCCCTTATTGCATCATAGGAGTTCGTGGACAGCAAAAAAGGATTCAATTGCTGTAACAATTTCTCGAACAGAACATCCTTATCAGCGACTCCATTCTCATCCTCAGTTACCCACTTATGTACGCCTAGCATAAACGTATCTGCCCGTTCCATAGCATAATCAATCAGTCTTTCATAAGCTGTCCCACGAACATCGCTGTATAATCGGAACATGTCTCTCCTCCTCTGTGCTGCCCTGCGCCCTGACAATAAAAAAAAGCCAAACTCATAATCTATTATGAGTCTGGCTGTCATATTTTTCAAACTTGTTCAAAGGAATCCATACGATGGCTCTCTATCTAGATAAGCCGCAAATACAGCTTACATATTATTCTGTCACCGTTCCGTAGATCAGCACGGGGGCTTCCGCATGATCCGCAATACGGATGTTCGCGTAGATTTTCTCTATTACTTGGTCCACGTCTTCACGGTTCGCATGGATTGTAACCAGCGAATCGCCTTTTTGAACCGCATCGCCGACTTTTTTGTTCAGCATCAAGCCGACAGCCAAATCAATCTCGGATTCTTTGGTCGCACGGCCTGCTCCCAGTAGCATCGCAGCGGTACCGATTTCATCAGCCACGATTTCAGCTACCACGCCGTCCTGCTTTGCAGGTACTTCAATAAGATACTGCGCTTGTGGCAAGCGTTCTGGATGATCCACTACAGAAGCGTCGCCGCCTTGGTTCGCAATAAACTCTTTGAATTTCTCCAGTGCTTTGCCGTTACGAATGACCTCTTTGAGCTTCTCTTTGGCGTTTTCGAGGGAGTCTGCTTTTCCGGCCAAAAATACCATCTGACTGCCCAAAGCCATACACAGCTCTTCCAGATCTTTGGGTCCTTCGCCGCGCAGTGTATCAATCGCTTCTTTAACTTCGAGCGAGTTCCCGATAGCCAGCCCCAGCGGTTGACTCATGTCAGAAATAACCGCCATGGTCTTGCGACCCACATTGTTCCCGATGCTTACCATGGCATGTGCCAGTTCTTTGGCATCTTCTACTGTTTTCATGAATGCGCCCGCACCTGTCTTAACATCCAGTACGATGGCATCAGAGCCGGCAGCGATTTTCTTACTCATAATCGAGCTGGCAATCAACGGAATCGAATTTACCGTTGCTGTAACATCACGCAAAGCATACAATTTTTTATCCGCAGGTGTCAGGTTGCCGCTTTGTCCGACGACCGCAATTTTGCTGCGATTCACCAAATCTACGAATTCATCCTTGCTGATCTCTACGTGAAAGCCTGCAATGGCCTCCAGCTTGTCGATCGTTCCGCCCGTGTGCCCGAGGCCGCGACCTGACATTTTCGCTACCGGAATGTCTAAGGCTGCTACAAGCGGAGCCAGTACCAGTGTTGTCGTATCACCCACACCGCCAGTGGAGTGCTTATCGACCTTTACACCTTCAATCGCGGACAAGTCAATCGTATCTCCTGAATGAACCATTGCCATGGTCAAATCAGCACGTTCCCGTTCGTTCATATCTTTGAAGAAAATAGACATCGCCAATGCACTGACCTGATAATCAGGAATTTCACCCTGAGTATAGCCTTGGATAATAAAGTTAATTTCCTCAGTGCTCAGTTCTTTTCCGTCACGTTTTTTTTCAATCAAGTCTACCATTCTCATATGTCATTTCTCCTCACTGTGCGTATGATCGTTTACAGAGATACTGCTGTATCCAGTGCAACTTCCATCATTTCTTTAAACGTGGTTTGCCGTTCCTCTGCTGTCGTTTCTTCGCCTGTCAGCAAGTGATCACTTACCGTCAGAATGGTCAGTGCGTTTACGCCAAACTTGGCTGCCAGCGTGTATAAAGCCGAAGTCTCCATCTCCACACCCAACACACCGTATTCCATCAATTTTTGTACCACTGATTTGTCATCACGGTAGAAGCTGTCTGAACTGAATACGTTGCCAACATGCATGTTCAACCCTTTGGCAACCCCGCGATCATAAGCGCCCTTCAAGAGAGGGAAGCTGGCAATCGGGGAGAAATCGTAGCCGCCAAAGATATGGCGGTTCATGCCGGAATCTGTACAGGATGCCTGTGCCAAAATGACGTCACGAACGTGCACATGCTCCTTCATTCCGCCACATGTACCCACGCGGAACAAGTTTTTCACCCCATACTCGCTAATCAGTTCGTTGACATAAATACTGATGGAGGGCAGCCCCATCCCGGTTCCCTGTACAGACAGGCGTTTGCCTTGGTACGTTCCCGTGAATCCGAGCATTCCGCGCACCTCGTTGTAGCAGGTCACGTCCTCCAGATACGTTTCAGCGATAAATTTCGCCCGTAGCGGATCTCCTGGCAGCAAAATTGTTTCTGCAATCTCTCCAGGTTTGGCTCCAATGTGTACACTCATGTTTTTTATTCCTCCGTCCCATTTGTCCATGCTGATATCGTTACTCATTTCGTTACCAATAATCTTGACTGCCTTCGTTGCTAGCGTCTAGATTACTGAAGTTCTGCTAAAAAGCTAGTTCCATGCTCAGGCAGTTTTACACCAAAGTTATCCGCTACTGTCGCTCCAATATCCGCAAACGTCTTGCGGACTGCCAGTTCCTTGCCTCCAGCTACAAAACGAGGGGAATAAGCCAGCAAAGGCACATATTCGCGGGTATGATCCGTTCCGCGATAGGTTGGGTCATTCCCATGATCTGCGGTGATGATCAGCAGATCGTCATCGGTCATTTTGGCGAATACCTCGGGCAGACGGGCATCGTAATCGTCCAAGGCTTGACCATATCCCTGCGGATCACGACGATGACCGTATACAGCATCAAAGTCCACCAAATTCAAGAAGCTTAATCCAGTGAATTCCTCGTCCAGCGTAGCCACCAGCTTATCCATGCCATCCATGTTGGACACTGTGCGCACTGCCTTCGTTACACCCTCGCCGTCATAAATGTCAGAGATTTTACCCAAGGCGATTACATCCAGGCCTGCATCCTTCAGTTCATTCATTGTGGTGCGACCAAATGGCTTGAGCGCATAGTCATGTCGATTGGAGGTACGAGAGAAGTTCCCTGCCTCACCTACGAACGGACGGGCAATAATGCGACCCAGCATGTACGGATCTTCCAGCGTGATTTTACGGCAGAACTCACAGATCTCATAGAGCTCCTTCAAAGGTACAACTTCCTCATGCGCTGCAATTTGCAGTACTGAATCCGCTGAGGTATAGATGATGAGTGCGCCGGTTTTTACATGTTCTTCGCCCAGCTCATCAATGATTTCCGTGCCGCTGGCTGGCTTGTTGCCAATAACTTTGCGGCCTGTATGCTCCTCAATGCGCTGAATCAGCTCATCTGGAAACCCATCCGGGAATACACGGAAAGGAACTGCAATATTTAAGCCCATGATTTCCCAATGACCTGTCATCGTATCCTTGCCATTGGAGGCTTCCTGCATTTTGGTGTAATACGCGAGTGGCTTATCGACCGCTGGTACACCTTCTATGGAACGAATGTTGGACAGACCGAGCTTACCCATATTCGGCATGTTCAGACCGCCGCGTTCGCGTGCAATATGACCAAGTGTGTCTACATCATAATCATCAAACTGGGCAGCATCCGGTGCTTCGCCGATACCAACCGAGTCCATAACGACCAAGTGAATCCGTTTAAATTTAGACATTATAAAAATCCTTTCCTGACTCGCTGTTTTTTTTACAAAAACAACCCTGCAATCGTTGCCGACAGCACGCTAACCAGCGTCGCCCCGTACAACAGCTTCAGACCAAAACGGGCCACTACATTTCCCTGTTTTTCATGCAGACCCTTCACAGCCCCGGAAATAATACCGATGGACGAGAAGTTTGCAAAGGATACGAGGAATACCGATACGATCCCGATCGTACGCTCGGACAAGCCTGTTTGCTTGGTCAGATCCAGCATAGCCACAAATTCGTTGGATACGAGCTTGGTAGCCATAATGCTGCCTGCCTGCACTGCCTCGTTCCACGGAATCCCCATAACAAAGGCGAACGGTGCAAACACATACCCAAGCAGCGCCTGAAAGCTGATCCCAAACAACCAGGAGAAAATGCCGTTGACCATGGCAATCAGCGCCACAAAACCGATTAGCATCGCGGCTACCGTAATAGCAACCTTGAAACCATCCATAATATACTCCCCGAGCATTTCGAAGAAGGACTGCTTCTCTTCCTCTTGAACCTCCAGTAAATCGTCTTCCTTCTCAATCTTGTACGGATTAATAATGGAAGCGATAATAAAGCCGCCAAACAGGTTCAGCACCAATGCGGTAACCACATATTTGGGGTTCAACATTTGCATGTAGGCTCCCACAATCGACATGGACACCGTAGACATCGCAGATGCACACAATGTATACAGCCGGTGTTTTGGCAGCAGACCAATTTGTTTCTTAACGGAAATAAACACCTCGGATTGACCCAAGATAGCCGAAGCTACAGCGTTGTAGGATTCCAGTTTACCCATTCCGTTTACTTTGCTCAAGACAAGCCCGATATATTTAATAATAAAAGGAAGCACTTTTACATATTGTAAAATCCCAATCAGCGCGGATATGAACACGATTGGCAGCAGTACACCGATAAAGAACGGTGCTGCTCCTTCATTCGCAATTCCGCCAAAAACGAAGTTAATCCCTTCCATAGCATAACCAATCAGACTATTAAAACCTTTTGCAAAACCTTTAACTAGAATTTCACCAATCTCTGTATTCAGCAATACGAAAGCAAGCGCTGCTTGCAGAACAACCATAACTATCAGCGGACGATACCTGATTTTACGCTTGTCACTGCTGGCAACGTAAGTAAGTGCAAATACAACAAGCAATCCCACCAAAGCGATTACATATTTCATTTCAATTCCCCCTCATTACATTAAGCGCTTACATTGACCATAAAAAGAATGCGCCCCAAAGAGGCATTCTTTTTTTTATTTCCCCAGATCCGCAGGTCGAAAAGCACCCGGCAGTAACTGCTCCATCGTCCACTCTTCCGTATTGCCATGAAGGTTTGTCAGATAAATTTTGGTATCTTGATGAGCAAATTCGGAAATGACCTGACGACAGGCCCCACATGGAGACACAGGCCCTTCCGTATCAGCTGCAACCGCAATCGAATCAATTTTACGGCAGCCTTCGGATACCATTTTAAAAATCGCTGTCCGCTCTGCACAGTTGCATAAGCCGTAGGAGGCATTTTCCACATTGCATCCGTGATATACCGTGCCATCGCTTCCGAGAACCGCAGCACCTACTTGAAAATTCGAATACGGAACATATGCCTGTTTGCGCGCCTCAAGCGCTTTCTGAATCAATTGATCCTTCATCCCGAATCCCTCCATGACTTTAAAATAAACTTAGTAGGAAGATGTAGATTGCTCGCCCTCGATGATTTTCACACCGGAACTTGCACCGATCCGACTTGCGCCAGCTTCTACCAATTTTTGCACATCCTCCAGGCTACGTACGCCACCAGAAGCTTTGACACCAATATCAGGTCCTACTGTTTTGCGCATCAAGGCTACGTCTTCCACAGTAGCTCCACCTGTAGAGAAACCCGTCGAAGTTTTCACAAAATTCGCTCCAGCTTTGACGGACAGCTCACACGCCAGTACCTTCTCTTCGTCTGTCAGCAGGCAGGTTTCGATAATCACTTTGACCAGTGTACCCGCAGCCGCTTCCACAACCGCACGGATATCCTGCTCGACGAGCTGTACATCGCGCGCCTTCAAAGCGCCTATGTTAATAACCATATCAATTTCAGTTGCACCGTTAGCAATAGCATCTTTCGTTTCAAACGCTTTCGTTGCCGATGTATTGGCTCCCAGTGGAAACCCGATAACCGTACAGATAGCCACGTTTGTGCCTGCAAGCTGTTCAGCTGCATAAGCTACCCACGCCGGATTCACACATACGGAAGCAAACTGGTATTTTTTTGCCTCAGCAGTCAGTTTTGTAATTTCATCCTTCATCGCATCTGCTCGCAACAATGTATGGTCGATTAATGCTGCAATGTTCATATCTAAAAGCTCCTTCATTTAATAAATAGTGTGAAGAAAATGAATCGTTTATTTCTCTGTGATGAGATCATCATAGCACGGCTCTGAACATATGTAAAACACATTTTGAAATTATGTTCACGCTTGTACACAGGCCGTTCACCTACAATTCATGTTACCCTGTAGGCACACGCCGTAACCATGTTTAATTGAATTGAGGCCAACATGTTCTATTGCAAAAGTGCTTGTGCCGTAAACTGGTCCGTCACCAAGATATTCGCATACTTGCCACGCAGTGATGCCCGAATGGCCTCTACTTTGCGCTGACCTCCAGCTACAAGGATGGACTTCTCCTTCTTTCGCAGCTCAGGTAAATCAATTCCAACGGTACGGCTGTTGATTTCCTGACTGCATATGTTGCCCTCATCGTCAAAAAAGCGCGAGCAAATATCGCCCTTGCCGATTTTTTGCAGCAGCTTCTGCTCTTCATGGTTAAAGTATCCTAATCGGAACAGCAGCGCATCCTCCTTGACCGTACCCACCGTAAACACCGCAATGTTCGCCTGCTTGCCAAGTTGAATGATACGCTGGATATGCCGATCCTTCTCGACCATTCTCTTAACAGCTTGACTGTCGAAAATCACAGGTAGCGGCAAATACCGAGCGATGGTGTTAAAGGCTTCTGCGAACAAATTTACGGTTTCCACGGCATAAGTGTTGACATGTGAATGGCTTACGCCTCCTTTGAGTTGAACCACCTCAACTCCCTTGACCTGCTTTTGCTGAAGATGAAGCGCCACCGCATGCATGGTTGTTCCCCATGTCACACCAATAATATCAGCATCCTGTACCGTTTCATGCAAATAATCGGCTGCTTTTTTGCTAATATGCTTCTTGATCTCCTGGTATTCATTTAATGGCGAATAACAGACCAGCACGGTATCCAGCCCGTATTTCTTTTTCACCTGCTCTCCGAGCGCGTCCATATCCTCCATCGGGTCCACAATACTGATCCGTACGTATCCCTGTTCCTTGGCAGCCTGAAGTAACCGCGATACTGTAGGACGTGAAACCCCAAGTCTGACCGCGATATCCTGCTGGCTATAGTCGTTCAGATAGTATAATCTGGCTGCCTCGATACTTAATCGCTGCTTTTCATGATCCATTCTACCTCAACCCGCTTATCTTAAAATGTAGTGCCACCGGACACAGCCTTAGCCCCAACATTATATATGTAGGGAAACTCGAAGCCACGCCTTGTCCGTTTGGTTGTTATTTTGGAAGATTTAACTGCTCGTTTGTGATATTCTGTGATTAACTAAAACCATTTTACCGCATCCTCCACTTTATCGTTCCATCTGTCAAAACGCAATAGTTAACCCAATTTACCGCTAGTTCACAACTTGTGATGGACTTATCTGAATATGTAAGGAGAATTGCTATGTCTGAATTTATTGTGTGCAGTCTGGCGGACAAGAAGTTCGCGTTAAACTTTCTGGAAGTAGAAGAAGTCATGAATGCCAAAAAAGGGACGCCGCTCCCCTTTTCCGAAGCATGGCATGAAGGAATGGTGACCATTCGTGGCGACGTATTTACAATCCTTAATCTACGCAAAAAACTGCTTCTTCCCGCATCAAGCGACTCCTCTGAAGACAAAATGATTTTGCTCAGTCGTGCGAAGATTGCCCTGCTTGTCGATCAGGTAGAGGATACGGCATCTGCTGAAGACAGTCAGCTACAAAACAATGAGGAAGAATGGCAACGCGAATTGTTTCCTACTGTGATGGAGCATCGGGGTGCTCTCATTCCGGTGATCGATATGGACGCTTTTCTCGCATCCACCAAGACGAACTAAAATAAAAAACACTCCCGAACTTTGAGCCAGCTTGCACTCATCGTTCGGGAGTATTTTTCGTTATTGGAGCCCTTGCCCCTCTTTCATATGAACCAACGTGTTCAGCTGCTCCAGCAGCGTATTTCCACCAGTCAGCGATATCGTACCAATCTTCTCGCAGATTTTTTCCATGAATTCCAGCTCTTTGAGACGATAAAGGGTGGCGTTTTCGTCCATCAGCTTGGCCGTATTGAGCAGACTACGAGTGGATGCCGTCTCTTCACGTCGTGTGATGAGGTTAGCTTGCGCCTTCTTCTCTGCCAACAGCACCGTATTCAGGATATCCTTGATATCCCCCGGCAAAATAATATCCTTCACCCCTGCTGACGTAAAAGTCACTCCATATTCGTCGCTCTGTTCATTTAGTCGAGTCAAGACATATTCCGCAATTTCCTGCTTCATTTTGAGCAAATCATCCAGCTTCATTGTGCCTACATATTCACGCAGCAGCAGTTGAAGCATAATGTACATTTGCTCCTCGTATGCTCTGAATTCCAACGCCCGCAGCGGGTCGATAATACGATACTGACAGACAAAGTTAAGGCGTAGCGTGATTTTGTCTTCAGTCATGATTTCCTGTCCCATCAGGTCCATCTGCTGCTGTCGCATATCTAGTGTTTTGATCTCTGTATTCACAGTGGACAACCAAAAATAATATTTGCCCGGTTTTAGTTTACCTTGCAGCACATTATCGTAATACAAAAATCCCAATTCATGACTGGCCACCTGAAGGGCTTTCCAGAAGCCCGGTGTCTTGGACAAGAAGGCTTGCCCCAAAGACTTATCAATTGCAGGCTGCCGCGTATCTGCACGAACAAAACGATGCTCCTTGAGCATGTTCCAAAATGCATATTTCCCTGCTGTCAGCAGTTCCACAAACCGATTGTCTTCATAATGCAACACATACTCATGGTCCTCTACATCAATGACAGTCAATTGCTCCAGCAATAGAGGATCTGTCAAAAACAAACGAATATCGTGATCTGGTACAAAAAAAGGGTCGGATACATTTAAAATTTCAACGGCTTCCTGCTGAAATGTCTTCAATAGGTAAGTCCCTGGGTGCAGCAACTTGTGATAGCTTCCTTTTTTGAACAGCAGTCCGCGCTCATCGGCTTTAATCGTTATCTTCTTAAACATCGTATCACTCCTAGTGTTAAAAATCCTCAACTTAAAAATGTACATTTTCCGCGTGTAGCGGCTCCACGTTCCATTTGATCTTCCGATCGCTGTTGCCCCTGAATTTTTGGATTTGATGAACCCCTTATAGGGTTAAAATTCAGGGACAAAGGCGAACGCTTCGCTTCTCCAGATTCAAACGGACCGCTCCGCTTATTCGCACGTTGAGTCAAAACACATTTTTAAAATGAGGATTTATTTTTATTTGTTGTAGCAGGGGGTGGACCCTTACAGAGCATCCCTCCGGTTGGAGGGCGGGGCCAAGCTTAAGGAAAAAGAAAGGGGCCGCCTGTTCCCGTGTTCCGGGGATGGAATTCACCAGCCCAACATCGACTGTGAATCCGTATTCCCGAAGCCTCGGGTCCTGTCGGCGCTTACTCTCTCCGGTATCCGCTGGCCGCATAGCCATCGCCCCGGTATCTGTCATCAAGACCAGACATGGGATGCTCTTATTGGGGTCTTTTCATTGTTTTATTCGATCATTCGAATACTCTACCAGAAGTCGCGTGGAAGGCGATTGGGAATCGAACCCTTAATGTTGGTGGATGCATCAGATTTACAGGATACCTGATCCGATCAGGGCAGGCACTGCGGGACCATTGGAAATCCTCGCCTCGGTAATATCTTCCTGCATCAGCCTTTATCATTATTACGCACCCTTGCATTCACGAACATGGCGAAAGTATTACGACCCCATAAAAAACAAAAAAAGACACGGAGGAAGCATAACTGCTTCCCTCGTGTCGTTCTCTTACCATTCACCTTATAGCTCTTTTTGACATTTTACCATGATAAATTTGAATGGAGGTTTACTTTCCATATTTTTATGTGGCTCAACAATTTCGGAAATTTCTATTAGTCCATATTTTCCGAATTCTTGTTTTATTGAGTCAGAATCATAAAAAAACATTTTTACCCCTTCCATGATCTCGAAATAGTCTTTATCCAGTTGTTTTCCCTTTCCATACATTGGAGCTTCTTTTGAAATCGTAGTAAAAATCATATATCCGTTTGGCTTTAGTTGACGATAGCAATCTCTAATAAACTTATCTCTCTCACGCTTATTCAACAAATGAATAAGTGCATAACAAAATATACCGTCATAAAGCTTGTTATCAAAAGGCATATCCGTTACGGAGCCATGAAAAATACTAATATTAAGCTCTTTTTGTCTCGCCAAATCAATCGCTGTTTTTGAAATCTCAATACCTGTTACATCTATTCCGTTATCAACAAAAACCTTGGCATTTCTACCATATCCAATACCAGGTATCAATATATCCTTAACGTTCTTTGCAAGAAAAAAGTCCTTTGTCAGGATTGCTGAGTCTGAAGGTTCAAAGCCCCACATCATTTGATTTTCTATAAAACTGGATTCCCAAAACTCTGTCATACCTGTATCTCCTCTATATTTATATCATCCAAAATTTTATTTATTCAGAGCAAGCCCGGGTTGGGAGGTGTTCAACGCGTCGGTAGCAGAAACTCGGAAACTCCTGTTGTTGTAGCTGCAGTCTGGTGGGTATAGCTGAATGAAGGAGTCTCATATTGCAACCCCGCCTTTTCATAGGTGAACCAATAGCTGACGGCCTTCCCGCTGGAGAGGTCTGTAACCCGCTGTTCCCAAACACCAGCGTTGTTGGTCATCCGGTAATTGAGCTGTTGTCCACCTGATAAAGTATAATGCACGTCAACATAGGCGGAGGCTGTTTTAGGGGTAAATTGAAGCAGTGCTTCATGATCGCTGACAAAGTGGGACCGTACAGTGTAATCTTCCGTTTCTCCGCCTCCCTCATTGCCGCCAGATGCTGGCTCTGTAGTTACCGAAACAGCTTGACTGGCTGCAGATAAGTTACCGGCTGCGTCCTGAGCCTTAACGGTAAAGCTGTAAGTAGTAGCTGCAACCAGTCCTGTAATTGAAGCGGAAGTACCGTTTATTTTTGCCGCCTGAGCCCCGTCCTTATACACGATATACCCCGTAACGCCAACATTGTCTGTGGCTGCCTCCCACTCCAGAGTGACCGCCGAAGCCGTTTTGGTCGTAGCTCGCACATTTACCGGGCTTGATGGAGCTTCTGTATCAGGTTGCGGATTGCCACCGCCAAATTCAAAAAAAACATAGGGAGAGCCATGTCCATAGGTAGCGCTCATTTTGTTGCTGCCGCTTTGAAATAAGGATTTAACAAACCAATCACTGAAACCATCCACCTTGGCAGCCGAAAATGAAGCGCTTACAGAATGACCGATGGTAAAATCGTTCACATCATCCATCCAGCCTGCGATGTATCCCGGATTGACCGTAATTTTACCGCTTGGGTTAAAGATGCGCAGACCGTTTTGTTGATTTTTCAAGGCAAGTGGATGCGGATATTGAGCCTCGGAGTAGGGCACCCAGGCCAGACTGCTCCACCAGTCGTTGGTAGGCATTGGGCTGGTTACATTCGCTGTCTTATAAATTTCATTTTGCGGTGTAGCTGCTCCGGCAGGTAGTATGGTTGAATATGAGCCTGTGCCTTGTTTGACCTCACCCGAAAAGGCTTTAGTAGAAACCGGTGCAGCCAAAAACATCAGACTGGCACTTAACAAGCATAATATCATCTTTTTCACAACCAACATCCTCCTTTAAATTCCCTTATCTCTTTCCGTGCAAGCCTTTTCCCTTTTCTTCCAAGCTGAATTCAACTTCATTGTGCTTGATCACTATTTCCAGGTCAATCCTTTTATTTCTAAATTTTAACTAAATGAGGCGAAAGTATCTAAAAATACATAAGAAACCAGGACGAAAACCCCAAGTATTGTGTAATTATGTTATCTGGTTTCACCCCATAAGACATTCACCTTATGAGTTATTCACCCCATTAATCATTCATCCTAATAAACATTTAGTCTATAAAAAAAGACCCTCCAGGCCTTTTAGCCCTTCAGATCCTCTGTTTTGATTTATAAGTTTTTGATCTTCTTTGAGTCTTTGAATGAGTTTTGAGTTTATAGTTTCTCATGCCCTTCCCCATGCTCCACACACCATTTCGAAAAATGAGTGACTTTGCGGTGGGTAGCAGCGGAGCGGAGGGATTGAATCTGGAGAAGCGGTAGCGTTCGCCTTTGCAGTGGGATTCTTACCTTTAAATGTCTTATACAATCCGAAGAATCCCACTGCAACAGCGATCGGAAGATCAACCCCTTCGCGGAGCCTTCTTCCCCCTCAATTGACTCATTTTCCTCGCTCAAAATACCCTTCTATTTTCCAGTCCACGCCAACCTGCGTCACGCTCAAGTCCTGCAATGCCACCGCGTCGCTCATCGCAGACACGCCCTCTCCCCCGAGAAAGCCCGGAGCGGAGCGCCCTCCAACCAGCTTCGGCGCTATATACAACACCAGCTTGTCTGCCAATCCTTGCTGCACGAACGAAGCGTTCACCTCGGCCCCGCCTTCCACGAATACCGATGAGACCTCCGCCGCCCCCAGAATGTCCAGCATTTGCGGTAGGTTGACCCGCTCACTATATTCATCCTGTGTCGGATATACCTTCACACCAAGCTGTTCCAGCTGGCTTCGCTTGCCTTTATCGTAAGTCCGCCCTGTGAATATCCAGGTAGGCGCCTCTCCATCTGTAATAACACGAGCATCCAATGGAATACGAAGCTTACTATCCAGAATGATACGAATCGGATTCCGTCCTTCTGGTAGACGAGTCGTAAGCTGAGGATTATCATGAATCACGGTCTGTACACCGACCAGGATGCCTACATGCTCGTGACGAAGACGATGCACATCCTCCCGTGCAGCCTCAGATGTGATCCACTTGCTTTCAGAGGTTCGCGTTGCAATTTTACCGTCCAGCGTTACTGCCGATTTGATCGTAATAAAAGGACGCTTGTTCACGATATATTGATTGAACACTTCATTCATACGGATGGATTCCTGCTCACATACTCCGACTATGACCTCAATGCCTGCATCTTTCAAAATTTGTACCCCTCTGCCAGAAACCAGCGGGTTCGGGTCCAGTGCTGCAATCACCACCCTACGAATGCCAGCCTTCACAATCGCTTCCGCACACGGGCCTGTCCGGCCGTGATGGGAACATGGCTCCAGCGTTACATAAATCGTCGCTCCCTGAGCATGTTCCCCTGCCATACGCAATGCATGAATCTCGGCATGGGGCTCGCCAGGCTTCAAATGAGCGCCGATCCCAACGATACGGCCATTATTGACAATGACTGATCCAACCAGCGGATTCGGCTCTGTTTGCCCTTTGGCACTTCTGGCATTTTCCAGTGCCAGACGCATATATTTTTCGTGAGTGTTCATAGAACCTCCCTGAGATCGGAATCCCGCAAATGGCCGGATCGTTCTACTTTTGTATTCAAATACCGTTCATTATATTGCGACACATCGCCCCAGAGCGGCATACGCCCCGCCACATTCATACCTGACTTCTTCAAGGCATCCAGCTTTTTAGGGTTATTTGTAATCAGAGTTACTGGTTTTTGTCTCAAGTGCTGAAGCACACTAATGGCATCCGCATAATTGCGTGTATCATCTTCAAAACCCAACTGATGGTTGGCTTCGACGGTATCCATGCCTTCTTCTTGCAGAATATAAGCCATGGCTTTACTAAACAAACCGATCCCGCGACCTTCATGATTTGCTAGATAGAACAATGCACCTGTTCCATGTTCCACAATCATTTTCATCGACTGGTGGAGTTGAAATCCGCAGTCACAGCGCTTGCTACCAAAAATATCTCCAGTATGGCAAATACTATGCATGCGAACTAATGCATTATCTGACTGCTCGAGATCACCGTACACCAATACACTTGATTGTTGTCCCTCCGCCAAATTCAGTGTGGACAATCGCTTCACAATCGTCTCAGCATTGGCATTCAGTAAGTCCTGACGATCTTCCTCATCCCGTACAGGCAACCAGCAATACCATTGAAAAACAATCGTTTCCCCTTCCAAATTAACTGGCAGCTTGATCGGTCCTACCAAAATCGTCGAAGATTGCTTTCCACGAATAGTTTGAATTTTATCGTTAAGTAGCGTAGCTACATCTTTTTGGTTCATCTCTCTGCACCATCCTTTATATAAACTTTATATATGAAATGTCCTGTATTTCTCAGGCTAATCGTTGTTGTCAGGGTGTTACATCATTGAACTATGTGTAAGAAATGTTCATGAAACGTGGATTCCATGGTCAGTTGACGCTCCTGAAGCTCGGTGACAGCCTGCCGTCGTCCGTCTACGAAAGCCTTCAGGTCTTCTGCCGTATATACCTGCTGGCGTAAACGAAGAAGCTCACTGGCCAGCACATCGGCATCCTTCAAAGCGGCGTTCAAGCCAAAAGCTCCCGTGGGTGTCATGGTATGCGCCGCATCTCCAATCAGGACCAGTCCGTTCTGTGCCCATGTGTCACTGCGGCTGCTGAAAATATCCAACGGTACGAAGTCCTTCCATGAACGAATGTGATCATGCACACTATGCTTCAAATCCGGAAAAGCCTCCGTAAACAATTGTATAAATGATTCAAAAGATTGCTTAAACAGGGTGAGAAAACTGCCCTCCTCCACATTCCAGCCAATTTGAATATAGCCCTCAGCCTGTGAAAATAAAGCCAACTGGCCTCCGTTGACCAGTGCCAGACGAGTGACGGGCTCCCACCCGGCAGGTGCCGCGATTTTAGCCCATAGCAGATCATAGCCGTGGCGAATGTTCGTCACAGGCATCTCCGCCAGCTTGCGTACAGTCGAATAGCGTCCGTCTGCTCCTACAATCAAAGAACTGTGAATCGTAATCTCATGACCGTTCTTATCGCGGGCGGTCAAGCCCGTGTATCCCTGCTCGCTGTCACCTTCCAACGCAGTCACAGTTGTACCTGCCAGGTAACGGAAGGACTCGTAGGTGGACGCCTGTTTGAGCAGCGCCTCTAAAAATCGAGGTTGTGGAATATGCACTCCCACATTACCATGGATTAAAGCTGGCTCGACCGTTTTGATCTGCTGCTGATGCTGCCAATATTCGATTCTTGTGGAGGCGAGAATATGATCCTCATGAATTTGTTCGAGCAGCTTATGCTTTTGGATCACTTCCTGACCCTCATCGTTTAAAATTTCACCGCGGAAAGCCTTTCCGGGCACGCTCTGCCGCTCAATCAATATCGTCGAAACACCCTGCTCCGCCAGTAGACAGGATAACAAAGTCCCTGCGGGGCCTCCTCCAACTACGCACACTTCACATTCCAGCTTCATCCGACTTCCCCCTGCGCCCAAACCATAACCTCAACGATTCGTTCGTATCTGTTCATTTAATTACGTCATTAATAATATCAAATTATGTTCAAATTTTAAGTATTAATATCTTAAGCTCCGTAGCAAAGCTAACAAGTTACTTTATGTAACAAAGTATATTTATATCATACCATTTCGTCAAGTAATAAATTTATGTAAAGTAAAATCATTTACTTTTAACAGTGAATCGTTAATAATAGGAGTATGAGGTGATCACATGAACATTCCGCAGATGTGCCCACGGTTTGAAAAGGCTATGGAGCTACTGAGCAAGCGTTGGACGGTGTTGATCGTATTTCAACTAACGAATGGTCCGCAACGTTTCGTCGCTATTGAGAATTCAATTCCTAATTTAAGTGGAAAGGTCCTTTCGGACCGTTTGAAAGAGCTGGAGGAGGAAGGAATCATACAACGTATGGTTTATCCTGAGAAGCCTGTACGGATTGAATACTCCCTTACGGATAAGGGGCGCGATTTAGCTCCTTTATTTGACCATATCGGTACTTGGGCTACACGCTGGATTGAGGTTCTACCAGCACTTGAACAGCAATGATTCATATTGAAGCAAAGAACGCCTTTGCTCTAGGTACAATTCGTACTTATCGTGCAAGGCGTTCTATTTTTCATATGACGGAGCATTAATGGTCCATCTTAGATCGCATTCAGAATTTAAACGTTTCCCTCACTGCTGCGTTGCATTTCCTCACGGATCGATTGCACCCGTTTTTTCCCCCACTCATACATCATTTCCACAATCGGTAAAATCGTCATCCCCAGCGCAGTCATCGAATACTCCACCTTTGGGGGCACTTCGGGATACACTTCCCGGTGCACAATACCGTCCTCCATCAACTCCCGCAGTTGGTTGGTCAGCACTTTATGCGACAGCTTCGGAAACAACCTTTGCAGGTCACTGAACCGGTGCGGCCCTTCCACACCCAGATGCCATAAAATAACGACCTTCCATTTACCGCTTAGCACAGATAGCGTTAGTTCCTTTTCGCAGTTGTAGTCTCCATTTACAATTTTCTCCCGTATTTCGTCTCTCAGCGTATCAGACATATATCAATTAACTCCTTCTAAATCATCATGATCTTGCACATTAATAGTAACCTGCAGGTAACCTCCGTACTTGAAAGTGCATTCTTCACAGCCTGACGAAGCCACCCTACAATAGTAAATAACGTTACACATTCAAGGAGGAATAGAGTATGAGTAAAAAGGCTCTTTTTATTATACCCCCAGAGCGCTTTAATGAGGATGAATTGTTTAAACCAAAGGAAGCGCTGGAACAAGCAGGCGTTACTGTGACACTAGCCAGTACAAAAACAGGCGAAATCGTGGGTGACTACAATGGTAAAGCGACGGCTGATCTTGTTTTTACAGACGCTGTACTGGCTGACTATGATCTGGTATCTGTAATCGGCGGATCAGGAACGAATGATCATCTGTGGAATAATGCAGATCTCCAAGCTCTGCTGAAACAAGCTCATAAGCAAAAGACTTTAGTGGGCGGCATCTGTGCAGGCTCTGTGGCCGTGGCTCAAACCGGACTGCTCTCTGGAAGAACAGCTACATGCTATCCAGTGGATGTACAAAAGGATCAACTCCAAGCGCATCAAGCCGAATATGTCGCTCAGCATGTCGTTGCGCATAGCGATATTATTACAGCCGATGGCCCAGATGGAACTCAGGAGTTTGGTAGAGCCCTCGTTCAAGCTCTGCAATAAGCACATTCTCGAAGTTCAGATGGCACTTTAAACAGCACTCCAACAAGCCGCATCACGTCCTTTCTATTGTATGGGACCTGATGTGGCTTCTTTGTGTCATTTTCATGCTTAAGTGATTAATTTAATTGTATGGTCCTGGATTTTCGTGTTAGCTTTAAAGAATCGACGTTTAGCATAGGAGGCTTATATGCCGTGTTTATGAAAGGCAAAATCCATTTACATCAGGTAACGTCCGAATCGTTGCGACTGGGCGCCTTACTATCATTAGTAGGAGGCTTTTTGGACACATATACCTTTGTTGGAAGAGGCGGTGTTTTCGCCAACGCACAGACAGGCAATATCGTGCTGCTGGCTGTCAAGGTCATTCAGGGGCACTGGATTCAGGCGTTATCCTATATCCCGCCCCTGATCGCCTTTTCACTGGGCGTTTTTGTTGCTGAAGGGATTAAACGAAAATCAACCCACCGTTTAACTCCGGACTGGACCCGCGCTATTCTTTTACTGGAAATAGCAATTTTTTTCATCGTGGGACTGATTCCGCAAGGAGTTCCCAATACGGTAGTGGTGGTGATCGTCTCGTTCGTCGCTTCCGTACAAATGACTTCCTTCCGCAAGCTCATTGATGTGCCGTACACCTCCACGGTCAGTACCGGTAATCTCCGATCAGCTACAGAGGCTATGTATATCGCCATAACGACCAAGGATACGAACGCTGCCATTCGAGCGATGCGCTATGGTGTCATCCTGGCCGCCTTCTTGCTAGGAGCTTTGCTGGGGGGATTTCTGACTTTGACGATTGGGGATAAAGCCATTTGGGGCGCTGTTGTTGCACTTATTTTTTCTTTCATTTTATTTACAGAAGAGGAAAAGTGGAAGCTGCCGCTTCGTCACTAATCCTCCATTACATTAACCCTGAATGAACTGCCGCTGGGCCGTTTCAAAGAAATTCAAGAGGTTCTCGCGGGACGAAAATGCTGCCTGAGCAGATTGGTTGCTACCGCCCCCCTTGCCCTGAAACGCGCCCAGATTCTCTTTCAAAAACGCTCCGCAGCTAACAGATTGGGTACCGTTATGTGCCAGAATGATTTTATTTTCGGCCGTTGTGGCAAATAAAACAAGCAAATCATGCTCAGCGGTCAACTTGGCAGCCAATTGCTGCATCTCCTGAATGGATTTTTGTTCAAATACATAAGCAAGAACATGCCCCTGTACAGCAGACAACAACTCTTTCGCCTGGTACGATGCATTTTCCTCTTGTAGGAGCTCTACTTGTGCCTTGAGCTGCTTATGCTCCTGCTCCCACTTTTCGAATCGAGTCAAAATATCCTTTCGCCCAGTATTGAACTTCGCAGATAACACGTCCAAAATCCGAACACTATCATTAAAGTCGTGGAGTGCGCGAGCACCACATTTGAAATGGATTCTCGCCATCCCTTTTTGCTTTTCCCATTTCAAGCATTTAATCATTCCAATTTCCCCGGTCTGAGCCACATGTGTACCACCGCAAGCATTATATTCAATGCCTTCGATCTCAACAATCCGAATATTTTCCGTCACTTTAGGCATTTTCACAAGCGGAATGTCCTTCCATTGCTCATGGGTTACAAAATAGCTTTTTATGCTGCGGTTATTATAGATTTGCTGATTTACTTCCTGTTCGATTGCCGATAGCTGCGCAGATGTTACTTCCGAACAGTTGACATCGATTGTGGCGTACTCTTGTCCCAAATGAAAGCTTTCTGTACGCGCACCCAACAGCACCAGGCAAACTGCTGACAGCAAATGCTGTCCGCTATGCTGCTGCATATGATCAAATCTGCGCTCCCAATCCAATTGGCAGGCTACTTTTCCCTCGTTCGGCAAACGTTCTACCTGATGCCAAATGTCCCCATCCTCCAGAAAAACATCTAATACACGGATGCCCTGAATCGTTCCTGTATCACACGGCTGACCTCCGCCATGCGGATAAAAGGCCGTTTCCTCAAGCATAACAAAAAATGCCCCGTCTCTTTCCATGCTCTGTGTAATATGAGTGTCCCACTCCGTCAAATTTGGAGCGGTGTAATATAATTTTGTCGCCATTTCAGGTCCCTCACTTTTGGGTATCTTTGTCTTGTCTCGTCCGATAATCACTTATTATCAAGCACTTCACTGTAAATATCAATCTAGTGAATAGCTTGAACATTCCAGCGCACATGGGGAAGACAGAAGCTAGCCAAGCAGACTGTGGGTACTGCTTCTGAAAAGGGATCACCATAACCCCTTGTTTCAGCAAGCACAACTAGTGGTGATAAAAGGATAGTCTCTTCTGTAGAAATAAAAAAGGTTAAGTGCCATCTAACGAGCCTTAACCCTTTTTCAACAATATTTTTATCAGAATAATTTTTACTTATATGCCAGACCTAATTGATAAGCGTGCTCCAGTAAACCTACAATGTATTCTTTCGACTCGGACAAAGTATCATAGAAGAACTCCACCTTGGACTCTCTTACTCTTGCGTAACCAGCAATGGCTTTATTCAAATAATTAGTAACCAAATCGTGATATTCATAATTGACCAGATGTTCTTTAGTCCCTCCCGCCAAGCACATCCACAAAACCTGCTTCGTCGTAAATTCCTGAAGTAAACCTTTGTTCCAGACTTTATCTAGGTACCCTTTTAGCATGGAAGGCACACTGTACCACCATAGTGGAAACACAAAGACCAGAGCGTCCGCAGCTGCAATTCTATCCATCTCTTTCCGCGTTTCAGGAGCATATTGTTTATGGGTCGTATTCCAATCCAGCTCATCTGCAGCGCTGTACACCGGATTGTATCCATCCCGATCCAAGTCCAAAATATCTACCTCGTGCTTATTCTCTTTCAATCCCTCTACAAAACGAGTCATGACCGCAAGGGTAAGTGAATCTTCTCTAGGATGCGTGACGACCAATAGAAATTTCATGTATCCATAACCTTCTTTCTCCTCATAATTGTTGAACCCTGTCTACAGATGCTATTATGGATGTTATACATTAGAGTGTGAAGTACGCACTTCAATGTGCTGTAGGTACTTTAAGGTTCCTTAGTGCCTTTTGTACTACAGATCGGAGAGGGGGAAAGTCTATGGAAGACAAAGCCAAAACCTATATGCTCGGGATCGAGGCAACTTTGGAGGTCATCAGTGGAAAGTGGAAAGGCATCATCCTGCATCATTTAACCAGCGGCAGAAAACGTACATACGAACTTCGTCAACTCATTCCGAAAATCACCCAAAAAGTGCTTACCCAACAGCTTAGAGAGCTTGAAAAGGATGGAATCATTCACCGCATCATTTATAACCAGGTTCCACCCAAAGTGGAGTACGAGCTTAGTGAATATGGATGGGATTTTAAAGATCTGCTTGATCGTTTTTGCTTATGGGGAGAAGATCATTTAGATAGGATCTATGGAGATAAAACAAAGGTGCTGGAAGAGTATTCTGTGAAGGAAAAAAACGCCAAACAAGCACCACCTCTTTAAAGAGGCGTGCTTGTTTGAAATACTATGGCTGTGCACCTTGTTTATTCACCAGTCTCCGCAAATTTCCGAATACGAGTCCCGACTTCATCCCGTATACGCTGGAACACGCTCCATTGCTCCTCTTCTGTTCCTCGTGCTTTAGCCGGATCATCAAATCCCCAATGTTCACGGCGAACGCGCGGAGGTGTGATAGGACATTTATTTTCAGCATCTCCGCACAAGGTCACTACTAAATCCGCACCATTCAGCAATCATATCTGAAAGAATTACCAGTGCACAAAAAATAAATTTTCTTCTTTCCGTCATTAACGTTTCCTTCGATATTCAATTATGAAATGATTAACCATAGATATAAGCCCAGCAGGGTAATAAAAAGTGTAGGAATAGTTAAGACGATGCCTGTTTTGAAATAAGTGCCCCAAGAAATTTTTACGTTTTTGGAACGAAGTACATGTAGCCACAACAATGTGGCTAATGAACCGATTGGAGTTATTTTTGGTCCAAGATCCGACCCAATGACGTTAGCATAAATCAGTGCCTCTTTGACCATACTGGTTGCATGAGTGGCATTAATGGCAAGTGCATCAATCATGACCGTGGGCAAGTTATTCATACTCGACGAGATAATCGCCGCAATAAAACCCATGGCCATGGTAGCTACAAACATACCTTGATCAGCAGCCGCTTGAATCACATGGGACAGCAGATCCGTCAAACCGGCATTACGCAGACCATACACCACCACATACATCCCGATAGAGAAAAATACGATGGCCCATGGAGCTCCCTTGATGACTTCTTTCATGGGTACCACAGGGCTTCTTCTAGCCATCAGCAAGAAAAGGATGGCAATGATACCAGCCACCACCGAGACGGGAATGTCAAAAAATTCGCATGCAAAGTAGCCAACCAACAATATTGTGAGAACGACCCAGGACATACGGAACATCTTTGGATCTTTTATCGCATTTGCAGGCGTGATTAACTGTGTCGCATCAAACGTTTTAGGAATTTTTTTGCGAAAAAAGAGATACAGTACCACGATACTAGCCGCTAAGGAAAACAGATTTGGTACAATCATACGACTCGCATATTCCATAAAACTGATTCCAAAGAAATCGGCTGACACAATATTAACGAGGTTGCTGACTACAAGCGGAAGCGATGTCGTATCTGCAATAAATCCGCTCGCTATGATAAAAGGAAATACCATTTTCTCATCCAATTTCAGTGCCCGAACCATCGCCAGTACAATTGGTGTCAAAATTAAAGCCGCGCCGTCATTGGCAAAAAAGGCAGCAACTACGGCACCCAGCAGGCTCACATAGACAAACATCCGGGTTCCGCTTCCACGGGCTAGCCGTGCCATGTGAAGTGCTGCCCATTCGAAGAAACCAATTTTATCAAGGACTAATGAAATCAGTATAATGGCGACAAAAGCTAGTGTTGCATTCCAGACCATTCGAGTAACTTCCCAAACATCATGCAAATCCACCACCCCCACCAGCAAGGCGAGTATGGCACCGCCGCACGCAGACCACCCAATGGACAGATGTTTAGGCTGCCAGATGACCAATACTAAAGTGACTAAGAATATAATGCATGCCAAAAAAATCAATGTTTTAAAAACCTCCATTACATTACCTTATAAATATATACTTATATAAAAACCGTTTATCCCTTGAGAAAGATAAACGGAACAGGAACAGTCTTTGGCATGAACAGGCTGAGGAATCCGGCCCACAAAATGCAATCGGCTACAAACCTAGTTGATCCAAGGTGTGACCCCTTTCGATTATATAACTAATGCTTACATACTAATAGGGCTCAATTTTAATATCAAGAACGCTCAATACTTATTTGTTCACCAATTGCAGAATCCAATCTTTTATATCTACAATTCGCAGAGTTTTGGGCCGTGTATTCGTTCCAGAAATAATTAGTGGAACAAGGGAATCTTTTTCGTGCAGCGATCCATGGGCTCCCCCTCCGATGTGGGTAGGGGAACTTTCGCTGACGAGTTCGTATCCCGGTTGGACCGTGACGACAACATATCTTCCCTCATGCGAATTCATTGCCCCGTGTAGCCTCGCCAAAATATCTGGATATTTTCCATATTTGATCCGGTTATTATTTACCGTAATATCCACAAGGTCCTCTTCGCCCGATAATGTCCACGATTGTCCATATTCATCCATATATTTTCCACCGGGACGATAAGAAAACAATTTACCCTTTTTGCCTTTTGTAACATGAATATGGTTTGTACCATCTTTCATAGCGATAATGTCGAGCTTGTTCTCCTTTTGTAAAGACTTCACCACATCGGATAACTCTACGTTATCGTTTATTGCATAGATATAGGCCATCCGTTCATTAGCGGCAATCACGATCTGGTCATCACTTCTTACGGGTTGATTTAATTTTGCAATACGGTAATGGCTTAAAAGAGACCTTAAATCAACAGTCGCTGCCTGTCGATCATCATATACAGCGCTTTGCGCACTGTCGCCCATGACAATCCATATCGCACTGTTTACAGCCTCTTCCCACGAACCGTATGCGTTCAACACAGCTTGCAGTGCTTGGTCCGCTTTTTCAATTCCCTTTAGTTGAGTGGGACCCTTTCTATGCGCCAAATTATCATTCTCTGGGAAGTAGGCGATAGTTACATCTGGAAGTTTTTTCTGGCTGATTAAAAAAGCGGTATCCTTTGCGGAAAATTCGTTGTTCATCCCAAATTTTTTCCACACAGGAGTGTTCCAGCTATTTTTCGGATTCAATTGTGCCAGAGCTGCATAGGATAACCATTTAGGTCCTGTGACTATCATTTTTTCTGGTACTCTACTGCTATTCGCTATGAAGTCAGGTACTTTGAGGGCATGTTTCGTTCTTCCTCTAAAAACAATAGCATTGATGGACGCGGATTCTTCCCCTTTGTCAGCCAATTCCTCATGGATGGTTTTTGTTTTTTTGTTCAGATGAACTTGGTTTAATTGGTAAATGGCATCTAAAAATACTTGCAGTTGGTCTATCTTTAGGGCTTCCTTGGCACCATTTCCGTAGAAAATCATGCGTTTCCTTGAGTCGCTGTACCACACAAGTCCGGGCACATGATGTTGGTCTGCATACGTCCCCGTTAATAAGGTACTGTCGATGGTCACAGACATCGTGGGAAATGAACTCACTACATGTGGGAAATATTTCCCTTGATGAAGGAGATATTGCATTGCCGGAGCACGGCCTTCTTGAATCGCATCCTGCAAAGGCTTATCCATTAAAGAATCAATCATGATGAATATGACCGGTTTGGCCTTATTATTCACTGGGATATGGGACTTGATGCTTTGTTGATTTAGCTGTTGACTGGAGTCCGCCCTGCAACCGACGATTAGTAAACTTAAACTTAGCACTAGTACAATCGTGATTTTATACTTTATTCCCATTTGTGTATCCCTTTCTTTGAAAAACACAATTCCCTTGATTTTTTTATTTTTGCTTACACTAAAAAAAATTATTCCGAAATGAATTTTTTTAATCTAATATGCCAAATTACTTCTAGTGACTCGAATAATTAGAAAGCTGGTGAACTCCCATTAACATCCCGTTCTCACCTAGACTGTATCATTGGTTTGTCCGTCCAAAGTGGTTTACTAAAAAATATATCCATGATCATGTGCATTCCCATTTTTCCTTTGATAGCCAAACTGTACTGGATTTTGGCTGTGGTACTGGGGCAAATTGCTCCATGTTTAACCCGTTGTATTATGTTGGAATTGATCCTGACGCCCAACGAATTGATTATGCAAAGCGATTATATAGCCACCATGCATTTCAAGTATTTAATAGTAATAATTTACCATTTGATAATGAGTCGTTCGACTACATACTTATTATCGCTGTATTACACCACATTTCTTCGGATGAAATATCTAGCTACATGAAGGAATTCCAAAGAATCCTAAAGCCTAACGGAACCATTGTCATTATGGAACCATGTTTATCCAAGAAAAAACCGCTATGTAACTGGTTTATGAAATGGTACGACAACGGAGAGTATATTCGTAATGAAAAAGAATATATTCAATTGTTTAGAGATCAGGATTATGATTGTAGGGTCTTAAAACGATTCCGAAAATGTTTTTTATATCACGAGTTGTTTTTTTCAGTAAAACCAAAATCTTTAATGGGAGGGGAAAATAACAATGACTACTACAAGCATAAACGGATACTCGATGCACTATATTGATTCCGGTGAAGGAATGACCATCCTATTTATCCACCCTCCAGTACTCACAAGTTTAAATTTCACATACCAAATCCAAGGACTATCGCCCGATTTTCGAACTGTAGCTTTTGATATCAGAGGACACGGTAAAAGTCAGCCTTCCGAACAAACGGTTACTTACCCTCTCATCGCCCAGGATATTAAGCATTTGATGGATCGGTTGAGCTTAGATAAAGTATTTTTGTGTGGATATTCTACCGGTGGCTCGATAGTACTTGAATTCCTCCTGACTTATCCAGATCGGGCATGGGGAGGCATTGTTATTAGTGGAATGTCGGAAGTAAACGATTGGCGCCTAAGAAACAAAATTTCTTGGGGCACTGCTCTTTCCAAAATCGGCGCAGTCGGTACGATTGCGCTTTCGATTGCTTGGTCACAAACGAAACAGCTATCTTTGTTCCGTAAGTTATTCAACGATGCGAAGCAGAGCCATCCCGGGAATGTCGAACAATATTATCGTTACAGCTTGAAGTATAACTGTACCTCACGGCTCGGGGAAATCCATCTTCCTGTCCTGCTCGTTTATGGTGAAGAGGATAAACACTTTCATCCTTATGCCAACATATTGCATCAGCAATTACCGAAGAGTGAGCTTGTTTTCATTAAAAAAGCCGATCACCGCCTCCCTACGAAGGCCGCTGGAACATTGAATGAACTGATCAAGCAGTTCATAGATCGCTTTAGTGAAAATAACTTATAATATTTTATACAATGTAAATATACAAATTATGCTAAAGTCATATATAGTTTTGGTTGGATAGGTATGTAAGTTCTGCTTCTAAATCTAAAGGGGTGTAAAAATGAAATGCTAAAGCGTATTCAAAATCTTTTCTTTATCCCTAACTACCCGCTATTTATGATCTGTATGTTATTGCAAGGTATGGCTATTTCTATAAGTGCACCTTTTTTAGCTGTATATTTTACAAGTACACTTGGCGTATCTGTGGGAACCTTTGGTTTGTTTACAGCGGTGACTTTGATTTGTGGTATATGGATAAGCTCCCTTATTGCCGAACGCTCCGATACCGGGTTAGATCGCAAACAAATTTTAGTGATTTGTACGTTATTTAATGCTGTAGCCTTTGCTGGATATCTTGTAATCCAAAATTTTTATGTACTTTTTATTTATATGACTGTCTTTACGGCAATTGGCGCCCCTGGGATGCCGCAGTTATTTGCCAGTGCACGTGAAGCGGTAGATCGCAGTAAATCTGCGGATCATGCCTTTGCGAATTCAACGCTTCGTTCTATGTTTTCTCTTGGCTTTATTACCGGACCGCTCTTTGGTTCCTTCTTGATTGCACATACGGGCTTTAAAGGTATTTTTGTCGGTACGACCTCTATTTTTGTACTTATTGCCGTTCTTCTATTCTTTTTTATCAAGCAGCCTCCTGTTCAAGCTAAAAATAAGGATCAACTTTCACTTCATCACATTACATTACATAAAAATATTAAAATTCTGATTCCTTTTCTAGTTCTTACTCTGCTTTATACGTCTCACTGGATGAATAGTTTGAACATTTCCTTGTTCATCATCCACAATTTAAAAGGTGACACGAATGACGTTGCCCTAGTATCCAGTATTTGCGCAATCTTAGAGATACCCTTGATGCTCATGCTGGGCGTACTAGCGGCCAAATACTCCAACCGTTTGCTTATATTTTTAGGGGCTCTAACAGGCGTTGTCTATTATCTCCTCGTCCTTATGTCTACGGAGATGTGGCAGCTATTCGTGGGACAGCTTCTTCTAGCCTTCTTTGTTGCAGTGATATCAGCCATTGGTATCAGCTACATGCAGGATTTATTGCCATCTCTGCCCGGATATGCCTCGACACTGTATTCCAATGCGACAACGATCGGAAGACTGGCGGGGAGCTTGATGGGCGGATTGTTCGCTCAATGGATGGGTTATCGAAACTCCTATTGGGTATGCTTATTCCTGATCCTCTGTTGCCTTGGTCTGCTCGCGATTTCAAAAAAATTAGAGTTTCACAACTCGGCTGCTCTACAAGAAAGAAATCACAGTCTATAGGACAGCACCAATACAAAAAGCAGCACGTAATCTGGACGAGAACCTGAAGTCCGTTTACGTGCTGCTTTGTTATGCTATCATGCCATGCATGGTCCAGATTGGTTACATCGTAAGCCTCCGCACACGCACCCTATTTTTCTCGCATCCTATTTTCTTATAGTAGAGAAACGACTCATAATTGCATCAGCCGCATACGTATAACCGCCAGCCTGACGTAGTGATTGGCCAATTACATGCGCCTGTTGTTTATAGATGGCTTGATTTAAAACCTCTACCAAAGCAGCTTTTAAGATAGCGGGTGTAAGCTCATTTTTATTCACAGCAATACCCGCTCCCAGCTCTTGTACCCGATTGGCCACGATCGGTTGATCCGATGTCATGGGAACCAGAACCATCGGCACGTTGTAATACAAGGCTTCGCTTGCACTGTTCATTCCCCCATGTGTAATAAAGGCATCTACACGCTGAAGCATTTCCAGCTGCGGAATATAGGGCTTGATCATAAAATTGTCCGGGATATTGTCTGCCAATAACTCCATCTCCGCATATTGGCCTGATGAAAGTACAAATTGCACAGGCAAATCGCGAAATGCTTCAAAGCAAAGCTTGTAAAACTCCAAATCTCTATTAAGAATAGTTCCCAATGATATATAAACAACCTGCGGATACAAAGCACGAAGCTGTTCGAACGGAAAAGAGGGTGCATCTTTACGAGGTACAATAGATGGACCTGCAAAAATATAACTATCATCCAGCTTTTCAGCTTGCGGTTGAAAATAACGGCTTGTATACACGACCTTTAGGCTGTGGGAATGTGAATCGAGTTCATCAATAGCGGGGACGGAAACCTGAAACTCCTCAGCTAATTGATGTACTACTTTCATGGTGTCATCATAAAGCTCTCTCACTTTTATGTCATCATCATCCCAGCCTTGATCAGATCCCAGAGGCTCTACGAAAGCAAACGAACAGATCGTGCATACCGCAGGTATTCCCAGCCTCTCTGCTATAATTTTGCCTCCCCAACCCATCAAATAGTCATAAATCAAATAATCATACTCCTTATTTTCAATTTCTTTCATAACCTTTGGAATAATCGGTTCAATCAAACCTTTAACGATCATATTCACGAATTGATAATGATGTTTATATTCAGCCGGCTTTAATACAGGATTGTGAATAAATGCATCCGTACTAAATGGATAGGTGATCAGGTTTGCTCCCGTTTGTTGAATTCTCGTACCAAATTCCTCTGAACACACATAATCCACTTCTTTACCTCTGTCAACCAGCTGCTTCACTAATCCTAAGGACGGATTAACATGGCCTTCAGCAGGCGTGATCATAACCAACACACGTGCCATCCTACACCTCCAACATAATAATATGTTCAACTAAAAATAATTGTAGGTTTTTTCATGATGATTACGAACAAGATGTATATTAGCCTCGAGTTTATTACCACCTGTTATGCGCCTAAAAATACATCTCCTCTTCAATATATAAAATATTTACCATAATAACAAATGGTTTCAATTTTAGATTATGTATGTACCACATCCAAGTTTGCTCACAAACACGCACATAAGCGGAGGAAACGCTTAAAGCGTATCCCCCCGCTTATCGATTGAACATCAAATTTATAGACGCCAATTCCAATGATCTGTCCCGCTCAGAACAGCTTCAACAGTGTACTGGTTTGCTTCGTCAGCTGTAAGCTGTTTGGCCCAAGGTACACGCCCGCTACTTCCTGCACCTGGTCCAAAGTTGTCGAATTCTCCAAATCTTGCGGTCTGCTCATTGGATTCCTTACCCCAATTGTTCCAACCACCCGGCTTGATATGGTCATCCATATAGGTCTTCAAAAAAGTAACATGAGCGTAAGGACGCCATGGTCGCCCAAGATCCACCTTGCCTGTCAAGCCAGCTTCGGTTGTCAGACGACACTGAGTAAATACAAAACCTGGCTGGTTCTCTTCTGTTGAAGCTGCGGTTACGTATCCGGCACGCAGGCTGTGTATGATCGAATTATCAAACACAGCAGGTGCATTGCCAAATATAAAATCCACACTGCCACTGATGTAGCTGTCCTTAAAATACTGTCTGCCACGGTTTACGAGCAAAGTATCCTGTAGGCCGGTAATTTTGACATTATGATACTTGCCACGATCACCTTCGGCATATAACGCTACAGCCTGCACCTGCCCGGTCCCTTCTGTGTTGGCGACCGTCACATTTTCCATCACAAAATCAGGACTTTGCACACGCATAGTATAGCTATTGCTCGTTCCTAATTCTTTCCCGTCCACTATGGTCTTGGCTGTATCATCAAAAGCAATGATCGTTTTGTCCCGATCTTCTCCGATAATGCTCAGATTTTTTTTGGAGGAATTCACCTTTATTTTTTCACGGTAGGTACCGTTTTTGAGATGGATAATAGTCCTTGTGTTGCTGTTGTCAGGGACTGCATCAATAGCTGCCTGGAGAGATGTATAGTCAGCAGGGCCATAGGTCGATACAACCACACTAGTGGGAGAGGTTCCTCCTGAGTCTGTTAGCTTGCGGACCTTAACATTGCTGAATTCCGACGTATTGTAATTCCATACATCGTTTTGTTGTTTGGATGCATCGGTAGCTAGCCCGAACAGTAAGGGTTGATTCTCTGGAAAGTCCACGACTGCTTCACCCACTTTCTCCCAATTTGTTAGACCATCGGCGGATATCCATCCGGTCAGCTTTTGCCCTTGTCTCACCAGACGAACCGAATATGGCGTTGTAATAAATGTTTCCATTGACGCGCGCTTGGTTTTACCATCTGTTTGATCACGACTAATAAGAGTCCCCTGTTTACCATATTTAACAAATGCTAAAGACATAAAGGCCATTTTTGATCCAGGCTTCAGTGATTCACGGATCATTACACCTGCTTCGGCATTATCGTCCACAGGAGTAATCTTCTCCACACGGGCTGTAATTTCACCGTCTCCCTCCCATTTCTGATAAGCATAATGGAAAAGATCAGCCTGACCGTCAATGTCTCCCGCCGATTTCAGTCGTATGCTGCTGCCGTTTGCATCTTCTTTTAATACCTGAGTATGCCCTTTGATATAGCCATCGTTGCCCTCAGAGCCAACCTCTTCGCTGAGCCAGCTTCCCGTTGGTACAGTCGTGTTGACGTGGATGGTGACAGGATTGGAAAATGCAGCAGTTCCCTTGCGGTCTGTCACCCGTGCAATAATGTAATGGGTGCCGTCCGTCACATGATTCCAGCTGATTTGATAAGGCGCATTCTCTACTTTTCCAGCAAGTTTGCCGTCAATGATAAATTCAACGTGGGCAATGCCATCTTGGTCCTTGGCCGTTGCAGTTATGGTCGCATCACGTCCGGCTTCCAAAATATCGTTATGCTTCAGCGAACGTCCGCCTTCATCCGACACCTGAACGACGGCCTCCGGATTATCTACCTCACTTCCATTGGACAGCTTCTCAATGAGATCATTTAAATAGACTTCCAGATTCGTATAGCCCTTGGCAAAATGAGCATACTCGCCTGTGCCGGCAAGCTCCTGACCGTTGCGGTCGTCTGCATTTTTGGGGTCCAGCCCATGGGCACGTTCCCATTCATCCGGCATGCCATCATGATCACTGTCAGTAAGCTCCGTGTTGGTTACGCTATAATCATCGTAAATCCAGCCTGCCTCACGCGGGGAGTTGATAAACGCACCCGTTCCATTCTTCACATCATTCATAATGCGGGCGTCCACCGCATCTCTTCTTGGCAGCGTGGCTCCTGAACCAGCAAGCACCTCAGTGTATGCGGTCTGTGCATCTGTCGCTTGATATGGACCATACGCATCCGGTGAAATCCCGTTGTCGTATTCCCCTCTGACTTCAATCGGCTCTGCCAAACGAGTGGAAGGGTCAATAATCGATCCAATCGATGTTCCAAGCTGCCAGTTGTCCTTAGTAACCGATTCGTTGCCGTACATGTAGTTGCCACCAATATAGATGCGTGTTTTATATTTTTTACTTCCCACGTCTACAAAGATTTGACCGCGAACGTCCTTATATGTGTTGGGGCCATACTTATAATAGTTATTCAGCACATTATACGATCCTTCACCACCGCCATAGGAAGAGAAAAATCCCCAGTTATAAATGACATTATTGGTCATTTCCACAGCGTCGATTTGTTTTTTATCGGTTGGGAAACGCGGGTTGCGGCTTGCATTGTGTGCCAACAAGTTATGATGATAGGTGGAATTTCGACCACCCCATATGCCGCCATAGCCGTGGCGACCTTTTTGGTGCGTGGTCATTAGCATACTTTCGGACGCAATGGACCATTGTACCGTCGTATTTACGTTATCGTACAGACTCAGCACCTCATCCACAGACCAGCTAAAGGAACAGTGATCAATCATAATGTTTTTATGATATCTGGATCCTAATGCGTCATCCTCGCTGGGGTAACGGTCGGTTAATCGAAAACGCAGGTAACGGAGAATGACGTTATCTGCATCAATCCCTGTTGTGTAATCGCTTACAGTTATACCATCGCCAGGAGCTGTCTGACCCGCAACCGTCAGGTTGTTGCCCAGGATTTTAAGTGGCTCCTTAAGATGAATGGTTCCGCCCACCCGGAATACGACCGTCCGATTATCGGAGCTGACCGCTGCACGAAGAGATCCGGGGATCATCTGCTCACCTTTGCCGTAATCCTCCAGCGTGGTAACTTCGTAAACTTCACCTCCGCGTCCACCGGTAACATATTTACCGCCACCTTCAGCCCCCGGAAACGCCGGAATATTCGTCGCTATTTTTTCGACTTTTGCCATCTCTGTCCCGACCGCAGTCTCTGCTTGAATCAGTGGTGGGCACAAGGTCAACAACAATGAACCCACAACCACATTACATAGCACCTTTCTCCATGTACGCTGCTTGCTCATATTCTGTTTCCTCCCTAAGATTTTCTTTCACACCAGCGCATACTTTTATAAAAGAATGATCCGAGACGTTCAGAAGTGTTTTCACCTCCTTTCATCAATCTTTTCTGCTTTTACCGTGGGCAGGTGTCATATATACTATAGATATATGAATGCGCTTACTTATCTTAATTTGCAAAGGAAGAAGCACATGAATGAAATGAAGGAAGACAAATATATCATCGGAGAACAACAATTCTCCATTCATCACATCTACCGTACCGGCTTCACAGTTATGCCCAGACCTCATGTTCATGAGAACTATGAGCTGTATTTTTTGCTGCAGGGCGAACGCATCTACTTTATGAACGGCAAGGTATACACCGCTCGCAAGGGCGATCTGATATTCATCCTCCCTCATGACTTACACTCTACCGCCAGCACGCAATTGGAGGAAACAGAACGCATTTTGATTCATTTTTCTCCGACGTTTCTCCCACCGCAGGATCGTGACATTCTGGATCTACCGCCGTATCAGCAATCCGCGTTGCTTCGCTTACCGGCTAGAGAACAAGTCGAAGTTGAACGACTGTTCCTGCAAATGAATAGCGAATGTAGGAACAAGCAGCCTCTGCATGACCGTTGTGTACAGCATTTGCTGCTGGAAATGCTTATCCTGGTGCACCGATCGGAAGCGGCCGAGCGTAGTGAACTTATTTCATCTCATCCCATGCATCAGAAAATCACAGAAATTTCGTCTTTTATTCAGGATCATTTCAATGAGCCGTTAACTCTCGAACAAGTGGCCGCCTGCTTTTTTATTAGTCCAGCCTACCTAAGCCGCATCTTTCTAAAATTGACTGGCTTTCATTTCAGCGAATACATCCGCGTCGTGAGGGTTAGGGCGGCTCAAACCAGACTGCGAACCACCAAGGACAAAATCCAGAGCATTGCGGAGGATGTCGGCTTCGGTCATGCCTCCCATTTTAATAAAATCTTTAAAAAAATAACCGGGCTCTCCCCTCTTCAATACCGTAAACAGGTTCGATAGGTATTCAGTGTAAATAATTAGGCGCTAATTTTATACATTCGCTCTTGTCTTGTTTTTCCATTTTTATATCTACTTGCTCTTTCATGGAACTAAAGACGAGCCGCCTGGATTAGGTAATTTACACGACAAAAAAGCCATACTTCGCTGCAATGTGTGCAACGAGGTATGGCCTATTTCATCATTCATTTTACCTCTTCAAGATGATACTCATCGTTTATCCGTGACCTCTATTGTAATGCTTTGATATCCTGAAGCAGCATTTCAATATTTTCTTTCTTTGTGGCCCAACTGGTGCAAAATCGAACAGCAGTATGTGTATCATCAACCTTTTCCCAAAAGGAGTAAGTATATTTTTCACTCAACGCCTGTAATATACGATCCGATATAATCGGAAACTGCTGATTGGTTGTAGAATGATATAGGAAAGAAAATCCTTGCTCGGATAATCCTTTTTGCAGCAACATGGCCATATGTATGGCGTGTTTGGAAATCTCAAAGTATAAACCTTCCTCAAACAGCGTTTCAAACTGAATGCCCAGCATTCTGCCCTTAGCCAGCAGTCCTCCTTTTTGCTTGATCATATATCTAAAGTCTTTTTTCAAAGCATCATTTAGGATAACGACGGCTTCTCCCATCATTGCTCCAATTTTAGTGCCGCCAATATAAAACACATCGCACAGCATTGCTATATCTGCTAATGATACATCGCTATCCTCTGCAACCAAACCATAGCCTAAGCGGGCTCCATCTATAAACAGCGGTAAACCATATTCACGACAGACTTTACTTAACACTTCCAGCTCCGATCGGCTATAGATCGTTCCATTCTCGGTCGGTTGAGAAATATAAACCATCCCGGGTTGTACACAGTGCTCAGGAGCAGAATCACTCCAGTGAGCGTCGTATAGTTCCTTTACCTGCTCACCCCGGATTTTCCCATCCTCGCTTGGCAATGTCAGTACTTTATGTCCAATAGCCTCAATTGCTCCGGTCTCATGCACAGCAATATGTCCAGAAGTTGCCGCAATCACACCTTGATGCGGACGCAAAATCGAAGAAATGACCGTTGTATTGGTCTGTGTACCTCCAACCAAAAAGTGTACATCCGCATTTTCGGAGTCACACGCCTTTTTAATATAAGCTCTGGCTTTTTCACAATGATCGTCCATACCATAGCCTGGCGTTTGTTCCTCATTCGTTTCCAGTAGTCGCTGTAATATACGTTCATGGGCACCTTCGGTATAGTCGCATTCAAATCGTATCATTCTGTATCCTCTCCGAAATATCCAATTTCTTCTGAATTAACAACATAGAAGCATGTAATTCTTCAATCTCTATTTCTGAAAGTCCTTGAACTAATCTTAGAATTTGCTCATCAGACCTTTCATTCAATTGGTTGTAGAACGTTTTTCCTTTAGGTGTCAGACGAATTAGATTTGTTCTATTATCCACCGTTGAATTTTCCTTAACAAGAAAGCCCTCTTTGCAAAATTTAGCAATGATCCTGCTCATATAGCTGCGATCAATTTTAAGAGATTCGACCAGCGTATTCGCAATACATGGCTCGATCAACCCGATCTCTATAATGACACGTGCCTCGGTAAAGGAATATCCGCTATCCAGCACATGTCTATCTAAAACACCAAGTAAATTCGTATAGAACCGGTTAAAACGCCTCATATCCGCTATGATATTAGCATCTATATTGACCATAACTCCCCCTATTTAGTGGACTTTTGCAACAATTATAGTAATGATATTTGTTGACTATGTCAACAAATAAAAAGATCGTACATGAAGACCTTCGCCTCATGTACGATCCCTATTCTAAAAGAAATATTGAAGTATATTGTTTTTCTGTATTTACCTACAAGGTCAATGAGCTATCGGTGTTTATAGTCTTTTCCTGCTTCTGCTTCCGCTTCAGCTTCAGATGAGCTACGACCATATACAGCGTCGGAACGACAAACAAGGTTAAAATGGTCGAAAAGATCAGGCCAAAGATAATGGTCGTTGCCAACGGTTTGAAGAGAATTTCTCCTATGGTGGCGATAGGGATCATCCCCACAATCGCAGTTAACGAAGTAAGCAAGATCGGACGGAAACGGGCAGAACATGCCATAAGGATCGCGTCTGTCAGTTCAGCTCCTTCACGCCGCGCATCTTCAATAAACTCTATCAACACAATACCGTTACGCACAACGATACCAGCCAGTGAAATGATCCCCATAATACTCATGAATCCAATTGGCATGCCTGAAATAAAGCTTCCAAGAATTCCGCCTGCCGCTGCCAGATACACAGTGGTCATAATAATAAGCGGTGTGGAGACGGAGTAAAACTGCATCGTGATCAAGAGCAGGATGAGAAAAACAACGATAATGGCTAGTTTGCCCAAATCTGTAAAAATATCAGATTGCGCGGATGTTTCTCCTCCCATCTCCCAGGTGTAGCCTGGTTCAAACTGTGTATGGGTTAGTTTGCTACGGATGTCATTAGTGAGTTCTGTAGCTGTACGCCCATTCGCATTGGCTGAAATCGTTACCGTTCGTTCCAAATCATAACGGTGGATTTGCTGAATGGAAAAGTCCGGTTTCATCGTGACTAACTGGGATAATGGAATTTGCTCTTTTGCCGCATTGGTTACACTTAATTGTTGGAATAATACCTCAGGATCATCGTTTGGTTTATTCATGTATATATTTATATCCAGCAATTCCTTACCTGTATCAAAATCCGTTACATTGACCCCGTCACCCATTAACAGCAGAGTACGCGTCAAATTGGAATAGCTAACCCGATATTTATCCAAGGCTTGTGGGTTGACTTGGAAATTCAGATTATAGCTTTGCATCCCCATATTATCGGTCACGTCTACAGCTCCGGGGGTACCCGCAACCATTTCTTTGACTTTAGCTGTCATGTTTTGCAGTTTATCAATGTCTTCTCCCTTCATCCGGATAGACACCGCACTGCCGACCGGAATACCTAATTGAGGAACCCGAATGCTGATCAATGCAGATGGATATTTGGCTTGCAACGTATGAGTCCAGCTATCCACTGTTTTCTGGAGATCGAATAGTCCCTCGTTTCCAACGACAGCAAGTTGACCGTTGACCGCTCCCCCAGAGCCGTGACCGCCTGCAACATCGCTGTACATCTGAGGCGCTCCTCCACCCGCCGTTGCCGACAGCCGCTCTGTCTCTGGTTGTTTTTTGACCCACAGCCCAATCTCGTTAATTACCCGATTGGTTGCCTGTAACGATGTTCCTTCCGGCATCGTTACGCTGATCGTGGCATCCGCCTGGTCGGATTCTGGGAATAATTGAATGGGAACAACCGCAAGTAATCCATAAGCTGCCGTACCAATCATAAGACCAATCAGCGCTGTTAAAAGCGGGCGTTGCAGTATTCTTGGCATCCAGTTTTTAGAGTACACATTGGATAGAGACTGGATTTGATGACCCAGAAGCCCGGGCGGCTTAACCGCTTGGTTACTCTGTTTCCCTTTACGGCGTTGATCATACCATTGACGAAAAATAGGAATAATTGTTAACGACATAATCATGGAAGCTAGCATCGTTAACGAAATAACGGTAGGGATCGGTTTAATAAAGTCTCCGATATTACCCGGCAGGAATAACAACGGAGCAAATGCTGCAACCGTAGCTAGCGTAGCTGTAATGATCGATAAGGATACCTCTTTGGTTCCTTTAATAGCTGCCTCCGTAGCATTTTCCCCAAATTCAGAGCGTCGGCGTTCAATGTTGTCATTGACCACGACGGCATCATCAACCAATATCCCTAGCACGATGATGAGTCCGATGACTGAAATTTGATTCAGCGTAGTTCCTGTCATGGGCAAGAAAATAAAGCCGATGGCGATGGAAACAGGAATGGCCAACGCCACAAATGCAGAAGTTAGCAAATTCAAGCCTAAAGTACATATCACAATAACCGATAAAATAGCGATAATCATCTCTTTGGTCAGGTTTCCAAATATTTCACTCACTCGATCATTTTGTGCAAAAAGCAGCTCAAAATGTACATTCTTCGGCAAACTGCTCGCAAGTTGATTGATTTTGGCTGTTGTTGCTTTGGATACCGTTGGCACATCTGTTCCTATATCTCCGCTTACACTGATCGAAATAGCAGGCTTGGTATTCACATACGTATAACTAGCTGCTTTTTTAAAAACAAGTGAGGCAGTACCTATATCCTTCAGAGATATCGGAAATCCATCGTCATTGCTTGAAATCTGGACGTTATTTAGAATCGATGGATCCGTTGAGGCATTCACCGTCAGCTGATAAGTACGCTCATTGAAATCCATACTTCCTGTAGGCACTCTGTCATTCTCATCCTTGATCGCTTGAACAACCTGCTCCCAGGAGATGTTATATTGTTGCATCTTTTGCGTGTCTAAGCTAACTCGTACCTCTTGCTCAGGTATTCCTTGAATATTAACCTGCGAAATACCGTGGACTGTTTTTAATTGATCTTTCCATTTGTTCATTAATTCATTTAATGAGTATAAATCCTCAACCTTATCAGAGGTGATCGCATATGAACCAATGAAAGAGCTAGTCATGCTATCATTGATTATAGGCTGCATCGCATCGTCTGGAAGCTCGGATTGTGCATCCTGCACCTTCGTACGAAGATCAGCCCATACTTTTGTCGGATCCGCATCATTCAAAGCTTCTATGATAATACTGGATTGGCCTTTCGATGAAGTAGAGGAAATCGTTTTGACACCTTGTACAGCTTTAATTTTCTGTTCCATGACCTTAGTAATGGTTTGCTCGATTCTTTCAGGTGAGGCACCCGGATAGATGGTTGTAACACTGGCTGACATAGGAATAACATCAGGCTGCTCCTGTTTGGGCAACGATGTAAAATTAAAGAGCCCTAGCAGTATGCACATACCAAAGAAAATGAGCGTAATTTTCTGTTTTTTAACGATATATTTAATCATTCGGATGACTCCTCCGATTTCCCAAGCACATCATTCCCAATTAAATCGCCATTAAACAAGGTTCCTGCTCCTTGTGTAACAATTTGATCGCCTGCCTGTAGTCCGGAGAGAACTTCGAATTGATTATTCGTTACTTTTCCCACTTTAATTGTGGTTTTAACGGCCTTACCATTCACAGCTTTAAAAATATAAGGGTCACTTCCCGTGCTAATCACGGATTCTACAGGCACTAACAGGGCTTCCGCTTGATTCACACTTTTAGATGCGCTGATGACTTGTCCAGGTTTCCAATCCAGTTCAGGGTTAGGCAGGCTGACTTCCACATTAATACTGCCCGTTTTCGCATTCGTTGATGGGTAGATCTGAGTAACGGTCCCTATTCTAATTTCATTATAGAGTGATATATTTACTTTTTGGTTTTTCTTCCATGATAAGATTTCGCTATCCGGTACGGGAAGAAGTACTTTTAAGGTCTTGATATTCCCGACGACGAATGCCTCACTCCCACTGGAGCCCAGTTGACCATCAGACACCTTTTTTTCAATGACTACGCCAGCGATCGGGGAGGTTAAAGTAGCTTTTTTAAGTGACAAGGATGACTGTTCATAAGCAGCCAATGCATCCTCGTAGGTAGCCTGCGCCTGAGCTTTACTGGCTAGCCCTTGCTGCTTCGTAGCCATAGCGGTCTCCAGCCCTGCTCTGGCCTGCTCTACACCAGCTGAAGCCTGGGCACGTTGTTCCTGTGAGGCTCCCGCAAGCAAGAGAGACAACTGCTCTTGTGCGTCACTTAAACTTTTTTGTGCATTCGTTAATTCCAGCTGTGCATTCTCATTTTCCGACAATGATGCTGCACCTGCCTGGAACAGACTTTGCGTCCGTGCGGCATCCGCTTTTTTCTTATTGTAAGCATTGGTGGCTGCAGTAACCGCATTTTGTGACTGTGCAATTTCCTGCTTTTTGGCGCCATTGTTCAATTCCTGCAATTTCGATTGGGCCGCATCGACCTGGGATTGTGAACTATGAATACCCGCCTGTGCCGATTGAACAGAAGCCTCCGCTTGGCTAAGACCGGCTTTTGCCTTTTCCATGGTTGCCTTGGCCCGATCCAGCTGCAGCTGGTAGACAGATGTATCTAACTTCGCAAGGACGCTCCCTTTTTCTACGGAGTCCCCTACCTCAACCATAGTGTTCAATATACGTCCATCCGCTTCAAAGGAAACACTAGCTTCATTACTTGCCTGCAATGTTCCCGCCAGATTAAAATCATTGGCCAAAGGTTTCATTACAAGCTTCTCTACTTTTACCGGATGACTTGCCTGTGTTACAGAGTTCTCCGTTGCACTGGAGCAACCGGAAGCTACTATAGCTAATGCAATCCCCGTAATCATGATCCTGATTCCTTTTTTCTTCAACTTAATGTCATCCTCCCTGATTCTCTCTTCTAAAGGTGCTATCAGCAACCCGTGGGTCATGTAAACTTTTTTCATTGCTTTTTTCATGTTATAACAATGAACACACAAAAAAATCGTACAAAGGGGCAAGCACCTTATGTACGACTGGGCAATGAAAAACATCTATTCAGTTAACATCTCTAAAGCTGTAAAATCCCACGTTCCAACGAAACAGCAACGGCTTCAGATCTAGAATCAACACCAAGCTTATTATAAATATTCGTTAAATGCGCTTTGACGGTACGCTCGGAAATCCCCATATCAAATGCTATTTCCTTGCTTTTAAAACCGTGTGCAACAGACTTTAATATATGCCTTTCCTTATCCGTAAGAACTAAGCTGCTCTCGCGGGATTCTAGCTTGGCTTCTTTCTTATTCGTTGCAGCGAACACCCTTGCTGTTATTTCTGGCTGAAGCAACGTTTCACCCCTTAGCGCTGACTCAATCGTGCGAAACAGGTTTTCCCGGCTGGTATCTTTCAATAAATATCCTTTTGCCCCCAAAGAAAGTCCCTTAATCATTAAATCATCTTCGTTATAGGTAGTCAGGATAATGACGGGCGTTTCATTTTGTTTTTCTCTGAGGGCTTTCATTGTATCCAAACCACTCATTTGTGGCATATATAAATCTAGTAATATGACATCCGGTTGAAGCTCCTCGATCAGTTTAAGAGCAGTTGCACCTTCTCCGGCCTCGCCAATAACTTCATAGCTGTCATTGGTCTCCAACACCAGCTTTAACCCTTCTCTAACGACCCAATGATCGTCGACGATTAAAATCTTGTATTTCATGATAGGTCTCCTTTAGTAAGAGGCGCCTCTATTTTTATAGCTGTACCTGCTTGCAATATACTGTTAATATTGATGTTTCCACCCAGCATCCGTACACGTTCATGGATCCCTATTATTCCGTAATGTCCTGTTTGCTTGGCAATAATATCTGTATCAAATCCTTTTCCATCATCACGAATCTCAATTTCAATCTTACCTTCGTTATCCAAAATATTAATCCATACGGTATTCGCGTGTGAATGCTTGGCTACATTGGTTAAACATTCGCTTATAATAAATAGTCCATGCTCGAACAGCAGTCTGGGGACTGAAGTTTTAATTTTGATGTTGCGTATGACACGAATGCTCGTAGCCATTGTAAATCGCTGTATTTCTTCCTCCACTGCTTCTGCAAAATCAACTTCCGAGATCGTTTTCGAACGCAGATTGTCTATGGCTCGCCTTGAATCAGACAATGTCCTCCGTACTTGTGACATCGATTGTTGGACAATCTCTTGGGCTCTTTGCGTACTTCCTTTGCTCAGATGAGCGTCAATGGCTTCCAGCTGCATGATTAGCCCAGCAAGCCCTTGAGCCAGCGTATCATGCAGATCACGGGCCATGCGTTGTCGTTCATTGGCAATTGTAAGTTCTTCCACCTTTTGATGTGCGATTTCAAGCTCTTTCAGAACGTTTTGTGTGCGGATTCGTGCCTTGACTTGTTTGAGAAAAAGAACCGCATAAGCAACTATAACAACGACAATTAGAAAAAATAGCGGGATGAACAGCACAAATTGCCTGCCGTCATTGTGAGAGACCACAGCCACACAAAAAAGAACGTAGGAGATCAAAAATACAAGAATGACCTTGAGCGGCTTATAATAAATACCTATACTCTGACCCACCAAAACGGGCATTAAACCCACTAGTACTATGGAGAAACTTTCAGGTAGAAGAAATGCACTTGCAAAGATCAAGCCCCCTTGTATCACAAAATAAGCCCATGAAAAATATTTTGCCACTCGATGAGCATGCAGGTACAAGAGGATGTGCAATATGATAATTATAGTGAATAAAGAACTTTGCAGTAGATTTAAACCACCAAACAAATGTTGAAGAATGACAGACTCACTATAAATTATAAAAACCCATATGATCGTTAATATTTTTGAAATATCCTTGTTCTCAACTTCACCTTCACTTTTACTCTCACTTGTTTCCGGATTTAGATTTTGAACCTGAACATTAGATGCATCGTTCATAATTCCCTCCTACAATTCTGAATTCAGCTTTTCAACTTATTAGGATATGCCGCTATGACGGCCTGGTCCATTTCGTTTGAACAAAAATCATTTATATATCATTTTACAAAAAAACGAAAGGAAAAAAACGTACACATGGGCAGTTTCACTTGTACGTTTGGGCATTGAGTACTTTTTGTTCGATACTATCCATTATGGCGTCATATAAAAAGCACGCAGCAGGTTATCCTGTGCGCGCTTGACCACTCTCTATTCTTCTTCCAACTCATCTGGCACATCATATTTATTGATATGTGAAGTCATTGCTGCAACAGCTTCGCTGGCATCCGTGGTGGCCGGTACTTCTCTGACCACATCATCCGTCTGATCCCGAAAATTCAAACGATCTGCCTCGATCTCTTTCTGTTGATTCGGTTTCATTTTTCATGTCGCTCCTTTCTATTCAAGGGTCTGATCTCGTTCTGTTAACGCGTACAAAGGCACTTCCCGTTCCTCTTCCGGGTTATTCAGCGCATAGATTCGTGCCGTCTCACGCTGTTCATTCACATGCTGAATATAGATGGGTAACCCATCGCACAACACATTTGCCATGATGGGAGAGGACGCTATTTCTTGTGCTCTTTGAACATTCATTTAGAAAAAACCTCCCTCGCTATATAGGTTCGTCTTTACTATGCACGAGGTAAATATTTGTTATACACATTTCATGCCAACAAGCCCTTGTCCTTATTGTTTAGAATTGTGTTGGCGAATTTTTATGAAAGGATATCATTTGAAAAAATAAATATTATTGTTATTATGGATTGAGAGATTCAGTTAAAACTGCATCTTAAATGAAAGAGAAGGAAAGGAGCAAGGATGGATGTTAAACGTATTAATGGTTAATTTTCCGGCAGAAGGACATGTAAACCCCACGCTTGGGATCACGCAAGCCTTTGCAGCACGAGGGGACCAGGTTCATTACATTACAACTGAGAAATACAAGAATAGACTCGAAGCAGTTGGAGCGAAGGTTCACCTGCATCCTGATCTGGTCAGGACTGCTTCCATTGATACCAGCACTCCGGCAGGACTGAACGCATTTATGAATATTCATATCCAGACTTCGATGGACATCTTAGCCATCATCCAGGAGCTGTCCGAGCGTATTCAATTTGACTTAGTGTTCTATGACCGATTTGGAGCCGGTGAATTAGTGAGAGATTATTTGAATATTCCAGGCATCTCTTCATCCCCATCTTTTCTCATTTCAAATCATCTGATGGCTGCCAATCTCTTTCGCTCCGACGCTAAAGTACCGTTTCAGCCTGATGAACAAGTCACGACTTCACTTCATCTCATGAAAGAAAGATTCGGTGTTGCTCCCAAAGAAATGGTTCAATTTATGAACAATTCAGGGGCTTTGAATGTTGTGTATACGAGTAAATATTTTCAACCGAATGGTGAACAATTTGGGGATGAACATCTTTTTATTGGTCCCAGCTTTCCGGAGCGTAAAGGAGAAAATTCATTCCCGCTGGACAGACTACAGGATAAAAAGGTTTTGTATATTTCGATGGGAACTGTTCTGGACCACACTGAAGACTTTTTTAACACCTGCATTGAGGCTTTTTCCGATTTTGAAGGCATCGTCGTGATTGCAGCTGGCGAGAAAGCTGACTTTACGAAAATTAACCCGGCCCCTGAGCACTTTATCATCTCACCCTATGTACCTCAATTGGAGGTATTACGTCATTCAGATGTATTTATTACTCATGGTGGAATGAACAGCGTGAATGAAGGAATTCACTTTAATGTACCCTTGGTCGTGCTGCCTCAGGACAAGGATCAGCCCATGGTCGCGCAACGGTTAACGGAACTTCAAGCTGGCTATCGAATAACTAAGGATCAAATCAATACACAAACGTTAAGAGATGGCGTACATGAGGTCATGTCAAACGCAGCGTATAAAGAGGGCGTACAAAAAATAAATGACAGCTTCCAGCAATCCGGCGGTACCAAAGAAGCTCTCGCAAAAATTGATGCTTATCTTGATGCTTATCTGCAACATAAGCGCGCCTAAAATCACACGAGCAAAATGGCCACAAAAAAACAGGAATCTGACCATCCACGGTCAGGTTCCTGTTTGTGGTGCGATTCTATGCGAGGATATCCCACTTCTGGAACGAGACAATCGTACATTTTCCGCTCGCAAACGCATGAATACCTGTTGATTCCATTCCGGGATACACTCTTCCGGTGAGAACATATTCACCGTCGCCGATGAATATTTCCACAGAGCTCTTATCGACGAAGATCCGCAGCTCTAGACGTCCCTCTTGTAAGCCTAAGGGCACTCTTCTCTCTCCGCCCGGTCCGATACCGGCACGCTCACGGTTAAAACGGAACAGACCGTCATCGGGACGATACGAGAGTACAGTCTCCTCTTCGCCGCCCACCCGTAGCTTCAAGCCGAATTCATCAGTGTTACCAGCCTCGAACTCAAATACCGCCTTCAGTTCGTAGCTATCTCCGAACGTCTCCATGATCTGCTCGCCTGTCAGCAAGATATCCCGCTGTTCGAACAGATTGGATCGGTAATTTTCCACCTCTTCAAGCGGACGGAACAGCAATCTGTCGTGGTCGATCACCGCTTCCCGCGGAAGACTCATCGCACCAGCCCAGTGGTGTCCCTGCTGGGTTGGCATCTCCGACTCCCACATATCCATCCATCCGATGATGATACGCCGCCCTTTATCGTCCAAGGTTGACTGCGGGGCATAGAAATCGAATCCGTGATCTACCTGAGCATACTGCTCTGCCGTAAATGTTCCAGCCTCCGCATTGAAATCACCTATACCGTACATGGTGGAATGCAGATTACGGTATGCTTCTCCCTGAGCAGGCATGCGCTGTGGAGACAGCATGAATACGTGCCGACCGCCAAGCGGGAACAAATCCGGACACTCCCAATTATCGCCGTAGCGTCCGTCACTCACAGCCAGCACATTGACATACGTCCAGTTTCTCAGGTCTTCAGATCTGTAAAGCAGTACAAGCCCGTTCCCTTGGGCATCATTAGAGCCAAGAACGACGTAGTATTGATCTTCGTGCCTGAACACCTTAGGATCACGGAAATCTTTGCGGCTGACCCTGTCCGGTATGGCGTCATAACCGATGACCGGATTGCCCTCCCACTTTTCGAATGTCACCCCGTCTTCCGATACTGCAATTCCCTGTGACTGCTTGTAATCCTGATCCTTGTCAGGCCCGGTTACAACATGTCCGGTATACATCAGGACAAGCTTCCCGTCCTGCTCAACCGCACTGCCGGAGAAGCAGCCGTCCCGGTCGAACTCACTGTCCGGAGCCAAAGCGACCGGCAGATAGTCCCACTTCATAAGATCGCGGCTGACTGCGTGTCCCCAGTGCATCGGTCCCCACACCGATTTATACGGGTAATGTTGATAGAACAAGTGATACTGCCCGTTATATTGAATGAAACCGTTCGGGTCATTCATCCAGCCAAATTCAGCCATTAAATGGTAGTTCAGCCGATAATCCGGCCGCAGCATATGCCTGGATTGGGAAATAAATTGATCTGCATTCTCTCTCGTATACACTCTAGTATGTTTGATAAGGCATCCTACTCCTACAGTTATTTAATCGAACCTTGCATAACACCCTGAATAATATATTTTTGGGCGAACAAATAGATGATAATGATCGGAAATATCGTCAGTACCAAACTTGCCATCAATGGACCATAGTCCACTGTATAGGTCCCATAAAAGTTGTACGTGGACAACGGAAGTGTCCTCTGCTCAGGATCAACCAGAATGAGGGAAGGCAGCAGAAAATCATTCCAGATCCACAGTACATTGAGAATAGAAATAGTGGCCGTCGTGGGCATCAATACCGGAAACACGATCCTGAAGAATGTCTGAATCCGTGTGCAGCCGTCAATTAGCGCCGCTTCCTCCAGTTCCTTCGGAATACTCTTTACGAATCCATGATAAATGAAAACAGCCAGCGAGCTGCCAAAACCGATATACATGTAAATCAGCGACCACTTGCTGTTCAGTAGATCAAGTGAGCCGTAAATTTTCACCAATGGAATCATGATGGCCTGGAATGGGATGATCATGGAAGCTACCATCAGCATAAATGTATATTGGTTGAACTTGGTGTTGTTTCTGACAAAATAATGAGCCGTCATCGCCGCGAACAGTGAGATGAACAAGACACTTAACACCGTTATAACCAATGAGTTGGTGAAGGCAGCGATATAATTCATTTTATCGAATGCATTCATATAGTTGGCCATATTGAAGCTCTCTGGAAGCGATAACGGATTCGAGGTAATGGCCATATTTTCCTTGAACGAATTGATCAACAGAAAGACGAACGGTACGATGAACAATATGAGTATCACTGTCAGCACAATGAATTTGATCATGGAGGAAGCGATTTTTTTGCTTGCCATTACGCCTCCACCTCCAACTTCTTACTAAAATAAACCTGAAGCAGAGTGATGAGAGCAACCATCAGGAACAGCACGAATGCTTCAGCCTGGCCCACACCATAATCACGGGAAAGGAATGCCTTTTCATACACATGCATCGACACCATTTGAGTACTACTGAACGGTCCGCCTTTCGTGAGCGCGAGGTTGACGTCATAGACCATAAACCCACGCTGCAGGGACAAAAATATACATACGATGAAAGAAGGAACCATCAAGGGCAGCACCATTTTCCGCAGTCTGGTCCAGCTGTTCGCCCCATCAATGCTTGCAGCCTCCATAATATCATTCGGTACACCCGTCAATCCTGCAATATAAATGACCATCATGTAACCCGCGTTCTGCCACACGGTTACAATCACGAGTGTCCAGAACGCTTTGTCAGGATCAGCCAGCCAAGTCGTGCTGAGCGCCTGAATGTCGGCATGTTGTCCCAAATAGACAAGCACGTTGTTGAAGATAAACTGCCATATAAAACCGAGTACAATGCCGCCGACAAGGTTGGGCAGGAAAAATCCTGCCCGGAAAATGCTCTGTCCTTTTAACCCTTTAGTCAGCACATAAGCCAGCATAAAAGCGATAACATTGATAAGAACAACGGTATAAAATACATATTTGAGCGTCAAGGCGAACGATTTCCAAAACTCAATATCCCGAAAAACGGCCAGATAGTTTTGGATGCCAACCAGCGATAGTGTCGTGGAAATACCATCCCAGTTTGTGAACGTCAAATAAATGCCGTACAAGAATGGAATGATCATTACCGTTATGAAGGCAAACAAGGTTGGCCCGGTGAACAGCAGCCGTGTCCGTAGCCGGTTCCATACTCCTTTTTCCGCAATCATGGTGATCCCTCTCTTTGTTTCGGATTTCTCTCTCTATTTCCGGGTAATTTGACAATAAGCCTTATTTTACGGTTTTCCAGTAGTCTTCGATTTCCTTAGCCAGTGTTGCGCGATCGCCCTGTTTCGCCAGATATTTTTGCATGGAAGATCCTAGCTTAGACCAGTGGTCGGCAGGCAGCAAGCTCATCGACTGCTCTGACTTGCCTTTTGCAATATAATCCTGGATGGACTTGCCAAGTGGATCGGCCGCAGGCAGTGTAATATTTTTGAACGCCGGGATAATGTTCGCTTTGTTTACGAGGAAATCCTGACCTTTCGCATCATAAACGATCCAGTTCAGGAACTTCTTCGCTGCCTCTTGTTGTTCCGGCGTACTCTTCTCCTTGTCAATGACAATACGTTTGGAAACAGCGGATGAAATCTCCTGATTGCCGTAGTCATCGGCATTGTTGCTGATGGGTACAGGCAAGAAACCATATTCTTTGTTAGCGGTATCAAAACCGCTGATTTGCGGCCATGCCCAGTTGCCCATGAACCAAATGCCAACCTCGCCTTTGCCGAGCAACTCCGGTCCACGCTCATAAGCACCTGCCAGTGGGGAAGCCTGATCGATATTGTATTTCATCATGACGTCGAATGTATCCATAAGTCCGTTAAATACTGGATTGGTAGCCAAGTTAGCCTGGCCCGCTTTCAGTGATGCTATGAATTTGTCCACTTCAGCCATGTCTTTGTTCTGGCCTGCATAAGCAAGTGGCAAATAATGAGCACCTAGGGACCAGTCCATTGGCGAAATCACCAATGCTTTCTTCCCGGATGCCTCGATTTGTTGAAACAGTTTTTCAAGGTCATTTCGAGTTTTAATTGTAGTGGGATCGAAGCTTCCGCCTACCGCTTTATCAACAACCGCTTTGTTATAAATGAATCCGTAGCCTTCAACAGCCAGCGGAAACGCGTAATTTTTACCGTCAACCGTCGTAGCTGTGGTAGCGTTTTCAACAATGTCCTTATTCCACTTCTCTCCGCTTAAGTCGAGGATACGGTCCTTGAATTTCTCCACATCACCTGTATCTAGCATGGTCATGGTTGGCGGGTTTCCGGATGCATACAATGCAGAGGCACGCTCAAAAGGCGAGCCACCGGTCGGAACCGGCTGGATTTCAACAGTGATGCCGGGATTATCTTTCTGGAACGCCTTGGCGGCATCCTCCAGTTGTGAAAGGATTTCACCTTTAGAGTTCAAAAGTGTAATTTTCACATTTCCCGCATCCGCTGATCCCCCTCCAGAAGCCGAATTACTTCCTCCTCCGGAGCCGCCACATGCAGACACCACCATAACCAAAAGAAGCAGCATTACCATCCATTGAACTCTTTTGAATTTCCTCACTGTTGTCATCCCCCTATTTCTATAATGGCTGCTGTACTCTTAAATAAAACGCTTACAAACGGATTATATGTCAAAGATTCAATCTCTGTCAATCGTTTGACATGTTAAACCTTTAACATTCTTTTAAAAAAAATCTGTTCCCCTTGTTAGAGGAACAGATTTCATTCAGGTCGTTGCACGTTCAATCAGTTCAACAGGCAGCCGATTAACAGGCTGTACCTGCTCTCCCTCTGCCTGTCTACGAATCAGCTCGACCGCCAGTCTACCGATCTCTGCAATTGGCTGTCTTACCGATGTAAGTTCAGGCGTCAGCCAGGAAGCAGCGCTTACGTCATCAAAGCCTACAATACGCACATTCTCCGGCACATGCCGTCCGGCGCGGATATATTCTTTCAATGCAAAAGCGGCAATAATATCGCTTGTAGCAAACACCCCATCCACATCCGGATGTTCATGAACGAGTTTGGAGATCATTCGCTCGTACTCCTTTTGGTCGAACACATTCAAGTCCGTTTGAACGATCACATGCTCGATACTATGCCTGTCCACAACATCTTTGAATGCTTTAGTCCGCTCATTGGACAGCATGTTCAGCTCCAGATTTCCACATATATGTGCAATTTTCCGGCTCCCTTTGCGAATGAGCAGCTCCGTGGCCAGCTCGCCTCCGCGATAATTGTCCGAAGATATGTACGGAATATACGGGTCAATCTGCCTGTCAAATGTCACAATCGGTGAATTCAAATGTCGGTACTCTTCTACCTCCAGGGTATGACTCCCCATAATGATGCCGTCTACCCGGTTTCGTTTCAACATATCGATATACACTTTTTCCTTCACGGGATCCATATGTGAATTGCAGAGTAGAACCTTGCACCCCTGCTGATAGGCATAGTACTCCACCTGATTAGCAAGCTCACTAAAGAAAGGATGCGAGACATTGGGAATAATAAGGCCGATAATATTGGACTGCTTGCGTAGCAGGGATCGTGCTATTTCATTCGGTTGATAATTAAGCTCTTCCATTGCATCGAACACTTTTTTGCGTGTAGTTTCGCTGATATAGCCCCGGTTATTCATTACACGGGATACTGTAGTGACCGACACGCCCGCTTTTAACGCCACATCGTGAATTGTTGCCATATGAACCTCTTCCCGAACAAAATACATACATATAAACTATACCCTCTCCTCACCATTTCGACAACCTTGGGTATTATGTTAACTCATACATAAAACAGCGACAGCCGTGGACGAGAACTCGTCCTCAACTGTCGCTGTTTCATTAACTACCGTATCCCTTTAGTCTCCGTAACAATCCCAACACCATTCCCTTACATTGCCAGACATATCGCAAATTCCTAACTCGTTGGGTTTTCGTATACAGTTTCCAGATAAGTATTTGTCTCCGGCGTTATTTCCTTGTTTATGTTGTAATACGGTTTTAAGCCCTCATCCTGCTTTCCCCGTGAAGAAATGCCAATCGCTCCCGTTCGTTGAACAGTTTGCAGTTGAGTGGTTACCACACCGTTACGTTAGAGCTCCCACTACTCTGATATCCTTCTGTTGCTAACACCTGGTAAGACCAGTTGTTCCCCAGATGCATTCCTTTGCTCGCCCATGCCTTCACGTGATTGCTGAAAGTGATCGTGGAGTTGCCCCCGGTCGGTCTCTTCGTCTGTCGAACACTCCAGTACTGAATAAACGTCGTTTTTTGGCCTTCAATGGAAGGTGCGTCGTATCGCATTGTTGTGTAGATGTCATATGTGCCCCCATCACTGGTCACTGTACCTTTATACGTTCCGGTAGGTCGATAAGTACCCCAGCTATCAACGACGTAATATTCGATGAGTGCGTTTCTCGTCCACCCGTAGAGAGCCAAATATCCATTACCGGACGGCGCCCAGACACCGGCATTGTAGTTAATCGTTCTGTTGGGCGATCCAGTAGTCCAGCCTTTGCCGACAACAAAATTCCCGGTATCCTTCCATGTTACGCTGTAATTACCGCCTGATCCATTAACAGCATTGACGGTCCCGCCGCCATCGGTCCAATTTTGCCAGTAGTCTGTCGCTGCACTTGAGGTTGTTGCAAACACTCCAAAACTCATGGAAGCTGCAAGAACTACCGTTAACATTTTCTTACTAAACTTAAACATACTTTACCTCCTACAATTTTTATATTTGCATTCTACACCTGCTTGTCGGTCGATTCTCTGTTGCAGTGCATCACTCATGTGAACCATATTCCGTGTTTTCTTACTTTCACCTCCTTTATATGTAAAATTATATAATAATAGTGATCACACAACCACTTGGCAAATTAAATATTAAACTTTACTATGTTTAGATTTCCCTGAGTTTTAAAATAGTGCAGCGCCAGCGTAGCGGCTCATGATGTGTGCATGCCATCTTGGATTTGGCCCACAGTTCTTTCGCTCCGTAGGCTACATGAAGCGAACGACAGGAATATAGAGTTCTTTGGCCGCGGTGCCCTCACTCTGCGTAAACGCTCTAGTTATCTGCGCGAGTAGCAGTGCATTTTAAACCACAACTTGAAAAAATTTAGGTTTTTTAAAATTATATTTAGAGCTTTAAGTTTGCTATAGCGTACGCCTTTTTCCCTTTCATTTGGAAAAAAACACCCGGCAGGATGTGTACCGAGAGAAATACGGCATACACCCAAACCGGGTAAGGGATTAGAAAATAATATCAATGGCCTCTAGCACATCTTGCTCCTGTTCGGATTGCCCGTTCAGGGAAATATCCTTCAACAGCACCGAAGGCTGTTCGCAAATTTGGGTGATGATCACGAGCAGGTCCTGAGCGAAATTGTCGATCAGATTGCGCGTAAACAACTTGGTTGCATATTCAAACTGCCCGTTCATTCCCTCATCCAGCAACGAAATGACCAAGGTAAGATCAAATTGGGAAACCGTATGAGTTTCCGGATAAGATTCGATCTTGATATCCCCGAAGCTTTGAACGTTATCTTCCTTGGTTTCCAGAACAAACATGACATCGAATACAGGATTGCGGCTTTGATCTCGCGGCGCCTGCAGCTTTTTCACAAGCTCCTCGAACGGATAATCCTGGTGGTCGTAGGCCCCCAGCATCGTTTCTTTGACTTCGTTCAAGTAAGCGAGGAACGTCTTCTCCCCGGACGGATAATGGCGAATCGCCAAAGTGTTGACAAACATTCCGATGAGCGGCTCCAGGTCGGCATGTGTGCGGCCCGAAGCCGGCGTGCCTACAATGAAGTCTTCTTGTCCCGAGTACTTGCTGAGCAAGATTGAATAGGCCGCCAATAACACCATATAAAGGGTGGCACCGTTCTCATCGGCGATGCGCTGCAAGCTGTCGGTCATCTGCTTGTCGATGCTGAAAGGCAGCACATCTCCCTCAAAGCTGCGAGCGGCAGGTCTGACAAAGTCCGTAGGCAGTTCAAGCGTCGGCAGTTCGCCTTCCAGCACGTCCAGCCAGTAGGCTTCCTGACGTTTCAGCCGCTCTTTTACAGGTTCGGACTGCTGCCAAGCGGCGAATTCCTTGTATTGAATCCGAAGCGGTTCCAGAGTCTCGCCGTTATACAGGCGCAGCAGCTCTTCGACGAAGATGCCCATCGACATGCCATCTGTGACGATATGATGAATGTCCAGCATGAGCAGATGCCGTTCCGCTTCCCATTCGACTAAGCCCACACGTAGCAGCGGCGGCCGCTCCAAATCAAAGACGCGCACAAAGCCATCTACGATGCTCTTCGTTTCACTTTCCGTCGCTTTCGTATACTCGACGGCAAACTTCAAGTCCGGATAAATCCGTTGTACCGGTTCGCCGTCGACCATTTCGAAGCCGGTTCGCAAAATTTCGTGACGAGCTATCAATCCTTTGAGCGCCGCCTCGAATTGATTCCGTTCCAAGCGCCCGACGAGAACCGTCATGCCGGACATGTTGTAGCTAAGCTCGGCGCCTTCCATCTGCTGCTGGATGTACAGCCGTTTTTGCACGGAGGAAAGCGGATAGTAATCCCTCTTATCCAGAACCGGAATGGAGAGGTGTTCCTGCCGCTCCAATTGGCTGATCGCTTCGGCCATCGCTTCGATGGTCGAGTGCCGGAACACATCGCGCAGCGGCAGGTCCACGCTCAGCTCCTTGTGCACCTTGCTGACCAGCGTCGTCGCCCGCAGGGAGTGCCCGCCGAGGTCGAAGAAGTTGTCCGTCACGCCAATCGTGACCGACCCGAGCACGTCCTGCCAGATGGCGACCAGTTTCGCCTCCAGTTGGGTGCGCGGCGCCACATATTCGCGGCCTGCGCTTGCTCCCCCTTCCGGCGCCGGCAGCGCCTTCCGGTCGATCTTTCCGTTCGGCGTCAGAGGCAGGCGCTCCATCTCCACGAAGTACGACGGGATCATGTACCCCGGCAGCTCGCTGGCAATCGCCCGCTTCAGGTCCGCCGCCGTCAAGCCTTCTTCCGCTGTATAATAAGCGCACAAAGCTTTCTGACCCTCTTGATCTTCCCTGACGACGACGACCGCTTCCTTCACGCCACCTACACTCAGCAGCTTCGCTTCGACTTCGCCCGTCTCAATCCGGTACCCCCGGATTTTCGCCTGGTTGTCGATCCGGCCGATGAAGTCCACGTTGCCGTCCTCCATCCACCGCGCCAAGTCTCCCGTGCGGTACAGCCGCTCGCCCGCGGCGAACGGACTGTCTACGAACTTTTCTTCCGTCAGCTTCGGACGGTTCAAGTACCCGCGCGCCACTCCGACTCCGCCGATGACCAGCTCGCCCAGCACCCCGACCGGCACCGGATTCAGATGCGCATCCACGATGTAGAATTTCGCATTCAGCCACGCTTTACCGATCGGCACATTACCTGTCTGCGGTAGCTTCGTCAGCTCCTCGTCGTAGAAGCTGGAGTCGATCGCCGCTTCCGTCACGCCGTATGCGTTGATGATCCGGAACAACGAGCCGAAGCGTTCCTGCAAGGTCCGGTAATCCGCCACGCTGCAGCTGTCCGAGCTCGTGATCAACAGCTCCATCCAGCTCATATCCAGCCCCTGCTCGTGCACGTACTCCAGGAACGGCACGATCAGCGCCGGCGTCGATTCGAAGATGGTGACCTGCTCCCGCTCAATCCAGTGGTGCAGACGAGACGGATCAATCCGGTCGTCCTTCGGCACGATCACCATCGTGCCTCCGTTGTACAGCGTCCGCGCGATATCTCCCACGAACACGTCGAATGAGAAGCTTGCGAGCTGCAGCAGCCGCACCGGGAACTGATCCAACCGGTATTCCCGCCGGTAGCCCGCCGCTGTGTTCACCAGGCTGCGGTGCTCGATCATCACGCCCTTCGGCTTGCCCGTCGTTCCCGACGTATAGATCACGTACGCCAGTTCCTCCGGACGGGCTTCATGGAAGCTGTCGGTGCCAATATTCTGATGGCTCTCATCGCCGTCGTCCACAGCATCCGTCAGCTTGCCGGAGACCCTGCCCGAGCCAATCGGCGCATTCGCCCGCTCCTCGCTGTACGACGCTTCGTCATCCAGGTACAGCACCGTGGCCAGCGCCAGCTCCTCTTCGCCGAGCCAGGCTTCGGCGCGCTCTCGCAGCGGCGTTTGCGTCAGCAGCACCTTCGCTCCGCTGTCTTCAAGCATGAACCGCACGCGCTCCGCCGGATAATCCGGGTCCAGCGGCACATACGCCCCGCCCGCTTTCCAGACGGCCAGCACGGCCACCAGCAAGTCCACCGAACGCTCGGCGAGAATGCCGACGATCGTCTCCCGGCCGATGCCGCTTGCGCGCAGCGTAGCCGCCAAGCGGTTCGCCCGCTCGTTCAGCTCCGCATACGTCAGCCGGTCGTTCTCGTACACGACGGCTGCCTCTTCCGGCGTGCGCTCCACCTGTTCCTCGAACAGCCGGTGGAACGCGGCCGCAGGAGTCGCTTCCGGCTGCGCCGGGTTAAACGCGCCGAGAATCTGCTCTTTTTCCGCCGGTGTCAAAATGCCCAGCTCGGCAATAGTCGCCGTCGGGTTGCGGAGAATGGATTCAAGCAGCTGCAAGTAGTGAGCGGCCAATTTCTCCACCGTTTCGGTTTTATAAAGAGCAGTAGCATATTCAAACAGATATTCCAAGCCTTCCTCGATCTCCGTGACGTCCAAGCTGAGATCGAATTTAGAAACAATTTCTTCGCTGGCATACGTCGACAAATGGAGTCCGGGAAGCTGGATTTCCAAATTCTCTGTATTCTGCAAAGCAAACATTGTATCGAATAGCGGATTGCGGCGTAAATCGCGAGCCACGTTCACTTTATCCACCAGTTCCTCAAACGGATAATTCTGATGTTCAAAAGCGCCCAGCGTCGTCTCCTTGATTTCCTTCAAGTAGTCAAGGAACGTCTTACCGGCAGCCGGATAACTGCGGATGGCCAGGGTATTGACGAACATCCCGATCAGCGGCTGAACGTCGCTGTGATTTCTTCCCGCAATCGGCGTACCGACCACCACGTCTTCTTGCCCTGTATACTTATGCAATAATATTGTATAACCAGCAAGCAGAACCATGTAAAGCGTTGCGCCGTTCTCGGCTGCAAGCCGTTTCAGACCCTCGCTTTTCTTGCTATCCATAAACAATTGCAGCGTGCGGCCCTCGTAGCTCTGCATAGACGGGCGCGGATAGTCCGTCGGCAATTCCAAAACCGGCAGCTCTCCGCGGAACATGTCGAGCCAGTAGGCTTCCTGCTTGGCAAGCTGAGCTTTCTGCTCGTCCGATTGCTGCCATACCGCATAATCTTTGTATTGAATGCGGAGCGGCTCCAACTGTTCCCCGCTGTACAAGCGGACGAACTCTTCGATCAGTACGTCAATCGAAACGCCGTCGGATACGATATGATGCGTATCGAACATTAGAATGTGCCGGTCCGGCGCCAGTTCGGCAAGGCCTACCCGCAGAAGTGGCGGCTTCGCTAGATCAAACGGACGAACGAATTGGCGCACCGTTTCTTCCGCCTGCTCCCCGCTGATCTGCACATATTCCACCTGGAAGGCGACTTCTTCGTAAATCCGCTGAACCGCTTCGCCTTTTACCATCTCAAAGCCGGTACGCAGCGTTTCATGACGAGCTACGAGCCCGCGGAACGCTTCTTCAAACCGCTGCCGGTCGAGCCCTCCTTCGAGTAGCATAGCTCCCGGTATGTTGTAACTCAGCTCGGCTCCTTCCAGCTGGTTCAAGATATAGAGACGTTTCTGAGCGGAAGAGAGCGGATAATACTCGCTAGGTTCCGCAGCCGGAATAGCCGTGAACGAGCCGATCTCCAGCCGCTCCATAGCCGCGGCCATTTCCTCAACCGTCGAGTAGCGGAATACGTCGCGAAGCGGGAATTCAACGCCTAGCTCCTTATGCATTTTGCTGACAAGCGTCGTCGCCCGCAGGGAGTGTCCGCCGAGGTCGAAGAAGTTGTCCGTTACGCCTACCGCCTTCTCCCGAACAAGTACATCCTGCCAAATGGCGGCCAGCTTCGCCTCAAGTTCGGTGCGCGGCGCCACGTATTCGCGGCCTGCGCTTGCTCCCCCTTCCGGTGCTGGCAGCGCCTTCCGGTCGATCTTTCCGTTCGGCGTCAGAGGCAGGCGCTCCATCTCCACGAAGTACGACGGGATCATGTACCCCGGCAGCTCGCTGGCAATCGCCCGCTTCAGGTCCAACGCCGTCAAGCCTTCTTCCGCTGTATAATAAGCGCACAAAGCTTTCTGACCTTCTTGATCTTCCCTGACGACGACGACCGCTTCCTTCACGCCACCTACACTCAGCAGCTTCGCTTCGACTTCGCCCGTCTCAATCCGGTACCCCCGGATTTTCGCCTGGTTGTCGATCCGGCCGATGAAGTCCACGTTGCCGTCCTCCATCCATCGCGCCAAGTCTCCCGTGCGGTACAGCCGCTCGCCCGCGGCGAACGGACTGTCTACGAACTTTTCTTCCGTCAGCTCCGGACGGTTCAAGTACCCGCGCGCCACTCCGACTCCGCCGATGACCAGCTCGCCCAGCACCCCGACCGGCACCGGATTCAGATGCGCATCCACGATGTAGAATTTCGCATTCAGCCACGCTTTACCGATCGGCACATTACCTGTCTGCGGTAGCTTCGTCAGCTCCTCGTCGTAGAAGCTGGAGTCGATCGCCGCTTCCGTCACGCCGTATGCGTTGATGATCCGGAACAACGAGTCGAAGCGTTCCTGCAAGGTCCGGTAATCCGCCACGCTGCAGCTGTCCGAGCTCGTGATCAACAGCTCCATCCAGCTCATATCCAGCCGCTGCTCGTGCACGTACTCCAGGAACGGCACGATCAGCGCCGGCGTCGATTCGAAGATGGTGACCTGCTCCCGCTCAATCCAGTAGTGCAGACGAGACGGATCGATCCGGTCGTCCTTCGGCACGATCACCATCGTGCCTCCGTTGTACAGCGTCCGCGCGATATCTCCCACGAACACGTCGAACGAGAAGCTTGCGAGCTGCAGCAGCCGCACCGGGAACTGGTTCAACCGGTATTCCCGCCGGTAGCCCGCCGCCGTGTTCACCAGGCTGCGGTGCTCGATCATCACGCCCTTCGGCTTGCCCGTCGTTCCCGACGTATAGATCACGTACGCCAGTTCCTCCGGACGGGCTTCATGGAAGCTGTCGGTGCCAATATTCTGATGGCTCTCATCGCCGTCGTCCACAGCATCCGTCAGCTTGCCGGAGACTATGCCGGAGCCAATCGGCGCATTCGCCCGCTCCTCGCTGTACGACGCTTCGTCGTCCAGGTACAGCACCGCCGCCAGCGCCAGCTCCTCTTCGCCAAGCCAGGCTTCAGCACGCTCTCGCAGCGGCGTTTGCGTCAGCAGTACCTTCGCTCCGCTGTCTTCAAGCATGAACCGCACGCGCTCCGCCGGATAATCCGGGTCCAGCGGCACATACGCCCCGCCCGCTTTCCAGACGGCCAGCACGGCCACCAGCAAGTCCACCGAACGCTCGGCGAGAATGCCGACGATCGTCTCCCGGCCGATGCCACTTGCGCGCAGCGTAGCCGCCAAGCGGTTCGCCCGCTCGTTCAGCTCCGCATACGTCAGCCGGTCGTTCTCGTACACGACGGCCGCCTCTTCCGGCGTGCGCTCCGCCTGTTCCTCAAACAGCCGGTGGAACGCGGCCGCAGGAGCCGCTTCCGGCTGCGCCGGATTAAACGCGCCAAGAATTTGCTCTTTTTCCGCCGCCGTCAAAAGCTCCAACTGATTCACGCGGATGTTCGGGTTAGCCGCAACCTTCTCCAGTGCTTGGGCAAAATGTCCGTGGATCAGCCTGATGTCTTCCTCTCTGAACGTCAGCGCATTGTACGTAAACCGCAGCAAAATATGCTCTTCCGGAATGACGGTAATGTCTAGGTCGTAGTTCGTTTGCTCCGGCGACTGGATATTAGCGATTTTCAGCGCTTCTTGGTCTCCGCCGACGACCTGCTCAATCTGTTCTTCCATCGGATAATTTTCAAAGACCATGATATGGTTGATCAAGTCTCGCTTTTGCTCGCTCAGCGACTGAATTTCGAACAGCGGGAACGTTTCGTAAGCTCCCGATGCCAGCGCTTGATCCTGGGTTTTTCTCAAGATATCGGCTACCGTCTCCCCGGCTTTGCCTTGAATACGGACCGGGATCGTATTAATAAACAGGCCGATCATGCTTTCGATGCCCGGAATTTCCGCTGGACGCCCGGATACGACGGAGCCGAATACGACATCCTCGCTGTTGTTGTATACCTGCAAAACCAGTCCCCATACGGTCTGCATGAACGTATTGAGCGTCACCTGCTGCTGGCGCGCCACCCGCTCGATTTGCCCGGTCAGTTCCTTGCTGAGTTCCACATCGATTTCAGCCGCTTCAAAATGGCCCTGCTTCAGCTGCGTTTTCTCCTGGGGCAGCTTGGTCTGCTGATCGTAACCCGCCAAATACTCGGACCAGTAACGCGAAGCTTTCGCGGCATCTTGAGCTTCCAGCCATTCGATATACCGGGAGTACGAGGTAACCGGAGGAAGCTCCAGCGTCTGCTTCTCTTGGAACGCGAAGTAGGTGTCGAACACTTCCTTGATCATGAAGGACATGCACCAGCCGTCCATCAAAATGTGATGGTGACTCCAGATCACATGGTAGGACTCGTCGCCCGTGCGCAAAACTGTCACGCGCATAAGAGAGCCTCGGGCCAAATCGAACTTGTTCGCTTTATCCGCGCTGACGAAATCGGCTATCGTCTTCTCCGGGTCTTCATCGCTTACCGAGCGAATATCTTCGAAGTACACTTCACACTTCCGCTCGCGGAATACCACTTGAATCGGCTCGTCTCTCCAGCCGGTAATAAAGTTGGTCCGCAGCGCCTCATTCCGCTGCACCAGCGTATCCAATCCTTGGGTGAAGGCTTCGACATTCAGGCTTCCGCACAGATCGAAGGTCACCTGTTCGAAGTAAGCTTCCGAATCGGCATCCAGCAGGCTGTGGAACAACATCCCTTTTTGCAGCGGAGTCAGGGTGTATACATTCTCCAGTTCGCCGAGCGCCGCCGTATGTTCGGCCAGCCGCTCCAGTTCCTCCACCGTCACATCTTGAAGCAGTACGTCGCTAGGCGTAAGCTCCGGCCGCTCTTTCGATACGCAATGGCTGATGACTTCACGCAAGCTCGAATGAAGCAGGGTACCCAGGCGCTCTATCGTTTCCCGTTTATACTGGGTTTCCCCATAACGGATCGTGAGTTCCTGCACTCCTTCCGACACCATACCGTTGATATCGAGGACATAATCCATCACTGCATTCGGACTTGAATCGGAGCCCGGGCTGAACGGAGACGGCCGCGAGCCGCTGCTTTCGTAATCCTGGTCGAACTGACCCAAATAGTTAAAGCTGATCTCCGGCTCCAAAGCGAAGCGCTCGCCGTCACGCGGCGCCGACAAATAACGCAGGATGCCGTAGCCGATTCCTTTGTTCGGAATGCGGCGCAAGCTTTCTTTAACCTGTTTCACCTGATGACCGAGCGCCTGGGCGTGACCCGGCTCCAGAACGACAGGGAATTGGCTTGTAAACCAGCCTACCGTGCGCGTAATGTCCACATCCGGCAAAATATCTTCCCGGCCGTGGCCTTCGAGATTCACCAGCACGCGTTCCCGGCCGCTCCAAGCTTGTATCGCGAGGCCAAGCGCGGCAAGCAGCAAATCGTTCATTTCCGTATGGTAAGCACGGTGTGCCTGCTTCAGCAGCTGTTCGGTTTCCTCCGCCGTCAAGCGAACGGTCACGAGCCCGCTGTCCTTCAGCTTGGATCTGCCTTGTTCAAAATCTTTCGGAAGCGGCTCATAGGTCAATTGCTCGATATGCTGCCAGTACTCTCTCTCGCTTTCCATCGCCGGACCGTTCGCATAATCAGCGAGCTGTTTCGCCCACGTTTGGAATGAATCCGTTTTGAGCGGCAGACGGATCGGCTGCCCTTGCAGCGCCTGCTCATAGCCGGCAGCAAAATCCTCAAGCAGAATCCGCCAGGATACGCCGTCTACGACCAAGTGATGGATCGCGATGAGCAGGTGGTCGCCGTCGTCGCAGCGGAACAAGCCGAGCTTCACCAGCGGACCGTTTTCCAGATCGATGCTCGCTTGAATGTCATTTGCCTTAGCCTCTACCGCTTCTTTCACGTCGCCGACTCCCTTGAAATCGACAAATTCCAGATCGAACAGCGCTTCGTTCTCCCCGGCGCCGCGGTTCCAGGCGATATAGCCATTCTCGGTTTGGCGGTAAACCGTACGGAGAGCATCGTGATGCACGACAAGCTGACGCACCGCTTGACGTAAAGCTTCTTCGTCAAAGCCTTGCTTGGAGAACTGCATGAACGCCTGGTTGCTGTGATGCACGTCGGCCGGATTTTGTTCAAAGAACCAGCGCTGAATCGGGGTCAAGATGACCTCTCCCGTCACTTCGGCCTGGCTTGCCGTTCTCTCCGCCGTTTGCAGCTGCAAACTAAGGGCGGAAATCGTCGGGTAATGGAACAAATCTTTCATGACCAGCTTGTACCCCGTTTGCAAAAGACGGGACGATACCTGCAAGGCCTTGATCGAATCGCCGCCGAGCGCAAAGAAATTGTCCATCGTGCCGACCTGATCCACGCCCAGCACCGACTGCCAGACCGACGCAAGTGCTTGCTCGGCAGGAGTACGAGGTGCCGTGTATGCAGCCTCGGCACGAATGCTTCCTTCCGGTACAGGCAGCGCTTTACGGTCGATCTTCCCGTTCGGCGTAAGCGGCAATTGATCCAGGCGCATGATGCGCGAAGGCACCATATGGGAAGGCAGCGCGGCGTCCAGATGGGCCACAAGCCCTTCCAGATCGAAGCTGGAATCCGCTACGACATACCCGCACAAATATTTCTGCCCCCGCTCGTCCGTCCGGTCGATGACAAGCGCTTGACGCACGCCGGCAAAATTTTTCATGGCCGCTTCAATTTCACCAAGCTCGATCCGATAGCCGCGAATTTTCACCTGGTTGTCGATCCGGCCGATGAAGTCCACGTTGCCGTCCGGCATCCAGCGCGCCAGGTCGCCCGTCCGGTACAGCCGCTCCCCAGCGGCGAACGGGCTGTCTACGAATTTCTCCGCCGTCAAATCCGGGCGATTCAAGTAACCGCGGCCCACACCCGCTCCGCCGATAACCAGCTCGCCCAACACCCCGATCGGCACCGGCTTCAGATTCGCATCCACGATGTAGAACTTGGCGTTCAGCCAAGCTTTGCCGATCGGCACGCTACCCGTCTTCGGCAGCTTCTTCAGCGGCTCGTCATAGAAGCTGGAGTCAATCGCCGCTTCCGTTACGCCGTAGCTGTTAATAATACGGAACTGCGAGCCGAAGCGCTCCTGCAAGGTGCGGTAATCCGCTACGCTGCACGCATCCGAGCTTGTGATCAGCAGCTGCATCGAGCTGAGGTCCAGACCCTCGGCATGCACATGCTCCATGAACGGCACGATCAGCGCCGGAGTCGATTCGAACACCGTCACGGCGTAGTCGCGAATCCAGCCGTAGAGGCGGGTTGGATCAATCCGGTCGTCCTTCGGCACGATGACCATGGTGCCCCCGTTGTACAGCGTCCGCGCAATGTCGCCGACGAACACGTCGAACGAGAAGCTGGCGAGCTGCAGCAGCCGGATCGGGAACTGATCCAGGCGGTATTCCCGCCGGTAGCCCGCCGCCGTGTTCACCAGGCTGCGGTGCTCGATCATCACGCCCTTCGGCTTGCCCGTCGTTCCCGACGTATAGATCACGTAAGCCAAATCGCGCGGCTTGTTCACATTCGCCGGATTCGATGCGAGATCCGCCGCTAGTACGTTCTTCTCGGCTTCTGCCGTGGCGGACGTTTCGGCAGCAGCCGTTTCCGCTTGCGCCAAAGCCTCCGCCTCTGCGCCTGCTTCGCCCAAAGCTTGTACGCCCACAGCCGCTTCCGACGCGCCGAGGCTGTACGTCGCGGCGTCGTCAAGCGCAAGCACCGTTTGCAGCACTAGAGCTCCGTCGCTGCACCAAGCTTCCGCCTGCTCCAGCAGGCGGGTCTGCGTGAGCAGCACCGACGCCCCGCTGTCCGCGAGCATATACTCGATCCGCTCCGCCGGATAGTCCGGGTCGAGCGGCACATAAGCGCCACCCGCTTTCCATACGGCGAGCACCCCGATCAACAGCTCCGCCGAACGGCCGGCCAGAATGCCGACCACCTGCTCCGGCTTCACCCCGCGCTCCCGCAGTGCAAACGCCAGACGATTCGCTTTGGCGTTCAGCTCCGCATACGTCAGCTTGCTGTCTTCGTAGACAACCGCCAGCGCTCCCGGAGTGCGCTCCGCCTGCTCCTCGAACAGCTCGTGGAACGTTCTCTCTCTCCACGACTCATCCGCTTCCAAACCTGTACCCTCTGCGGCGGGTTGCTTCGCAAGAGCCGAAGACGACACGTCAAACCCGACCAGCAAATCATGCTTTTCGCTGTCCGTCAAGATATCCAAATCCGAAATCCGCGCACCCGGCTGAGCCAGGATCGACGCCAAAAGCTGCTCGTAATGACCCGCCAGCCGTACCATCGTTTCCTGTCTAAACAACGAGGTAGCGTACTCGATCTTGCAAACCAGCTCGTTATCAGCTTCCACGATATCAAAGCTAAGATCAAACTTTGCCGTCTTTTCCTCGATGTCGAACAGCGACCATTTCAAACCTTCCAGGGGTAAATCCAAGCTTTCGTGCTTTTGCAAAGAAAACATGGTGTCAAACAGAGGATTCCGGCTTAAATCCCGGCTCACCTGAAGAGCTTCCACCAGCTCCTCGAACGGATAGTCCTGGTGCTCGTAGGCTCCAAGCGTCGTTTCCTTCACTTCCTGCAAGTAATCCAGGAACGTCCGCTCCGCCACCGGGGCCAAGCGAAGGGCCAGCGTATTGACGAACATGCCGATAATCGGCTGCAGGTCGGCGTGAGAACGGGCGGCAATCGGAGTGCCAACCACTATATCTTCCTGTCCCGCGTATTTATGAAGCAATACGGAGTACGCAGCTAGCAGAAGCATGTACAGCGTCGCCCCCGAATCGCCGGCAAGCCGTTTGAGAGCTTCGCTTTTCTCCGCATCCAGCGTAAACGTGAGCGTTTGACCGTCAAACTGCTGAACGGCCGGGCGGGAGAAGTCGAGAGGCAGCTCAAGAACCGGAAGCTCGGAGCTGAATACCCCGCGCCAGTATTCCTCCTGCCGTTTGATGCGCTGGCGCTGCTCCTCGGATTGCTGCCAAACGGCGTAATCCTTGTATTGAATCCGCAGCTCCGGCAATTCCTCCCCATTGTAAAGCCGCACGAATTCGCGCAGCAGCACGTCCATGGAAAGGCCGTCGGAACCAATATGATGAATATCCAGCGCGAGCAGAAATTTCTCTTTCTCCAGTTCGATCAGTAGGGCGCGCAGCAAAGGCGGCTGGGTCAAGTCAAAAGGCTGAATGAAGCCTTCAAGAATGGCCGCAACCTGATCTTCGCTTGCTTGAAGCTTCTCGACTTTGAAAGCTACGAGCGGATGAATACGCTGAACCGGCTCCCCATTCACGATTTCAAAACCGGTACGCAGCATATCGTGCCGGGCCACCAAAGTAGTCAGCGCCTTTTCCACTTTGGCCTCGTTCAAAGCCCCTTCCAATTGCAAGGCGCTTGGGAGGTTGTAATTCAGCTCTGAGCCATCCAGTTGGTGCAGGACGTACAGCCTTTTTTGCGCGGAGGAAACCGGATAGTACGCTTTCTCTTCCGCTTTCGGAATCGAGCTGTGCCGCGTTTCTTCCAAGCTGGCAATAGCCCCGGCCATCGACTCTACCGTCATACAGCGGAACACATCGCGCAGCGGAAGTTCGACGTTCATTTCCTTCCGAATCTTGCTGACAAGGTTCGTCGCCCGCAAGGAGTGGCCGCCGAGCTCGAAGAAATTGTCCAAGACTCCAATGCCGGAGTAGCCCAGCACTTCCTCCCAGATCTTCACAAGCTGGGACTCCGTCCGGTTACGCGGCGCTACGTATTCGACGCCCGTTTGTAAGCCACCTTGCGGCTCCGGCAGCGCTTTGCGGTCCACTTTGCCGTTGGTCGTCAGCGGCATGCGCTCCAACTGCACGAAGTACGAAGGGATCATGTACCCCGGCATTCCCTGGGCCAGCGAGGTTCTCATTTCACTGACCGTCAGCGTCCGGTCCGCCACAAAGTAGGCGACAAGCGCCTTCTCTCCCCCGCCGTCCTGACGGGCGAGCACCACCGCTTCTTCCACGCCCTCGACGTTCAGAAGCTGCGTCTCGATTTCGTCCAACTCGATCCGGTACCCGCGGATTTTCACCTGATGATCGATCCGGCCTAGGTATTCGATGTTGCCGTCCGGCAGCCAAGCTGCCAAGTCGCCCGAGCGGTACAGCTTCTCCCCCTCCGCAAACGGGGAATCGACGAACTTCTCCGCCGTCAGATCCGGACGGTTCAGGTATCCTCTCGCAAGGCCTTCCCCGGCCACGTACATTTCGCCCGCTACACCGATCGGCACAGGGCGGCGGTTTTCATCCAGGACGTACACCCTCAGCGTCGGGATCGGCTTGCCGATATTGCTCTTCGCCGCCTCCATTTCGACCCACGTGATTTCCTTATACGTCACGTGAACCGTCGTCTCGGTAATGCCGTACATATTGATCAGCTTTGTCTCCGGGTACTTCGTCTTGAAGCCCTTGAGCAGCAGCGGACTCAGCGCTTCGCCCCCGAAGATGACGTTGCGAATCCGCAGATCGTACGGATGGTCCGCCAAGACCTCACGCAGCAGCTGGTAGAAGTACGTTGGTGTCTGGTTCAAAATCGTGACCTGTTCGCGGCCCAGTAGCGCCAGGAAATCGGCCGGATTTTTCGCCGTGAGCGGCGGTACGATGACCAGCTTGCCTCCGTACAGCAGCGCTCCGTACATTTCCCAGACGGAGAAATCGAAGCAGAACGAGTGGAACAGCGTCCACGTGTCGGACGGCCCGAAGTCGAACAGGTTCTTGTCGTTGAACAGGAGCCGCACGACGTTCTTATGCTCGATCAGCGTTCCTTTCGGTCTGCCGGTCGTTCCCGACGTGTAGATGACATAGGCCAGGTTGCCCGGTCCGGAAATCGGCTCCAGGTTCGAAGCGTCCAGTGCATCGGCGGAGTCCGCCCCTCTGTCACCCCAAACGTAATCGTCCAATTCGAGGCGCGTTCCTGCGAAGTCGGTCTTCTCGTGCAGATGCTTTTGAATCAGCAATAACGGCGCGCCCGAATCCTCGATCATGAAGCGGATACGCTCCTCCGGGTAGTCGGGATCGACAGGCACGTATGCTCCGCCCGCTTTGAGAATCGCCAGAATGCCGACGACCATATCGAGCGAGCGTTCGGCCAGAATCGCTACCAGTTGGTCCGCTTCTACTCCCGTCTCCCGCAGCTTCCGCGCAAGGCGGTTGGATCGCTCGTTCAGCTCGCGGTATGTCAGCTGCCGCTCGTTCATGACGGCGGCTACGTTGTCCGGGTAAAGCTCCGCCTGCTCTTCGAACAAGCCGTGAATCGTCTGCTGCCGCGGGTAGTCCGCCTCCGAATCGTTGAAACCGCCCACCAACTCGCGGATTTCCTCCTCTGTGAGCATTTCCAGCGAGGCAATATCCCCGTCCGGCGCTGCTGCGATGGTTTCCAGCAGCTTGTCATAATGTCTGGCGAACCGCTCCGCGGTCTCCTGTTTATACAAAGCCGTAGCGTAATCCAACCGGCATTCGAGCTGACCGTCCAGCTCCGAAATGTCCAGGAGCAGCTCGAACTTGGATGTTCGGTTTTCCAGCGGATAAAACGATTGCTCCAGCCCCTCGATGACAATTTGCTCGTTTTCCGTATTTTGCAGGGCGAAGAACGTATCAAAGAGCGGATTCCGGCCGGTCGCGCGTGGAATGTGAAGACTTTCCACCAAGTCTTCGAACAAATAATTTGGGTGTTCGAAAGCCCCGAGCGTGATGTCCTTGATTTCTTCCAGGTACGAAAGGTACGGCTTGGAACGCTCCGGACGGCTGCGAATGGCCAGCGTGTTGACAAACATCCCCACGATCGGCTGCACTTCTTCCTGCGTTCTTCCGGCAATCGGCGTTCCGACAATCAGATCTTCCTGACCCGAATATTTATGCATAAGGATGGAGTAAGCCGACAGCAGCACCATGTACAGGGTCGTCCCCGTCCGCGCCGCCAGCTCTTTCAGCTTCTCCGTCCGCTCTTTCCCGATATAAAACTTCACGGTCCGGCCGTCAAAGCTTTGCACCGCAGGCCGCGGGAAGTCCGTCGGCAGTTCCAAGACCGGCAGCTCGCCCGACAGCTGTTCCAGCCAGTACTCCTTCTGCGGCTGGAGCATCTGCCCGTAAGCTTCGGAATGCTGCCAAACGGCATAATCTTTGTATTGAATGCGCAGCGGGACCAGCTCCTCGCCCCGATACAGGCGGCTGAACTCGTCGAAGAGCAGCGCTGTCGAAATGCCGTCCGAGACAATATGGTGCATATCGAACAGCAGAATGTGGCGATCCTCGGCGACTTCGATCAGGCCGATGCGGAGAAGTGGCGGCTTGGTTACATCAAACGGGTGATAGTAAGCTTCCACCACTTGGTCCACTTCCCGCTCGCTCGCCTGGAAATAATCGACAGCAAACTCCACCTCATCATAGATGCGCTGAACAAGCTCGCCTTGAACCTGCTCGATCCCGGTACGCAGCGTCTCATGGCGCTGAATCAGCGCCCGGAACGCGTGCTCGACGCGCGTGCGGTCCAGCTTGCCTTCGAGAAGAAGCGCCGCCGACATATTGTAGCTGCGCTCGGCCCCGTCAAGCTGGCGTAGGATGTACAGACGCTTTTGCTCGGATGAAACCGGATAGTACTCAGCCTCAGCCGCCTTTGTAATCTCATACGTCTCCTGCTGCCTTAAACCGCCGATTCTTTGGGCCAGCTGTTCGATCGTGGTGTAGCGGAAAACTTCCCGCAGCGGAACCTCGACTTGCAGCTCTTTCCGAATCTTGGAAACCAGCGTGGAGGCCCGCAAGGAATGACCACCCAAGTCAAAGAAATCGTCTTGGACTCCAACTCGCGCAATACCCAGCACCTGCTGCCAAATGAGAGCAAGTCTTGTTTCAAGCGTTGTGCGAGGAGCCACATACTCACGGTCTGCTTCTACCTCTCCGGTCGGTTCAGGCAGCGCTTTACGGTCAATTTTGCCGTTCGGCGTGAGCGGAAGCTTATCAAGAGACACCAACCGGGCCGGGACCATATGGGCCGGCAGCTCTTGCTTCAATTGGGACAGCAGATCGCTCAGCTGCAAGGAAGCATCCGCCGTCACGTAGCCGCACAAATACTTCTGCCCCTGCTCATCCGTACGGTCGGTCACCACAGCCTGCTTGACGCCCGGAAAACGCAGCAGGGCCGTTTCAATTTCGCCGAGTTCGATCCGGAACCCGCGAATTTTCACCTGATAGTCGATCCGGCCGATGAAGTCGACGTTGCCGTCTTCCAGCCAGCGGGCCAAATCGCCTGTCCGGTACAGACGTTCGCCCGGCACAAACGGGCTGTCCACAAACTTCTCGGCGGTTAGGTCCGGACGGTTCCAGTACCCGCGCGCCACCCCGGCGCCGCCGATGACAAGCTCGCCCGGAACCCCTACAGGAACCGGCTTTAATGCGGCATCGACAATGTAAAACCGGGCGTTTAGCCAAGCTTTGCCGATCGGCACATGACCTGACGGCGGCAGCTTATCCAGCGGCTCACCGTAAAAGCTGCTGTCAATGGCCGCTTCGGTAACGCCATAGCTGTTGATGATGCGGAATTGTCCGCCGAATCTTTCCTGCAGCAATCGGTAATCGGTGACACTGCAAGCATCCGAGCTGGTAATCAGCAACTGCATGGAGCTAACGTCCAGCCCTTCTTCATAAATATGCTGCATGAACGGCAGGATGAGCGCAGGCGTCGATTCGAATACCGTAATGTTTTGGTCCCGAATCCAGCCGTATAAGAGGTTCGGATCAATCCGGTCATCCTTCGGCACAATCACCATCGTGCCTCCGTTATACAGCGTCCGCGCGATGTCTCCGACGAACACGTCAAACGAGAAGCTGGCCAGCTGCAGCAGCCGCACCGGAAACTGATCCAACCGGTACTCGCGACGGTACGCATCCGCCGTATTCACGAGACTACCGTGCTCGATCATGACGCCTTTCGGGCGTCCCGTCGTACCCGAGGTGTAAATCACATAAGCCAAGTCTTGCGGGGCGCTGCCGGCAGATTCAAATTCCACGGCTAAGGCATCCCCGTTATAAATCTGTTCATCGTCCATGGCATAGACAGCTTGAAGCTTCAGCCGGTCATCGGCCAACCAACCTCTGGCCCGCTCCAACAGATGACGCTGCGTAAGCAGCACCGATGCATCGCTATCGCTGAGCATGTACTCAATCCGCTCCGCCGGATAATCGGGGTCCAGCGGTACATAGGCTCCGCCGGCTTTCCAAACGGCGAGCACCCCGACCAGCAGTTCCACCGAACGCTCTGCCCAGATCCCCGTAATCGTCTCCCTTCCCACGCCCTGTTCGCGAAGGAGAGAAGCCAGCCGCTCGGCGCGTTCGTTCAATTCGCCGTAGGTCAGCTGTTTGTCCATGTAGACGACTGCCGGATGATCTGGAATTTCCCGGGCAAACTTTTCAACATACCGATGAAACGCTTCTCCCTCGCTAAGCCCTGCCACCGGCGGGTTAAAAACGTTGAGAATGCGGTGTCTCTCCTCATCGCTCAGCAGAGAAATCTCGCGTACCGGCAGTTCGGGAGTCTGAAGAAACTGGTCCAGAACGGTTACATACTGTTCCATAATCCGATCAATCTCGGCCGTCTCGAACAGGCCGGTACGATAGGAAGCATGGAGAATTACATGGCCTTCATTCAACATATGATCGAAGCGCAGCAGCAAATCGTCCATCTCGTGCCTAGCGAAGTGAGCCTCCAGGCGTACCTTGATTTCTTCGTACTCCACGATTTTCAAAGGCAGATATTCTAGAGACGTACGGAACAGCCCCGAAAGATCGTTGCGGCCGTGTTGTTCGCGTAAATCCTGGATCAATTGGTTATAAGGGTATTTCTGATACCGCAGATCCGCCGTATTTTCCTTGGAAACCGTTTGGATCAAGGAAAGCACGTGCTTGTCTGGATTCAGACGAATCCGCGTAGCCACGGTGCTGACGAACATGCCGATCGTTTCTTTTTCCTTCTTGCTGGTGCGATTGGCGAAAACCGTGCCGACCGGAACATCGGTGCTGTCGGTCAGCTTGTACAATAAGACGTACATAGCGGACAGAAATAACGTATATAAGCTGACCTGATATTGTTCGCTGAAGGCCAGAATGCGTTCATACCGGGAACCGTCCAAAGTGATGGCCAGTTTATTGGATTCGCTGCCGATCGAGAATGGCGGATACGATTTAATGCCGGTCGTTTCAGGCAAAGTGTTGTACTTCGTCAGCCAGTATTCCTTGCCTTTTTGATAACGCTGCGATTGCTCATATTCACGCTCCGCAGAAATATAATCCAGATAGGAAGGGGCCTGGTAACTGCTGTAGGTGCCTTTGCGCAGTTCCAGGTATTTTTCCATCACCGCATGCAGCAAAGCATTGACGGACAAGCCGTCGGCGATAATATGATTTACCGTCAAATTGAGCCATACTTGGCCGTTCGCAAAATGGATAATCGTAAATTGGTGGAGGTGTTCGTCGAACACGCTGGCCGGTTTTTCGCTTACTTCTTTCACCCAAGCATAGAATTGTTCGGTTGTGCCTATTTCGAGGCGGCTTATCCTAGCTTGGACATTCTCCGGCTCTTCGAACCACTGCGTTGGATTTTGCAAATCCCCGCTAATGCGGATTCGGAAAACGTCATAGGTTTTGACGATCTCTGCCGCCGCTTGCTCCAGAAGCTGTGCGTTGATCTCGCCCGTAATCTGGTAGGTCGCGGAAAGCATCGTGATGGACGTTCCCGGATTCATAATTTCCATGAACCATATTCGGCGCTGGGCTTGCGTTAATCCATATTTCTCGTTGGTATTCTCTCTCACATCGACACACTCCCGGTTTAGAGATTCTTTATAGATAGGCTTTGTACCTAGATGTCACTTAGTCACTCTTAGAAGAACCGCGCAGGCCACTCCCGGAACGGCTCCTTCGGACTCTTCCTCCTTTTTCGTGTCTACGTTTTCTGGTAACTACCGGTTATAAAGTCATACCTTGGATTACTAAAAGACTCTGTCGCATTCGCAAGCAGGAAGCCGCCCGCCGTAAAGCGGGTCTAGCCGTACAGCCGGGCGTAATAACCCCCGAGCGCCAGCAGGTCCTGATGGCGGCCCCGCTCGACGACCGTCCCTTGGTTCATGACGGTAATTAAATCCGCATGTTCCACGGTGCTGAGGCGGTGGGCGATCAGAATGGTGGTGCGCCCCTTCATCAATACGTTCAGGGCTTGCTGTACCCAATGCTGGGATTCGTTATCCAGTGCGGAAGTCGCTTCGTCCAGCAGCAGAATCGGGGCGTTTTTGAGAATCGCCCGGGCGATCGCAATTCGCTGCCTTTGTCCGCCCGACAACGACGCTCCTCTCTCTCCCACCGGCGTTTTATACTGTTCAGGAAGTTCCTGAATGAAATGGTGAGCGTACGCCGCTTTGGCCGCTTCGATCACTTCTTCATCCGTTGCATCCGGGTTGCCGTAGCGGATGTTTTCCTCAATCGTGCCGGTAAACAAGAACGGCTCCTGCGGAACGTATGCAATCTGCCTGCGGATTTCGTCCAGCGTGTAATGGCCGAACGGTTTGCCTTGGAGCAGGATTTCTCCGCTGTCCACAGGATAAAAGCCGAGCAGCAGCTTGATCAGCGTACTTTTGCCGCTGCCGCTGGCCCCCACGATAGCGGCGACCTGGCCGGGAAACACCTGCATGGAGATGTCGACAAGCACCTTTTTATCCGCCTGATAGGAAAATTCCACATCGCGAAACTCCACCGCAGCCTCCGACACGAGCTCGCTGTGAGGAGATCCCAAACGATCCGGTTCCTCTTCCTCTCTTAGTACCTCTTGAATCCGGTGAGCGCCCGCGAGCGAATTTTGGGTCATCGACAGAACCATCCCCAAGTTCAACAAGGCGTGCGTCAGATTCACTTGCAGAACCGCCAGGGCGGCGACACTTCCCATTCCCATCAGTCCGTAGGCATAAAGAAGACTGCCGATGACGATGATGCCGCAGAACGTGACGTAGCTGATAAAATGATTCACCGCAGCCTGCATGCCGTTCTTCTGCGCGGTTTGCCGAAGCGTCTGCGTCATTTGTTCGTTCAACGCCTCGTACTGGCCGTAAATCGTGCGGATGCGGAACAGCTTCACAATTTGAATGCCGCCCATAAAATCTTTGAATTTTTCGGTCATTTTACCGAGCGTTTGCAAGCCTTGTTCGGACAAAGCGCGAATATCCCGCGCAAATTTCAGACTGACCACGGAGGACAGCAGCAGAATGACGCAGGATACGCCGGCAAACCGCCAATCGATCAACACCATGGAGACAATGGAGCCGATGCAAAAGACAACTTGAAGCAGCAAAACGAAGTAAACCTGCGAGAATGTAAACTCAACGGTCGTTACGTCGTTGTTCACCCGCGACAGCAAGTCCCCATGGTGCGTCTGCTCCAGGAATCTCGGCCGCACCCGGCACAGCTTGTCATAAAGACGCTCGCGGATATTCAGCACAGTCAGCTCGACACTGCGCTGGTATAAGTAAATGAACCAGGGAGAAATCACATTTTCCAGGAACAAGGCCGCGCCCAAAATAATAAAGGCTTCCACCATCAGGGACGTATCTCGGGACACGGCGAAATCAACCAAGTTATGTACGACCAAGCTGAAGGCGATCAGGAACAATGTCTGGGTGAGCGCCGTCACGGCCAGGCCAATGGCGTACTGGGTTTTGCGCTTTCGGTTCATAAACATCAGCAAGTAGCCGAGTTCTTTCACTTGCGAGAGCCATCCGCCCTTTTTCATGTGTACGCCACCTCCCTACGTTCGGCAGACTCGGTAAATTCCTGATAGTACGACTGGGCGTACAGTCCCTTCATCTTCAGCAATTGTTCATGAGTGCCCTTTTCAACAATACTCCCCTGTTCCATGACCCAAATTTCATCGGCGTTTTGTACTGTAGAAAGCCGGTGGGCAATAACCATCGTCGTTCTCTGCTTCATCAATACGCCCAGCGCTTCCTGAACCGCGCTTTCCGACTCCGGATCAAGAGCCGACGTTGGCTCGTCCAGCAGCAGAACGGGAGCATCTTTCAGAAAAGCCCGGGCCATTGCAATGCGCTGGCGCTGCCCGCCGGACAAAAAGCCGCCGCGCTCTCCGACATATGTCTGGTAGCCGCCCTCAAGCTGCATAATGAAGGAATGCGCCTGAGCGGCTTTGGCGGCTTCGATAATCTCGTCCATCGACGCTCCTTCCCGCCCGTAGCCGATATTTTCAGCGATCGTGCCGCTAAACAAATATGAATCCTGGGTTACCACGGAAAAATGCGACCGAAGCTGCTCCGGATCGGCGCCGTGGATCAGGCTGCCGAACACGCGGATCTCGCCCTGGTCCTCCGGAAGCGGATAAAAGCCGCATACAAGCTTAAACACCGTGCTCTTCCCTCCGCCGCTCGCTCCGACAAGCGCGATCGTCTTCCCTTCCGGCACCGAGAAGCTAACATTCCGTAGGATCGGGGAGCTCTCCTCATACCCGAAGGTTACGTTCTGAAACTCGATGGGGGCGGCGCTCGCTTTCGGAAGCGAACGGCCATTTTCCGTTTCGGTCGGCTGCTCGACGATTTCAGAGACCCTTCTCAGGGCACCGGCCATTTCGAACGTCCGCGTGATGAGCTCGGGAATATGCTCCAGCGGCTCCAGACACAGATTCAGCAAGTACAGGAAGGCGATCAGCTCTCCCGCGCCTAGCTGCCCTTTGTAGATCAAATAGCTTCCGTAACTGACGGCGAAAATGATCGGGCTGATCATCAGCGTCGAAAGCAGCGGGTTGACCCAAGCTTCCCGCTTTTTCACGGCCAACTTTTTTTGGGCCGTCAATTGCAGCAGCACTTGGTAGGAGCGAGATAACATGCCGGATAGCAGGTAGCTTTTTACAATAGGCATACCCCCAAGCGTATCCTGGAGGTTGACGTTCATTCGGCCCATGTTCGCCTGGGCTTCCTCCGTCAACCGCTCCAACTGCTTGCCGATCCATTGGGAAACCAGCAGCGCTACAGGAAATAACAGCAGGCTGTACAGCATCAGCTCCCATTGGAGGTAGATCAAATAAGCGAAACAGCCGATGAACAACAGCGGATGATAAAACCACTGGGCGAGGTCCCGAATCATAAACTGCTGGATGAGCTGCAGGTCGTTGTTGATCCGCGACAATACGTCGCCAGAGTGCTGCTTTTCCAAATAGGAGACCGGGAGTTTGCCGATATGACGCATGACATGGTTGCGGATATCCTGCACCGCAGAGGCGCTGCTTCGCTCCACGCCGAAGCTCATGAAAAACTTCGCCGGCACACCGATCAAGATGACCACAAAGACCGCGTACACGATTTGCAGAACGATTGGCCCCGCCCCCTTCTCGGCCTGGGTGGTCAGCTGCTCGATCAAACTTCCCGTCCATATCTCAATAACGGCGGCGGCAATCGCGGACAAGACACCGACGATCATCCAGCCTTTGTGACGGCTTACATAGGACATCAGCCAGCGGAACGCTTTCCAGGCGGCGTAAGCGGTTTGGCGTTTGGAAGGCGCCGCTGTGCCTTGTTCTAGAACAGACGGCTGGCGGTCAGCTTCCATGCAGTACCCCGGCCTCCGCTTCGATCTGCCGCTTGACTTGCTCTAAGATGTCTCGAATGACGACGGCCGTTTCTTCCACGCGCGCGAGTTCCAGCAATTCCTCGTGCGCACCCTCCAGCCGGTAATCGGAGTAAGCTTGCGTCGTTGCCCCCCGCCAGGAAGGCAATTGGTGCTCCAGGCGGAAAGCTTCGCTGTCCTTCGCAATCAGTTCATAAATCCTGGCCGGGATCGTGCCGGAATTAATAAGCTGCGCTTCGTACGCCAAGGTCGCTTTGACCTTCCGATGAACCCGCTCCCGCACGAGCGGGTTGCTCATTAATTCCTTCTCTTCTTCGTCGAAATCCGCAAGCATTTCTTCAAGCTCTTTCTCCGACGTTTCAGAAGGCGTCAGCGCGTCCTTAATCCACGAGTCCACCATGAGCACGTCCGTTACGGAATACCCTCTTTTCTCCATCGTTTTGGCTACCTCGAACGTCAGGTTGCCTCCGAAGCAGTAGCCGAGCAGCACGTAAGGTCCTTCCGACTGGATGCGGACGATCTCGTCCACATAACGGTTCAGCATGGCCTCGTAATCGACGGCATCGTCGATAAAATCAATGCCGTAGAGCACGAACCGGCCGTCGAGCCTGCTTGCGAGCTCTCGGTAACCGATGCCGAAACCGCTACCCGGAGGGAAGCAGAACACGTTCAGATCTCCTGCTTTATTCAGCTTAATGAAGGAGTTTCCCCCTTTATCCAGGCCGAGATCCGACTCGCCGAAAGCCATGGCTTCAACTGTTACATTGTGGAATTGGCGGTTCAAAGGTATCTCGATGCCCGTTTCATCGTAAACGGCTTGAACGAGCCTCATCAGACTTAACGAATTGCCACCCAACTCAAAAAAGTTATCCTTTACGCCGACCTGCGGAACGCCAAGCGTATCCTGCCAGACGCGTGCGATCTTCATTTCGAGCAGCGTTCTCGGTGCGACATATTCCGCTCCTCCAGCCGCGGCTTCCTCCGGCGCGGGCAGTGCTTTGCGGTCGATTTTCCCGTTCGGGGTCAGCGGCATCCCCGAAAGCTGCACGAGGTGCGAAGGAATCATATACCCCGGAAGCTGCTTGGCGAGCTCCTCCTTGAGTTCATTCGCCGCCAGCCTCGTTTCCGCGACGTAATAAGCGACAAGCTGCTTATGGCCGTTCGCGTCGTCGCGGTCGAGCACCTTGGCTTCTTGCACGGCGGCGATCTTCAGTAGCTGCGTCTCGATTTCGTCCAACTCGATCCGGTACCCGCGGATTTTCACCTGGTGGTCGATCCGGCCCAGGTATTCGATGTTGCCGTCCGGCAGCCAAGCCGCCAAGTCACCCGAGCGGTACAGTTTCTCCCCCTCCGCAAACGGGGAATCGACGAACTTCTCCGCCGTCAGATCCGGACGGTTCAGGTATCCTCTCGCAAGGCCTTCCCCGGCCACGTACATTTCGCCCGCTACGCCAATCGGCACAGGGCGGCGGTTTTCATCCAGGACGTACACCCTCAGCGTCGGGATCGGCTTGCCGATATTGCTCTTCGCCGCCTCCATTTCGACCCACGTTATTTCCTTATACGTCACGTGAACCGTCGTCTCGGTAATGCCATACATATTGATCAGCTTCGTCTCTGGGTACTTCGTCTTGAAGCCCTTGAGCAGCAGCGGACTCAGCGCTTCGCCCCCGAAGATGACGTTGCGAATCCGCAGATCGTACGGATGGTCCGCCAAGACCTTACGCAGCAGCTGATAGAAGTACGTTGGTGTCTGGTTCAAAATCGTGACCTGTTCGCGGCCCAGCAGCGCCAGGAAATCGGCCGGATTTTTCGCCGTGAGCGGCGGTACGATGACCAGCTTGCCTCCGTTCAGCAGCGCTCCGTACATTTCCCAGACGGAGAAATCGAAGCAGAACGAGTGGAACAGCGTCCACGTGTCGGACGGCCCGAAGTCGAACAGGTTCTTGTCGTTGAACAGGAGCCGCACGACGTTCTTATGCTCGATCAGTGTTCCTTTCGGTCTGCCGGTCGTTCCCGACGTGTAGATGACATATGCCAGGTTGCCCGGCCCGGAAATCGGCTCCAGGTTCGAAGCGTCCAGCGCATCGGCGGAGTCCGCCCCTCTGTCGCCCCAAACGAAATCGTCCAATTCGAGGCGCGTTCCTGCGAAGTTGGTCTTCTCGTGCAGATGCTTTTGAATCAGCAATAACGGCGCGCCCGAATCCTCGATCATGAAGCGGATGCGCTCCTCCGGGTAGTCGGGATCGACAGGCACGTATGCTCCGCCCGCTTTGAGAATCGCCAGAATGCCGACAACCATATCGAGCGAGCGTTCGGCCAGAATCGCTACCAACTGGTCCGCTTCTACTCCCGTCTCCCGCAGCTTCCGCGCAAGGCGGTTGGATCGCTCGTTCAGCTCGCGGTAGGTCAGCTGCCGCTCGTTCATGACGGCGGCCACGTTGTCCGGGTAAAGCTCCGCCTGTTCTTCGAACAAGCCGTAAATCGTTTTCCCCCGCTCGAACTCGGTTTCGGTGTCATTAAATCGCTTCAGCAGCGTCTCCCTCTCGTCTGGGGACAGCACATCGGCTTGTCCGAGCTCCAGATCCGGCTGAAATAAAAGCACGGACAGCAGCCGAACAAGATGGTCGGCCGCCTGTTCCACAAATGCCCGCTCGTACCGCTGCCCATCAAAGCTTATTTCCAGCTCGATGGAGTGGTTTTGGCGGTCGAAGCGAAAAACCGTATCGGCCGCCACCCGGTTAACCAGCGGTTCCGGATGAATCGAGGCGAAGGATGCGACGGTGTTGACGACCGGGAGGCCGTCCCCCGTATAGTCCAGATGGAGCGGCTCCACCATTTTCCGAAAAGGCAGGTGCTGATGCTCCAGCGCCTCGCCGATGGAGGCTTTGATGCCCCCGAGCAGCGTTTTCAGCGTAGTCTGGCGGCTTACGGACGTCTTGATCACCAAGATGTCATGCGGCGGCGGAGTCCCGTCGGGGTCTGCGCTATAAGAAGGCATACCGATCAGCACTTGGTCCCGCCCGGTATATTTGAACAGCAGGCTTTTTACTCCTGCCAAAACAATCATGTACAAAGCCAAATCCGAACCGTTGGCGAGGCAAATGATTCTCTCCGAGAGTTCACTCGGCAGAGTACGGTGAAGCAAGCCCGGCTCGGCCGCAGCTTCCCCGTCGGCGGATAATTTGGAGGATTGACTGTAGGGAAGGAAGCTCAGGCTGTCATCGGCGTCAAACTTGCCGCTCCAGTATCGTTCTTCCTTTTCAAACAAAGATTTCATTCGTATCTCCCCTAAAAATGAAGTGACCGCATGCCCCGGCGCAGGTCCGAAAAAGCTTGCTTTCGGCCTGCGCGTTTACGGGCTTGGACGTTGTTCGCCGTCTTCCTTGGGATGCGCGCCGCTTTCATTTGACGGCGGAGGCGCGCTTGTAGGATTAGAACGCGAATTCGATCGTATCGACGGCACTTTTTGCGCCTGCCGCCGGTTTATGACATTCAATCCGGCTTAGCTCGAGTTGTGGATTTTCCGCAATTTGAGACAGTACCCGCAGGTAATCCTCGGTCAAGGTGCGGATCATCGCTTTTTTGAACAGCTTGGTGGCGTAGAAGAAGCCCCCGCTCAGCGCCCCGTTGTTTTCATACATAAACAGCGTCAGATCGAACTTCGCTTCTTCCAAATGGTCAAGCTCGTAAGTCTTCAGGCTGACCCCTTCCAGCTCGGCGTCTCGTTCTTCGATATTTTGCAAGTCGAAAACGGCATCGAACAGCGGGAAGCGGCCCGGCTCCCGCTTCACATTCAAACGCTCCACCAGCTCCTCGAATGGATAATCCTGGTTCTCGAAAGCACCCAAAGCCGTTTCCTTCACTTCTTCCAGGTAGGACAAGAACGTTTTGTCGCCCGACGGGCGATTGCGGATCGCCAGCGTATTGACAAACATCCCGATGACCGGTTCCAAATCGGCGTTCGTTCTTCCCGCCACCGGGGTGCCCACGACCAAGTCCTCCTGCCCGCTGTACTTGGACAGCAGCACGGTATAAGCAGCAAGCAGCACCATGAACAGCGTGCTTTCACGCTCGGCCGCCAATTCGCGCAGCCGCGTAGAGAGAGAAGCTTCGACGTCGAACTCCAGATGCGCACCTTCGTAGCTGCGAGCCGCAGACCGTTCGTAGTCCATCGGCAGGTCCGCCGTCGGCAGCTCGCCTTCGAAGGTTTGCAGCCAGTAAGCTTCCTGCCGCCCGATCCGCTCTCGGTGGGCCTTCGACTGCTGCCAAACGGCATAATCCTTGTATTGAATGCGCAGTGGCGGCAGTTCTTCCCCGGCGTAGAAACTCGAGAACTCATCGATCACAATCGCCATTGATACGCCGTCGGACACCATATGGTGCATGTCGAAAAGGAGAATATGCAGGTTCGGCTCCAGTTCGATGACCCCGGCGCGCAGCAGCGGCGGCTTGCCGAGATCAAATGGACGAACGAAGCTGCGGACGATCTGCTCGATTTGAGCCGCATCCTCTTTATCCGCTTGATGATGCTCGATAGCAAAATCGACCTGCGGGTAAATCCGCTGAACCGCTTCGCCCTTCACGATTTCAAAACCGGTGCGCAGCGATTCATGCCGTGTTATCAATTTCCGCAAGGCGGCTTCCAACCGGTCTAAATCAAACTCGCCTTCCACCTGCACCAACTCCGGCATGTTGTAAAGCTGATCCGCTCCATCCAGCGTGTGCTGAATGAACAGCCGTTTCTGCGCGGAGGACAGAGGGTAGTACTCTCTCTCCTCCGCTTGAGGAATGGCCTCATGCTCCCGCCGTTCCATCCGGGCGATCGCCTCGGCCATCGCCGCAATCGTCGAGTGACGGAATACGTCGCGCAGCGGCAGGTTGACGTTTAATTCCTTAAATACCTTGCCCGCCAGCGTCGTCGCTCGCAGGGAGTGGCCGCCGATGTCGAAGAAGTTGTCGTGAACGCCAATCTCCTTCGCAAGCCCCAGCACCTCCTGCCAAATCGCCGCCAGCTTCGTTTCCAACTCATTGCGCGGTGCGACGTACTCCGTTCCGCTTCCCGCTTCCCCTTCCGGCGCTGGCAGCGCCTTCCGGTCAATCTTTCCGTTCGGCGTCAGAGGCAGGCGCTCCATCTCCACGAAGTACGACGGGATCATGTAACCCGGCAGCTCCTGCGCCAGCGCGCTGCGCAGATCGTTCACTGCCAGCTCCGCTCCGGTATCCGGCGTGTAATACGCGCATAGCGCCTTCTGCCCGTTCGCGTCACTTCGAACTAGCACCACCGCTTCGCGCACGCCTTCCACCCGCAGCAGCTGCGACTCGATCTCGCCCGTCTCGATCCGGTAGCCCCGGATTTTCGCCTGGTTGTCGATCCGGCCGATGAAGTCCACGTTGCCGTCTTCCATCCACCGCGCCAAGTCTCCCGTGCGGTACAACCGCTCGCCCGCGGCGAACGGGCTGTCTACGAACTTCTCTTCCGTCAGCTCCGGACGGTTCAAGTACCCGCGCGCCACTCCGACTCCGCCGATGACCAGCTCGCCCAGCACCCCGACCGGCACCGGATTCAGGTGCGCGTCCACGATATAGAATTTCGCATTCAGCCACGCTTTGCCGATCGGCACATTGCCTGTCTGCGGCAGCTTCGCCAGCTCTTCTTCGTAGAAGCTGGAGTCGATCGCCGCTTCCGTCACGCCGTATGCGTTGATGATCCGGAACAACGAGCCGAAGCGTTCCTGCAAGGTCCGGTAATCCGCCACGCTGCAGCTGTCCGAGCTCGTGATTAACAGCTCCAACCGACTCATATCCAGCCCCTGATCGTGCACGTACTCTAGGAACGGCACGATCAGCGCCGGTGTCGATTCGAAGATGGTGACCCGCTCCCGCTCCATCCAGTAGTGCAGACGAGACGGATCGATCCGGTCGTCCTTCGGCACAATCACCATCGTGCCTCCGTTGTACAGCGTCCGCGCGATATCTCCCACGAACACGTCGAACGAGAAGCTTGCGAGCTGCAGCAGCCGCACCGGGAACTGATCCAACTGGTATTCCCGCCGGTAGCCCGCCGCCGTGTTCACCAGGCTACGGTGCTCGATCATCACGCCCTTCGGCTTGCCCGTCGTTCCCGACGTATAGATCACGTACGCCAAATCCTCCGGACGGGCTTCATGGAAGCTGTCGGTGCCAACATGCTGATGGCTCTCATCGCTGTCGTCCACAGCATCCCTCAGCTTGCCGGAGACCATGCCCGAGCCAATCGGCGCATTCGCCCGCTCCTCGCTGTACGAAGTTTCTTTGTCCAGGTACAGCACCGCCGCCAGCGTCAGCTCCTCTTCGCCGAGCCAGGCTTCGGCGCGCTCTCGCAGCGCCGTTTGCGTCAGCAGTACCTTCGCTCCGCTGTCTTCGAGCATGAACCGCACGCGCTCCGCCGGATAATCCGGGTCCAGCGGCACATACGCCCCGCCCGCTTTCCAGACGGCCAGCACGGCCACCAGCAAGTCCACCGCACGCTCGGCGAGAATGCCGACGATCGTCTCCCGGCCGATGCCGCTTGCGCGCAGCGTAGCCGCCAAGCGGTTCGCCCGCTCGTTCAGCTCCGCATACGTCAGCCGGTCGTTCTCATACACGACGGCCGTCTCTTCCGGCGTGCGCTCCACCTGTTCCTCAAACAGCCGATGGAACGCGGCCGCAGGAGCCGCTTCCGGCTGCGCCGGGTTGAACGCGCCGAGAATTTGCTCTTTTTCCTCTGCCGTCAGCAAGTTCAGCTCGGCAATCTTCGCATCTGGACGGCTTACGATCGTTTCGAGCAGCTGCTCGTAATGTTTCGCCAGCCGTTCGATCGTCTCCCTTTTGTAGAGAGCCGTCGCATATTCGAAGCTGTAATCCAAGCCGCCGTTCTCCTCGCCCACATCCAAGCTGATATCAAACTTCGCGGTATCCAATGCGCTCGGATAAGGAATCAGGCGAAGCCCTTCCAGCTCAAATTCCTCGTTTTCCGTATTCTGCATCGTAAACAGCGTGTCGAAGAGCGGATTGCGGCTTAGATCACGGGTGACTTGCACCTTGTCCACCAATTCTTCGAACGGATAGTTTTGATGCTCGAAGGCGTGGAGGGTCGTTTCTTTGACTTCGTTCAGGTATGACAGGAATGTCTTCTCCGAAGCCGGATAACTGCGGATAGCCAGCGTGTTTAAGAAAATCCCGATCAACGGCTGCACATCTCCATGATTCCTTCCGGCAATCGGCGTACCGACGATCACGTCTTCCTGACCTGAATATTTATGCAGAAGGACGTTATACGCCGCAAGCAGCACCATAAACAGCGTCGTGCCCGTTTCCGAGGCCAGCTGCTTTAGGCCGTCGGTTTTCGAAGCGTCGAAGAAAAACTCCAGCGTTTGGCCTTCGTAGCTCTGCACGGACGGACGCGGATAATCGGTCGGCATTTCCAGCACCGGAAGCTCGCCTTGGAACATGTCCAGCCAGTACGCCTCCTGACGCTGAAGCCGTTCCTTCTGCTCCTGCGAATGCTGCCAAACGGTGTAGTCTTTGTACTGAATGCGCAGAGGCTCCAATTGCTCGCCGCCGTACAAGCGGACGAATTCTTCAACAAAGATTTCCATCGAGACGCCATCGGAAATAATATGATGCATGTCGTACATTAGAATATGACGTTCTGGAGCCAGCTCGACAAGGCCTACCCTCAGCAGCGGAGGCTTCGCCAAGTCAAACGGACGGACGAAACGGCGAACCATCTCTTCGGCCTCTTGCTCATCCACTCGATAGAACTCCACGGCAAAATTCACGTCTTGGTAAATCCGCTGCGATGCTTCGCCATCCACCATTTCGAACCCGGTGCGCAGCGTTTCATGCCGCGCCACGAGCTTACGGAACGCTTCTTCGAACCTTGCCCGGTCCAAAGCACCCTCCAGCAGCATCGCTTCCGGCATGTTGTAGCTAAGCTCCGCGCCTTCCAGTTGATTCAGGATAAAGAGACGTTTTTGAGCAAAAGATTGCGGGTACATCTCTCGGTCATCCGCCACCGGAATGGCAACGAATGTCTGCTCATCCAGCCTGGAAATGGCGGCCGCCATGCTCTCGATGGTGGAATGGCGGAACACGTCGCGCAGCGGCAGATCCACGTTCAACTCTTTATGAATCTTGCTGACCAGCGTCGTCGCCCGCAGGGAGTGGCCGCCGATGTCGAAGAAGTTGTCGTGAACGCCAATCTCCTTCGCAAGCCCCAGCACCTCCTGCCAAATCACTGCCAGCTTCGTTTCCAGCTCATTGCGCGGTGCGACGTACTCCGTTCCGCTTCCCGCTTCCCCTTCCGGCGCCGGCAGCGCCTTCCGGTCAATCTTTCCGTTCGGCGTCAGCGGCAGGCGCTCCAGCTCCACGAAGTACGACGGGATCATGTACCCCGGCAGCTCCTGCGCCAGCGCGCTGCGCAGATCGTTCACTGCCAACTCCGCTCCGGTATCCGGCGTGTAATACGCGCATAGCGCCTTCTGCCCGTTCGCGTCACTTCGAACCAGCACCACCGCTTCGCGCACGCCTTTCACCCGCAGCAGCTGCGACTCGATCTCGCCCGTCTCGATCCGGTACCCCCTGATTTTCGCCTGGTTGTCGATCCGGCCGATGAAGTCCACGTTCCCGTCCTCCATCCACCGCGCCAAGTCTCCCGTGCGGTACAACCGCTCGCCCGCGGCGAACGGGCTGTCTACGAACTTCTCTTCCGTCAGCTCCGGACGGTTCAAGTACCCGCGCGCCACTCCGACTCCGCCGATGACCAGCTCGCCTAGCACCCCAATCGGCACCGGGTTCAGATGCGCGTCCACGATGTAGAATTTCGCATTCAGCCACGCTTTACCGATCGGCACATTGCCTGTCTGCGGCAGCTTCGCCAGCTCCTCTTCGTAGAAGCTGGAGTCGATCGCCGCTTCCGTTACGCCGTATGCGTTGATGATCCGGAACAACGAGCCGAAGCGTTCCTGCAAGGTCCGGTAATCCGCCACGCTGCAGCTGTCCGAGCTCGTGATCAACAGCTCCATCCAGCTCATATCCAGCCGCTGCTCGTGCACGTACTCCAGGAACGGCACGATCAGCGCCGGCGTCGATTCGAAGATGGTGACCCGTTCCCGCTCCATCCAGTGGTGCAGACGAGACGGATCAATCCGGTCGTCCTTCGGCACGATCACCATCGTGCCTCCGTTGTACAACGTCCGCGCGATATCTCCCACGAACACGTCGAACGAGAAGCTTGCGAGCTGCAGCAGCCGCACCGGGAACTGATCTAACCGGTATTCCCGCCGGTAGCCCGCCGCCGTGTTCACCAGGCTGCGGTGCTCGATCATCACGCCCTTCGGCTTGCCCGTCGTTCCCGACGTATAGATCACGTACGCCAGATCCTCCGGACGGGCTTCATGGAAGCTGTCGGTGCCGACATGCTGATGGCTCTCATCGCTGTCGTCCACAGCATCCGTCAGCTTGCCGGAGACCATGCCCGAGCCAATCGGCGCATTCGCCCGCTCCTCGCTGTACGACGCTTCGTCGTCCAGGTACAGCACCGCCGCCAGCGCCGACTCCTCTTCGCCGAGCCAGGCTTCGGCACGCTCTCGCAGCGCCGTTTGCGTCAGCAGCACCTTCGCTCCGCTGTCTTCAAGCATGAACCGCACGCGCTCCGCTGGATAATCCGGGTCGAGTGGCACATACGCCCCGCCCGCTTTCCAGACGGCCAGCACGGCCACCAGCAAGTCCACCGAACGCTCGGCGAGAATGCCGACGATCGTCTCCCGGCCGATGCCGCTTGCGCGCAGCGTAGCCGCCAAGCGGTTCGCCCGCTCGTTCAGCTCCGCATACGTCAGCCGGTCGTTCTCGTACACGACGGCCGCCTCTTCCGGCGTGCGCTCCGCCTGTTCCTCAAACAGCCGGTGGAACGCGGCCGCAGGAGCCGCTTCCGGCTGTGCCGGGTTGAACGCGCCGAGAATTTGTTCTTTTTCCTCTGCCGTCAGCAAGTTCAGCTCGGCAATCTTCGCATCTGGACGGCTTACGATCGCCGCAAGCAAATGTCCGAAATGAGTCGACAGCCGCCGGATCGTGCTTTCTTTATAAAGAGCCGTTGCGAATTCAAAGCTGCACTCCAGGCCGCCGTTTTCTTCCGTAACATCCACACTCAGGTCGAACTTGGCCGTGCCGTATTCGCTAGGGTACGGGGACAATTTCAGCCCTTCCAGCTCAAACTCTTTATCCTCCAAGTTTTGCAGGGAGAACATCGTGTCAAACAGCGGGTTGCGGCTCAAATCCCGGCTGACCTGCACTTTATCGACGAGCTCTTCGAACGGATAATTCTGATGCTCGTAAGCGCCTAAGGTCGTTTCTTTCACTTCTTCCAGATACGACAGGAAGGTCTTCTCCGAAGCCGGATAATTGCGGAGCGCCAGCGTATTGACGAACATTCCGATCAAAGGCTGCGTGTCTCCGTGCGTTCTGCCCGCAATCGACGTTCCGACGATCAAATCGTCCTGACCTGTGTATTTATGCAAAAGCACGGTATATGCCGCAAGCAGCACCATATACAGCGTCGTTCCTCTTTGAGCGGCCAGCTGCTTCAAGCCTTCGTTCGTTGCCTCGTCCACGAAGGACGTCAGCGTTTGTCCCTCAAAGCTCTGCACGGCAGGACGCGGATAGTCCGTCGGCATTTCCAGAACCGGAAGCTCGCCGCGGTAACGATCCAGCCAGTAAGCTTCCTCGCGTTTCAACTGCACTTTTTGCTCGTCCGACTGCTGCCATACCGCATAGTCCTTGTATTGAATGCGCAAAGGCTCTAATGATTCGCCGCCGTACAGACGAACGAGTTCCTCGACTAACACGTCCATCGAAACCCCGTCGGAGACGATATGGTGCATGTCGAACATCAGCAAATAACGTTCGGCTGCCAGCTCTACGAGTTCCGCTCGCAGCAGCGGAGGCTTCGCCAAGTCGAAAGGCCGGATGAAGGCCTGCACAACTTCGGGCGCTTCTTCCTCGCTCGCATGACGGTACTCAACGGCAAAGTCGACGCTCTCGTAAATGCGCTGTACAGCTTCGCCTTGTACGATCTCAAAGCCAGTTCGTAGCGTTTCGTGCCGTGCGATCAGTCCGCGGAAAGCCTTCTCCAGCAGGCTCCGGTCAATCGATCCTTCCAGCAACAGCACGCCCGGCATGTTGTAGCTCTGATCGGCCCCTTCCAGCTGATTCAGGATAAACAGCCGCTTCTGAGCTGAGGAAAGCGGATAATATGTTCTTGCGCCTGCCAGCGGAATCGACGAGAACGACTGCTCTCCGATCCGGGAGATGGCCAGAGCCATCTCTTCGATTGTTGAGTAGCGGAATACGTCGCGCAGAGGCAGCTCAACGTTCAGCTCCTGATGCACCTTGCTCACCAGTGTCGTCGCCCGCAGGGAATGGCCGCCCAGGTCGAAGAAATTGTCCAGGACTCCAATGCCGGAGTAGCCCAGTACTTCCTCCCAGATCTTCACAAGCTGGGACTCCGTCCGGTTACGCGGCGCTACGTATTCGACGCCCGTTTGTATGCCGCCTTGCGGCTCCGGCAGCGCTTTGCGGTCCACTTTGCCGTTGGTCGTCAGCGGCATGCGCTCCAACTGCACGAAGTACGAAGGGATCATGTACCCCGGCATTCCCTGGGCCAGCGAGGTTCTCATTTCGCTGACCGTCAGCGTTCGGTCCGCCACAAAGTAGGCAACAAGCGCCTTCTCGCCCTCGCCGTCCTGACGGGCGAGCACCACCGCTTCTTCCACGCCCTCGACGTTCAGAAGCTGCGTCTCGATTTCGTCCAGCTCGATTCGGTACCCGCGGATTTTGACCTGGTGGTCGATCCGGCCCAGGTATTCGATGTTGCCGTCCGGCAGCCAAGCCGCCAAGTCGCCCGAGCGGTACAGCTTCTCCCCCTCCGCAAACGGGGAATCGACGAACTTCTCCGCCGTCAGATCCGGACGGTTCAGGTATCCTCTCGCAAGGCCTTCCCCGGCCACGTACATTTCGCCCGCTACTCCAATCGGCACAGGGCGGCGGTTTTCATCAAGGACGTACACCCTCAGCGTCGGGATCGGCTTGCCGATATTGCTCTTCGCCGCCTCCATTTCGACCCACGTGATTTCCTTATACGTCACGTGAACCGTCGTCTCGGTAATGCCATACATATTGATCAGCTTCGTCTCCGGGTACTTCGTCTTGAAGCCCTTGAGCAGCAGCGGACTCAGCGCTTCGCCCCCGAAGATGACGTTGCGAATCCGCAGATCGTACGGATGGTCCGCCAAGACCTCACGCAGCAGCTGGTAGAAGTACGTTGGTGTCTGGTTCAAAATCGTGACCTGTTCGCGGCCCAGCAGCGCCAGGAAATCGGCCGGATTTTTCGCCGTGAGCGGCGGTACGATGACCAGCTTGCCTCCGTACAGCAACGCTCCGTACATTTCCCAGACGGAGAAATCGAAGCAGAACGAGTGGAACAGCGTCCACGTGTCGGACGGCCCGAAGTCGAACAGGTTCTTGTCGTTAAACAGGAGGCGCACGACGTTCTTATGCTCGATCAGCGTTCCTTTCGGTCTGCCGGTCGTTCCCGACGTGTAGATGACATAGGCCAGGTTGCCCGGCCCGGAAATCGGCTCCAGGTTCGAAGCGTCCAGCGCATCGGCGGAGTCCGCCCCTCTGTCACCCCAAACGTAATCGTCCAATTCGAGGCGCGTTCCTGCGAAGTCGGTCTTCTCGTGCAGATGCTTTTGAATCAGCAATAACGGCGCGCCCGAATCCTCGATCATGAAGCGGATGCGCTCCTCCGGGTAGTCGGGATCGACAGGCACGTATGCTCCGCCCGCTTTGAGAATCGCCAGAATGCCGACGACCATATCGAGCGAGCGTTCGGCCAGAATCGCTACCAGCTGGTCCGCTTCTACTCCCGTCTCCCGCAGCTTCCGCGCAAGGCAGTTGGATCGCTCGTTCAGCTCGCGGTATGTCAGCTGCCGCTCGTTCATGACGGCGGCCACGTTGTCCGGGTAAAGCTCCGCCTGCTCTTCGAACAATTGAATGAGCGTCTTCCCGCGCGGAAATTCCGTGATGGTGTCGTTAAAACGTCCGAGAAGGTCGGTTTTTTCCGCCTCCGTCACAAGTTCCAGCTCGCCCACTGTAATTTCCGGGTTATCCGTCACCTGCTCCAGCAGATGGACGAGATGCCCCTTGAGCCGCTCGATGCTGTCTTTATCGAACACTTCGGCGTTAAAGTCGAACCGAATTTCGATCTCGACTCCCGGCACCACGGTCACGTTGAAGTTATAGTTCGTCTGCTCCTCCATCTGAACGTCAGCGATCGTCAGGTCGCCGTGCTGCTGGTCGCCCGCCTGCTCCATCTGCTCGTCCACCGGATAGTTCTCGAAAGCGATGATATGGTTGATTAGGTTCTGCTTTTGCACGCTGCGGGCTTGAATTTCATACAGCGGATAGTAATCATAACGCCCGGACTCCAGCGCCCGCTCTTGGAGCTTCGCCATCAGGTCGGCGAACACGGTGTCCGCTTCGCTCGTGACGCGGACCGGCACCGTATTGATGAACAGCCCGATCATGGACTCGATGCCCGGGATTTCCGCCGGTCTTCCGGCCACGACGCTGCCGAATACGGCATCGTTTGTCCCGTTATATTTTTGCAGCATCACGCCCCATGCGGCTTGCAGCAACGTATTGACCGTAACCAGGCGCTGTTTCGCCACCTGGTCCATCCGCTCGCTCAAGTCTTTGCCTAGCTCGGCGGTGACGTGATCAGCCGTAAATCTGCCGTTCGGCGCCGGTTCCTTTTGTCCCGGGAGTACGGTTTGCCCTTCATAACCTGCCAGGAATGCCGTCCAATAGCCGGATGCCGCCTGATCGTCCTGTTTCTCCAACCATTCGATATAGGCGCCATAATCCGATCCCTTATCTCCCGCTGGCTGCTTGCCGGATGCCAAGGCCGAGTACGTCTCAAACAGCTCCTGCGTCAGCTGCGGTAGGCACCAGCCGTCCATCAAAATATGCTGGAAACTCCACAGCACATGATAGCTTTGCTCTTCGGTGCGCAGGATCGTAACCCGAACGAGCGCGTCATGTTCCAGGTCGAAGCCGCGAAGCTTGTCATCCTCGGCTTTTTTATCCAAGTACGCTTGTTTCTCGTCCGACTGCAAATGAAGCAGCTCTTCATATTCAAAGCCGACCGGCTTGTCGCGGTATATGATTTGCAGCGGCTCGCCCGTTGGTCCTTTCACAAAATTCGCCCGTAGCACCAGATGACGTTTTGCAAGCTCCATCCAGCTCCTCTCGAAAAGCTGGACGTCGAGCGCTCCCCGCATCGTAAACTGCGTCTGCTCGAAGTAAGCTGCCGTTTGCTGGTCAAGCGCACTGTGGAACCACATGCCCTTCTGCATCGGCGTAAGCGAGTAAATATTTTCGATTTCCCCGAGATGTCCCGAGCGCTGGGCGATTTGCTCCAATTCCTCGATGGTCAAGCCTTTAAATTGCACGTCGCTCGGCGTCAATTCGGTGTTTTCTTTGCCTGCGCAGTGGGTAATGAGCTCTCGAAGACTTTGCTCAAGCCGCTGAGCGAAGGCTTCCATCGTTTCCTTGTGATACTGCTTCCGGCTGTAGCTGAGATCGAGCGATAAAGCGCCTTCCAGCACCATGCCGTTGATATCCAGCACAAAGCTGCGGGCCTGCCGGTCGCTGGCCGGGCTGCCGCTGGAATAAGAAGATATGCCGATCTCGTCCTGATTGACATCATCGTCGAACTGGCCGAGGTAGTTAAAATTAATTTCCGGCTCTGAGCCCCAAACAAAGCCATCCTCCGATTTGGAGAGATAGCGGCATACGCCGTACCCAAGCCCCTTGTTCGGAATGCGGCGCAAGCTTTCCTTGACCTGTTTAATCTGATAGGCCAAATCCCGGTCGGTTTCCGGCTCCAGGACGACCGGAAACTTGGTCGTAAACCAGCCGACTGTGCGCGTGATGTCGATATCCGTTCCGATCGATTCGCGTCCGTGTCCTTCGAGATTGATCCGCACCCGTTCGTGTCCCGTCCACTTGCGAACGGCTATGCCGAGCGCCGTTACCAAAATATCGTTCATTTCGGTGTTGTAGGCCCGGTGAACCCGCTTCAGCAGCAGCTCCGTTTCTTCGGGAGTCAAACGAACGAACAGCGATTCGCTGTCCTGCTGCGTCGTAACGTCCGCCTCCAGATCCTTCGGCAAGGCCGGAACCGCAATTTGTTCCACGGCCTGCCAATAGGCCCGTTCCTTCGCCATCTCCGGGCTTTGCGCGTAAGCGGCCAGCTGCTCGGACCAAGTGCGGTACGCATCCGTTTTCGCTGGGAAACGAATTTCCTCGCTTTTGCCGGCCTGCTCGTAACCCAGAGCGAAATCCTCCATCAAAATACGCCAAGACACGCCGTCCACCACGGCATGATGAACCGCGAGCAGCAAATGATCGCCGTCCGCGCACCGGAACAGTCCCGCCTTCACGAGGGCCCTGTTCTCCAGATCGATGCCCGCTTGAATGTCCGTTGCCTTCGCTTCCACAGCCTGCGCGGTATTCTCCGCATCCTTGAAGTCGAACACGTCCAGCGTGAACAGCCCGCCTTCCTGAATCGCGCGGGTCCGCGCACTAAATCCTTGTTCCATCTTGCGGAACACCATCCGCAAGGCGTCATGATGCTCGGCCAGCTTTTGCAGCACCTGACGCACCGTCTCTTCGTCAAAGCGTTCCTTCCGGTACAGCATCACCGACTGGTTGAAATGATGCGGGTCCGCAAAGGAGCTCTCGAAAAACCAATGCTGAATCGGCGTCAGCGCCGTTTCACCCGTTATTTCGCCTTGATCGATGGTACGTCCGATCGGTTTCACATGCAGGCTGAGCTGTGAGATAGTCGGATATTTGAACAAATCCCGGATTTCCAGCTTGTACCCGGCTTGATGAAGCCGCGAAGATACTTGAATGGACTTGATCGAGTCTCCGCCCAGCTCGAAGAAGTGATCCGTTACCCCAACGCGATCGGCGTTCAATACCGCCTGCCACACATCGGCAAGCGTCCGCTCGGCTTCATTGCGAGGAGCTACGTACGCGCCGCCGGTCAGCGCATTTCCTTCCGGAGCAGGCAAAGCCTTGCGGTCGATTTTGTCGTTCGGCGTGAGCGGCATCCGCGGAAGCTGAACAAAATGCGCCGGAATCATGTAATTCGGCAATTTTTGCGCCAGCGCGCTTCTCAGCTCGCCGAGCGTAAGCGGGCGGCCCGCGACCAGGTAAGCGCACAGTTCTTGCCCGTTTTTGCCTTCCCGCGCGATTACGATCGTCTCCTGCACGGAGTCGATCTTCAGAAGCTGCTCTTCAATCTCGCCGATCTCGATCCGGAATCCACGGATTTTCACCTGATGGTCAATCCGGCCCAAGTACTCAATATTTCCGTCCGGCAGCCAGCGGGCCAAGTCGCCCGTCCGGTACAGTCTCTCTCCGGGCTCAAACGGGTGTTCGATGAATTTCTCCGCCGTCAGATCCGGCCGGTTCCAATATCCCCGGGCGAGGCCGACGCCCGCGATGCACAATTCCCCTTCCACTCCGATAGGCGCCAGTTGATTCTGTGCGCCCAGTATATACAAGCGATGGTTCCAGATCGGACGTCCGATCGGTATCGCTCTGCGTTCGGTGTCATACGTAGACGCCGCCCACACGGATGTGGCGATCGAGGCTTCCGTCGGACCGTACGCGTTATAGTATTGTACCTTGTCTTTCCACTGCTGCACGAATTCGGCTGAAACGGCGGAGCCCGCCGTGATGAGCCTGCTCAGACTCGGCAGGCGGTCTGAATTCAAATAAGCCGCATAAGTTGGCGGCAAAGTGGCGATCGTAATTGCATGCTCGTTCATGAAACGTTCGAACAGCTGATCATCCAAAATCGTCTCGGTTGACGGTATATATAAGGTCGCCCCGAAATATAGAGCGTTGAACATCTCCCAGCACGACGCATCGAACGATAGGCTGGCGAATTGGAGCACTCGATCCTGTTCGGTCGTGTGAAGCGTATGGGCAAACGTCAGTTTCAGGCTGACCAGCCCGCGATGCTCCAGCATGACCCCTTTGGGTTTGCCCGTCGTACCTGATGTATAGATGACATAAGCCAGATCATTCGGACCGCTGGCCGGATCCAGGTTCGAGCCATCGTCGCTGTAGGCCTGCTCGTCATCCAGCGCCACCACGGTCCCTTCGAACGGCACCTGCTGCTGCAGCTCCCTTTGCGTCAGCAACAGCTGCGCGTTCGAGTTCTCCAGAATGTAGCGGATGCGTTCTTCCGGGTATTCCGGGTCGATCGGCACGTAGGCACCGCCAGCTTTCAGAACCGCCAGAATGCCAACGACCGTCTCCAGCGATCTCCTGGCCATCAAGCCTACCAGCTGATTGGGCAGCACGCCGACCGATCGCAGCGTCCGCGCCAGCCGGTTTGCCCGTTCGTTCAGCTCCGCGTACGAAAGACGACGCCCCTCAAAGACAACCGCCGTCGCTTCGGGCACCCGCTTCGCCTGCTCCTCCACGAGCTGATGAATCGTCCGATCACGGGGATAGTCCTTCTCGGTATCGTTAAAGCTTTGCAGCAATTGAAATTTCTCGTCCTCCGACAGCATGTCCGCCCGCACAATGTCCAGCTCCAACTCGTAAAGCCCCACGGCCAGCAGGCGATTCAGATGGCCGACGACCCGCGTCATAAACTCGGAGTCATATAAGTGCTCGTTATATGACAGCGCTAGCTGTATCGTCCCGCCGGTTAAGCTAAATTCAAAGGAACAATCCGTGACCACGTTTTGCCCGATTTCGTCCAGATGCAGCTCCTTAAGGGATACTAGCGTATGGACGACGGGTATCCCGTCTGCATATTGCAGGTCCAGCTTCTCTGTCATTTTTAAGAATGGAATATGTTGATGCTGAATCGCTTCCGGCAAGGAAGTCCTCAGCTCGCTCAGAAGCGTTTTAAAAGTCGCACCCGCCGAAAGCGAGTTTTTCAAAATGGCCGTATGATTAACGGATCGGCGCGTCTCCGTCGGTTTCCGTACAACCGGCATGCCGACCAGAATGTCAGAAGCGCCCGTATATTTATGCAAGAGCGACTGAACACCTGCGAGCAAAATCATAAAAGTGGCCAGCGGAGCGCCCTTGCTCATTTGAAGGACGCGCTGCGCCACTTCCTCCGAAAGCGAACCGCCGACGGTTGTCATAATGGGCTCCAGGGAGCTTGGAGCTTTGCTGTAAGGCAGCCGCGTCAAGGTATAATCGTCGCTACCGAATTTTTCGTTCCAAAACAACGTTTCTTTTTCAAAAGCCATCTGGATCGTTCCCCTCTCTTCATCGGTAAAAGCAATCCGGCGGAGCATATGCCGCAGCAACGCTTCAGCCTCGCTCCCCGCCTTTTCAAACATGTGACAATAATGTCAATGGCTTTCGCCAGGTCACCGCTTCGCTTGCCCGGTTGATCGCATGCGGCAATCCTCTGCCTAGCAGCTGTCCCGCTCGGCTGCTATGCGTGAAAGACAACTAAGAGCATCGTTCTACGCAAGAGATGCGGGTGCTTAAATATGCTTGCTGCGGACGAGCCGCCCGAAGACGGGCTTTGGTTTAACATTGGGTTTGGAATTGGATTTGGGGGTGGACAAGGGATGTTCCTCCCATCGATGTAAGGCTTGCTGTAGGGTTCCGGCCGGCCAGCAGGAAGTCGGCCGTACCTCCAGATTCGGCACCGGAGCTGCCTTTGTCGAAGCCTATGTTTAAGGGATATTGATACACTCTATGTACGATTTGTGTATTCCCCCGTCTGGTGTGGATAAGTAAAGATACGGCTGCGGGGTAGTGAGCTTTTCCTGACGATTAGATGTGACGATGGGTCTGCATGAGGCTCAAAGAATGCTCCGTATGGCATGAACGGGACAGTCTTTATATTGGAAGTAAATTACATCTCTTCAAAAATGATCACGCGCTTCATCCTCCATTGGAATTGGGATAAGGTTGGCTTCATCCTTTCTGAACCTTCTGACGTCATGGAGCAACATATTCTCGGCTGTCATTTTCCACAATTGTCGGTCTCCGCATGCCTGCTTGCTGGGTAGCCAGTGGATTGGTTTCTCGCGCACAGCTTGCATAGATATAAAAACCATCTAATTCTATTTTCTATCATAATTGGAAAGGTAACCTAGGTAGAATTATATCAAAATTTCCAAGAATGTATAGTAAAACTTTAGTTAAATTGGGTCTGTCCAACATAAAGTGTTAATATTTTGCCTAAAAAAAGCGAATGGAGAAGAAACGCTGGGAATGGTTTGCCATCAATCGAGGAATTCGACGCGTGTTGACATTCAGGCGGGGTGCCGGCCGATTTGGGAGATCTTCCCTGGAGACATTTTCTGCCGGTGCTCCGAATCCTTGCGCTTTGCGATCTATTTTCTAAAATAATCATGGATTGTAGATTAGGCTGTATTAGATGAGTCATATCCACTACCAATAGCGATTCGCTATTAAATATTTCACAATTTGCATGCAGTACCCACTTGGTAAACCAAATAATTCATCTTGTTCTTTGTCACTTTCGCAAGTGGTTTTTCACTTTGTTGAATAGCACAATAGAGATTATCTTCGAGACTATTTATATGGTGATTTGACAATTTATCGTTGTTTTTAGCATTATGAAGCGATTCGACATTCCTAACCAAATTGTAGTTTATCTGTCTTTCAGTAATAAGTGCCCCACTCTATCTTTTGATCTTTAAAGAACTCTTTTTCAATCTGTAATTTCTCTACAACTCGTTTTGTCAACTTGTTAGAAGGTTTGATAGAATGTGCAATAAATTTTATACTTTCTTCTTGTTTTACTGTAAGTAACATATCTGTAGTCATAATGATGGGAAGCTTATTCTTGGGGTCAGTTGGATGTTTAATGCCTAACTTTTGTGCAATATAGAGGGTTTTATCTAGAGGTAATAAAGGAAATTGTTCGCGAATATCAATCACTTGCTCTGACCACTCCATTTAGTAATGATGTGCCAATTCAAAGTGTTCAGACAGATAATGGTGAAGTCGACCACTTTTCCAACCAAGAATTCGAGTAACTATCCCTATTGAAGGTACATCATGTATAGTCAACCAAGGTTTATATTCCGAAAAGTGGCCTTGACCTCTTCCTTCTTTGATTTTCCGTTGAATAGATGCTATAGAGTTACTTGATCGAATTTTGCTCATTATTCACCTTCTTTTTAGAACTACTAAATCAGAGTAAAGTTCAATTATCTTTTTCTACTCCTAAGATATATTTTAGTTTTACTTCAAAATACAAATGTAGAATATAACAACTCACAGCTTTATACAATAGCAAAGTAATATTTTTTAGATATATTTTACTTCGTAGCCTATTCATAGGCTACTCGTAGGGTACAGTAGGGCATGAATAAACTATAATATGGGCTATAAGTAGGTATAATTAGTAAGCAGATGGGGCGGGTAAAACCTATTTGATTTAATAGAGATGAATTCATGAATACTTTGGAACAGCGATGTAAAAATTGAGACTAATCCATAAATGGACACAAAAGGAAATTTCTAATAAGATCGGGGTAACTAAACAGGTTGTTTCTAATTGGGAGTGAAACGTAGCGCGGCCTGAAATTAATCATTTAATATCTTAAGCAAAGGTTTTTGACGTTACAACTGATTATTTACTTTGTATTGCTAATCGAATGACGTTCCCCTACTGTGTGGGCTCAATTGCTACAGGCGTATCTCCAAAGATTAACCACTCTATATGGGAATTGAAGTTTTCTTTAATTGCTATAAGTATATCTTGCTCCAGCTCACTCAACGTTCCTTGAGAAATTCCAATTATATTTGCAAACTTTATTTGATTTAAGTTGTTTGTTTTTCTAATAGTTCGAATTCGTTAGCCTATTGTAGACATAATTGCCTTCCTAAGCTAAAAAGATCCCGATATATCATCGGGATCTTTCTTGATGTTTGTAAAATGACTAGTTCCACACTTTTTTATCACCAGACATTTGTTTACAGACAATAAAGTTGTGTACCTAACTCCATTTTTTTGTAATAAACCATCCATAAAACAGAAGCCGCCCTTAAAGGTTGTTTGGAACTTCCTTTGAGGGCGGCTATTGTGCATCTACCTATGTTAAATCTCTAAGAGTTACAGCATTCCAACACAAACGGATTGCACTACTAACGCTCTCACTGCTTAACTCGAAGATTCCATGTAGATGGGCCTTCAGCATATAAACAAATGTCCCAAGTTCGATAACCCGATTCCAACGAAATTCAAACTTTTCACGAATCGTTGTGCCCTTAAGCAAGCCTTCTCGCACATTATTACAAATTATTGATGTAGTTGAGATGGACTTACTTTTTGAATTTGAACAAGTATATCAAACGTTTTACCTAATGATATATCAACAGTTTTTGGTATACCAGGGCCTTCTTTAGTTATTCCAGCGAAAATTTGATGTTGTTCGTTTAACCAAGTTTTTGTCACTCCGTTCGCCTTACGTAAATCAATAAAAAATTGATCTTTTTTGACCTGTCCAAAAATGTAATTATAACTGTTTGGATCATCTGATTTTAATATTCCATATGGGCCAAATTTACCATCATTATTATAAACATTATATTGTCCTTTATAAACTGATGTTCCAATAGATACATACCGTTTTCCATAATATTCTGCTAAATGCTGCCCAGCTACTTTAGGGTATATAAATGGAATCATATTTGTTTTCGAAACGTGTCCATTATGTCCCCAAACTATGGTTTTCCCTAAATGTTCTTCAGTCCACTTCGCATTTTCATACATTGCAATATCATGTTTCAAATAAAAATCCGATGGTTTATCAGGGGATGTTCCTCCTAACATTGTAGTAAACTGTTCAATAATACGAGCATTTTGTTTTATCCATGCGAATTCTTTGGATTTTCCGTTTAGATAACTTTTATTTTGTTCTAATAAAGCACTGATTTGTTTAGCATCTGAAATATACTTTTCTTTTTCTTCTTTCGTAAGGCTCTCAAAAGTATTCATATCCTTTGTTACAGGAATAAGACCTTTTATCTTCTCTTCTACTCTTGGCACAAGATCTGAATTGTTTCTTTTTATATATTCTCTTATATTATTATAAACATTCTCGTTTACTGATTGAATATCCATCCCAATGATACGCACTTTAGATTTATGTTTTGGATTAGCATTATATTGTCGAATCCAACTAAGTAGATCTAACATTTCTTTTGTGTTAAATTCAGGTGATAGATGTTGGCTTGGGTTTCCCTTACCAGTAAGAACATATCGATCAAGCTCCAAAGCTCTGTCCCATCCCTCTTCTAAAACTAAGTTGGTGAATCCCTTTTCAGATACTAAAAAATTAACAATGCGTTGTTTCATTGTAAAAATTTCATGAGCCCCATGCGTAGCTTCACCTAAACCTACAATTGAAGCTGAACCTACCATATTCTTAAGTGGTTTTAAATCATTAAAAGATGCAGTTGGATTAGTTGTTTTTAAAGGCTTTGCATGCATTTCTAACCATTCCGCTATTTGATTTGTATTATAGGGAGCTGTAACAGAAACTCCTGTTTTCGAGTCTGCATAAGTACTTCCTACAAAATTAGTCACTATTATAGCAGAAACACCAAGTGCAATAATCATTTTCTTTTTCATAAAACCCTCCTAAAATACTTATTTGTTAGTTTTTTGACATGCTCTAAGGACCAGGGGATACTTCAAGACCCTAGTTTGATGGCGACGTGGCGGGACCTCATGCCTATCAACTTAAGAACTTGCTTTATTCAAATTTTTTTAGAGTAAGTTGTTTTTTGAACCAGAAAGGCATATTTTTAACTATAAAAACTATGACAAAATTTATCCGGTTTTCCTTTTTGCCTACTTGCTAAATTCAGCAAGTAAAATATTTTTAAATGGATCAGGACTATCAGCTTTAAGGCTGTTCAAATTGACGGCCAATGTATGCTTGCCTCCAAGTGTGCCACCAGCAAAAGTGGTAAACCCTAGAACGCTACCTTTGTGTCCCCATATCGAGACACCGTTTGGAAGCTTAGTTTCAAAGATCCCAAGACCATATCCGGTTCCTTCTCTATCTGTAGGAACTGTAGTAAGCATTTGTTTTAGTTGCTGTTCCTTCAGTAATTTACCACTGAGTAAGTAAGAGAAGAATTTGTTTAAATCGTCAGCAGTAGAAATCATATCTCCATCCGAGCTACCTGGGTTAATATAAGTAACGTCTTTTAGCTCACTTGCTCCGTCTAGTTGGAAATAGCCACGGGCATGCTTGGTGCCTGGAATCACACTTGAATTGCCCGGTAGGAATGTATTTGACAAATCAAGCGGTTCAATAATCCGATTTTCAACCTCTTCCGCATAGCTGTTTCCAGTTACTTTTTCAATAAGGATCCCCAGTATTACGTATCCTGTGTTTGAATAAGACCAACCCTTTCCTGGGGCAAAGTCTGGGGGAAGAGAAATCCCCATCTTTACGAATTCTTCAGCCGTATACGATTTTTTTGTATCCGTATAATCAAAGTCTTTTGAATTTACATAGTCAGCGATACCACTTGTATGATTCAATATCTGCCGGATAGTAATTTGGTTACCATCATATCCGTTTCCTTGAATGACACCAGGCAACCATTTTTCAATGGGGTCGTCTAGATTCAAGCGGTTCTCTTCAGATAATTGAAGTAGAACTGTTGCAATGAATGTCTTCGTCACACTGCCAATGCGAAAACGAAAATCTGTTTTCATCGGTTTCTTGGCTCTCAGATCCGCTATCCCAGCAGCATAACTCCATGTTTTTCCACTCTTATAAATTTCAGCAAGTATCCCAGGGTATCCAAGTTGTAGTGTATTCCGCATTGCTTGCTTAGCAGAAGTACAATCTCGTTGGGTACTTGTTTGTAACAAACTAGATACATTTTGAGTGGGCTCTGCTTTTACAATTGAGGTTGGTGTTGTGTATAACAGAAAACTTCCAATCATTAAAAGAACTAAACCTGTAGATGTAATTTGACAATGCTTTTTCATAAAGATATTCTTCTCCTCTATTCATATTGTATCGGTAATTATCTGCTGTTTTAGGGCAAGAGTGGATTTGCAATTATCTTTACTCATTATTATTTTCACAAACGCTATTGTGTCCTAACAAACGGTAAATTCCTTTTTTTCCACATGTATGTTAACCCTAGAAATTACTTATTTCCCTTAAAACACTCTTGTTACTGGTTTGTTTTTCATAAATAGGTCAAACCTGTTTCCCCTTTCACGCCTCGTTAAATTTTTATCATACACAATGAAAATCCCCTCCTCATTTATGTTAATGTGTTAAAACTACCTCTGTGATTCTAGGTGTTTTTCTGTCACATACGGTAGTGTCAAAATGTCACGCTATATAAATCCTAATATTGTTCGGAGTTAATAACTCAATTCAGATGTCGCTGTCAGTGAAGCTGATGATTTGGCTGTGTTGAGTTATAATTACACAATTACGTAGCAGGAGAAGATGGACAAGAAAAACTTCAAAAATGTTGAAATACTACTGAAGTTTTTCGCTTAATTAATGGCGAATGGCGTGTCACAAGAAAGATATTAACGGAGATGATGGAATCTCCACCGGATTTCTTTCAAATCCAAACAAAAAGTCCTCTGGTGGTCAGAGACCTCGATATACTATTAGAATTGCAGCAACGTTGTGAATTATTAGTTTCTATGACTATTGAAACAGACCGAGAAGATGTAAAGCCACTTTTTGCACCTTTAGCTCTAGGGATCAACCAGCGCTTAAAGGCTCTTAGAAATGTCCATGCAGCAGGAATTAATACACAGGCATCCATTTCTCCTCTTTTGCCCTTAACGCCAGATTTCCCCAAAAGATTACAGAGGATTGTTGATCGAATATATATTGATTCGCTGAACATTGGAGATGGTTTAAAGGGGAAGCGATCCGTGCAATTGGGTATGCCTTTGTTGTTTCAGCGAAATGGGTTTTCTAAATGGTATCAGCCTGATATTCATTTAAAAACGAACAACTATTTTAATAAATATTTTGACGAAAAGATTATATTCTTATCTTCTAGTAGAGAGTATCCTCTAAAAGGGAAAATATGTATAATTAATTAATCTACAGGAAATCGGACAGTCATATCCTCTACTCCAATCTGGACGGTAATTCTATCAGTTACATTCTTATACATACAAAAAGAGCAGCCTGTTTAGCTGCTCTTTTTGTATGTATAAGATATTGAGTTTTCATCAGTTGAATTTCCTAATAGTTTCAACGCTTCACGTAGATGCGAAGTCCCATTACGGGACGGGAAAAGGAGCTACGATTTATCGGTTCGTGAGCGACCAATTTTCCATTTTCTTCACGAAAGTCATCAATACGAACACTCGGGATACCGTACACGTCATCGACGGTTTGCTCCACCATGAAACGGACTTGGCCATCGAGGTGCATTATACGGATACAGCCGATTACACCAATCAAGTCTTTGGTTTAACGCATTTGCTCGGATTTCGCTAACAGGAAAGGATTCAAAAACTTTTGACTTGTTATGCATTTTATATGCGCTCTGATTGAAACCTAAGCAGTCACCCTCTGAATGTAATAAAAAGCCCGATGATACGTGCTCATCGGGCTTTTTATTACATAGTTATCAAGAAGAGATATTCTTGTTATCCGTCATTAATAATTAGTATACAACTTTATTGTCTGTACGCAACATTAATTTAGAATTTTATTAATGCTTATTCTACAGTAACACTTTTCGCCAGGTTACGTGGTTTATCAACATCATGACCCAGTGCAAGTGATGCATAGTAGGCTAACAATTGGAGAGCTATAACTGAAATGGCAGCCGACAGAATCGGAAGTGTTTTTGGAATTGCAAATACTTGATCCACGGATTTCAGTAGCTCAACAGCGTGCTCTTCATACGTGATTGCAAGCACGTCACCGCCACGAGCTTTAACTTCCTTAATGTTGCTCACGGTTTTTTCCAACACGGATTCCTGAGTTACCAAAGCGATAACTGGAATTCCCTCTTCGATCAATGCCAGTGTACCATGCTTCAACTCACCCGCAGCATATGCCTCGGAATGAATGTAGGAGATTTCCTTGAGTTTCAGGGAACCTTCCTGTACTACAGCATAGTCCTGACCACGACCAATAAAGAACAGGTGCTTGTTGCTAGCGATTTGCTCAGCATAGGCTTTGATCGCATCTGCTTTACTCAACATCTCTTCTACTTGCTCTGGCAGTGATTCCATAGCAGCCAGCACATGAGCTACTTGCTCATCCGTTTGTGTGCCGCGTACTTGAGCCAGATACAGACCCAACAGATAAAACGCAATCAACTGGGAAGAATACGCTTTGGTGGAGGCTACGGCAATTTCCGGTCCTGCCAGTGTAACCAACACATCATCTGCATCACGGGCGATGGAACTACCAACTACGTTTGTAATCGCCAGTACATGCGCTCCGTTTGCTTGTGCTTCACGCAGTGCTGCCAAGGTATCAGCAGTTTCACCGGATTGACTCACCACGATCACCAATGTCTCAGGTGTTACGATAGGAGAACGGTAGCGATACTCGGAAGCTACATCGTTTTCTACCGGAATACGAGCCATACTTTCAATAACCGTACGACCAATCAAACCAGCATTGTAAGCTGTACCACACGCTACAATTTGAATGTTGCGGATATTTTTAATTTGTTCTTCTGTCAGCTTCAGCTCTGGAAGAACAACCTTTTTAGTGTCTTTATCGATACGGCCCAACATTGTATCACGGTAAGCCTTAGGCTGTTCGTGAATTTCTTTCAACATGAAATGCTCATATCCGCCTTTTTCCGCTGTTACAGCATCCCATTCGACATGAATCATTTCCCGAGAAATAAATTGGCCTTCGATTGTCATTAATTCGACAGCATCACTAGTCAGAACAGCCATTTCGCCATCGTTCAAAATAAATACATTGCGTGTATATTTCAGAATAGCCGGAATATCGGAACCGATAAAGTTCTCGCCTTCTCCCACACCAATAACCAGCGGGCTGGCTTGGCGAACAGCTACCAGCTTATTAGGCTCGTGCTCGGTCAGCACTCCCAGTGCAAAAGCACCGCGCATAAAGGTAATTGCTTTTTGTACTGCTTTAACAATATCTCCTTCATACTCACGCGCTACCAGATGGGAAATAACTTCTGTGTCCGTTTCGGAAATAAAGGTATGACCTTCGCCGATCAGCTGTTCCTTCAGTTCCAGATAGTTCTCAATAATTCCGTTGTGAACTACAGAAAACTTTTGGCTCTCATCCAAATGTGGATGGGAGTTTTCATCAGAAGGTTTACCGTGTGTTGCCCAACGTGTATGTCCGATGCCTGCATGGCCTACCAACGGTGTACCATCCAGTTTAGCTTCCAGATTCGCCAGACGACCTTTTGCCTTGGCTACTTGCAGTCCTGAATCTGTAAACACAGCAATACCCGCAGAATCATACCCGCGATATTCCAGCTTCTTCAGTCCGTCAATCAATACCTCTTGCGTATTCTGATTACCAATATATCCTACAATGCCACACATATTCGTTATCCTCCCGATCATCATTTCACAAGACGACTCATCACAGGACTAACGTGTGCGGTAGATTGTGGAATAAAGTTCATTCATCTATGAAGTTGTCAATGATAACTATAGAATTTACAGGCATCTCTTCACGAATGTAACGAAATTCCCAAACCGCGCACGCCAATGATGATGGCCGCACATTCATGAAATGAATCTTATAATTTAGGTTATAAAATAATTTGGGCATCTACCGGTGCGTTGTGTAAACAGTTGCCTGTTCATTTTCCGCTGCCGGTTTACGGGTTGATGCTTCACCGGAAGGTCCCCGCCGAATGTTTCGAACACCTTCACCTCGTCAGCTTGCTTTGTCGTGAACCGATGCGAGCAATATCATCTCAACGGAATCTATTGCTTCTCCACCAAGTTCCCCCGCACAAAATCAAGCTCTGGCGCTTGTATTACGTTACCTCACAACCCTCGCTTTCTCTAATTGAGTCACAACATCCCTATATTATATTCAGCAGAGCATCATTTGGCAATGACACTTTATTCATAATTACATCCTAAAGGCGTTAAATCCTTAGTGAATAACCGTAAATGCGGTTGCCTGCTTATGTTTAACAGGCAACCTACGTTTACAAAATTTTAAACTAATTCTTTTTTCACGACATCTACGATCTGTCCGACGAATTGCTCCAGCTCATCTTTGTCCGGGCCTTCGGCCATTACACGAATAAGCGACTCTGTACCTGAAGCACGGACCAATACACGCCCATTATCGCCCAATTGTTGTTCCACCTGCTCAATGGCTTCTGCAATCGCAGGATTCCCCTCGTAATTGCGTTTGTCCTGCACACGTACATTCACAAGCACTTGCGGATATTGTTTCATAAGCGATTTTAGCTCGCTCATCTTCTTGCCGGAAGCTTTCAGGGTATCTACCAACTGAATCCCCGTCAGCATGCCATCACCTGTCGTATTGTGGTCTAGGAAAATAACATGACCAGACTGCTCACCGCCCAGATTAAATCCACCCCGACGCATTTCTTCCATCACATAACGGTCTCCGACCGCAGTTTTTGCAGTCTTGAGAGCCAGCTTTTCAGTAGCTTTATAAAAACCGATATTACTCATTACTGTCGATACAATGGTGCTGTCCTTGAGTTTTCCAGCGCGGTTCATTGCATCTCCGCAAATACAGAGAATGTAGTCTCCATCTACCTCTTCCCCGTTCTCATCAATTGCGATCAGGCGATCAGCATCGCCGTCAAAGGCAAGCCCAATATCCGCTTTCAAGCGGCGCACTTCCTCTTTCAGCTTTTCAGGATGAGTCGAGCCACAATGATCATTGATATTCAATCCGTTTGGCTCCGCTCCGATCGTGTGCACTTCAGCTCCCAAATCCGCAAAAAGCTTCGGCGCCAGCTCATAAGCTGCTCCGTTTGCACAGTCCAATACAATTTTTAGACCTTCAAAAGAATGACTAATTGTTGTTTTCAAAAACTCCAGATAATCGTAGCGGGAATGCTCGTCTACAACAACCGTGCCCAACCCGCTGCCAATCGGACGAGGCAATTGGTCTTCTTTTGCATCCATAAGCTCTTCAATTTTCAATTCCGTTTCATCGGTTAATTTAAACCCATCGCCGCCAAAAAACTTAATCCCGTTGTCCTCAACAGGATTGTGAGATGCTGAGATCATTACACCAGCGTCCGCTTTCAATTGCCGTGTAAGATATGCCACCCCAGGCGTCGAAACGATACCTAGGCGAACCACATTAGCCCCAATGGACAACAACCCGGCTACCAGTGCCGATTCCAACATCAGCCCGGATATCCGTGTATCCATACCAATCACAACTGTCGGTTTCTCTACATTACCTGCTAAGACATATCCGCCGCAGCGGCCAATGCTATATGCCAGTTCGGCTGTTAGTTCCTGATTAGCAATGCCTCGTACACCATCTGTACCAAAATATTTCCCCATGTAAAATGACTCCCTTTTTTTGTCTAATAAATCTTGATCATTTACTACAGATAAAACATGTTATGGCTGACTGTTCTCCGAGGTTCCATTCGCAGAAGATTCTGCGCCGTTATGAGGATTTGTTTTATCCTCCGCAGCTGCGTTGTCCCCGGTATTAGCGTCAGAGTTGCCACCTTGATTGCCCTGCCCCTCCTGTGGCCTCTCCTGCCCCTTATCACCACTACCAGAGGGGTTTGATTCATTCTCACTATTCGGATTCGTTACAGCAGGCGTAGAAGGGCTCTCAATGTTTACCGTTGCCTTTAGTTGGCCGGCATTCCCGGCTTGTGTAATGTATTTAGGCAAGCCTACTTTCAAAGTAACCTCGTGTTGACCAGCCGAGAGGCCACTTACATTTGCCACCAAACTAACGTCATCATTGGTTAAATTGTTTACCAAATCCTGAGGACCCTTCACAGTAACATCCATCGTCTTGCCTGTGGGTGCTATAATAGTCGCGTTAGCTCCATCTCCTGCACCTTGTAAAACGATTGGGATGCCTGACAGCGTCCGTTCCGTATCTGTAACTTCATTGGAAGGAACGACGGTCACCTGAATTTGTATTAACCCTGGCTCGATTTTATCAGAACCTGAGGGAGCTGCCAAATTAGCTTGAACTGTACGGGTCCCCGCTTCCGTAAATTGACTCAGATCGAGTGTAACCGTGACATAAGAGCTGAGGCTGCTTAATACATCCTGTGATGCATATACCGCTGCTTCCTTCACGTTTGCGTTTACTTTAGAAAGCGCCAATCCGTCTGGCAACTCTCCGGAATAGACTATCTTGACAGGCACAGACTTCGCCTGCTGAGTGACTGGGATTTCAACGGACACCGTGGATGGCTCAATGACCGCACCTGTGAGTTCCTGTCCCTTTTTGTTATAAGCTTTCAGTTTTACACGTTTCTGTTCAAACTTTTCTGAAATGCCATCCGTATTAACAGCCCCTTGCACCGCAGTAACGGTATTCAACTGGCTTTTGGGTAAAGTAACCTTTACCGTTTGAGGAGCAATCACAGGCTTGCCGAGCTGTAGCCCCGCATCTGGACTACCCTTAGATACTATAGATACATTAAATGATTTCGTTTGTTTTTCCTCAATTGTTACTGTAACACGGTTAGGAGTCATCGATACCAATTCCACCCCATCCGGCAAATCCGGTTCAAGTGACAATGTTTTAGTACCCGCTCCTAAGCCGCTTAAGTTTAGTTTTGCCTGATAATTATCCGCGAAAAAAGTAGTCAGGACAGAGCGCTGTCCTCTGACCTCCATCTTTACATGATCCGTGTCCATAGTAGACAGCACATATTTTGAATCATCCAGACCACTGGCCTGAATGGCCACATTATCAATTATTTTATTATTATAGGAAACGGTCAACGTAGACGAAGGTGTACCTGTATCCAGATGAACCATTCCCCACAGCATTATAGCAACCGCAAGCGCCAATATCTTCGAAATCGTATTATTGTTAATCCATTTGTCCATCATGAATTTCCACGGCCTCCCCTCCGATTCCAGAATGAGCCGCGTTTTTCCTTCAGTGACGGTGTTGGCCGCAACTCCTCATACAGCTTGGAGATTAGGGATTCTTCCTTAATGTCTCGTACGACCTGACCATTGATAGCCAACGAAATTTGCCCTGTTTCCTCCGATACCACGACAGTTACGGCATCAGTTACCTCACTCACGCCAATTGCAGCCCGATGACGGGTTCCCAACTCCTTGCTAATGAAGGGATTTTCCGATAATGGCAAATAGCAGGCCGCAGAAGCAATCTGTTTATTTTGTATAATCACCGCACCATCATGCAAAGGCGTATTGGGAATGAAGATGTTAATTAGCAGTTCAGAACTAACTACGGCCTGTGTCTTGATACCAGACTCCGTATATTCGTTCAGTCCTGTCTCGCGCTCGAATACGACCAATGCTCCTATTTTTCTACGTGATAAATAATTCAGCGCCTTAATCATTTCTCCAATTAACTTATTGATTTCTTCATCATCTACCGACGAACGCCCAAATAATTTACCACGCCCCAACTGCTCTAGAGCACGACGCAACTCAGGTTGAAAAATAATAAAAATAGCCACTACACCAAAGGTGAACATCTGATTCATCAACCACTTGAGCGTGTACAAATCAAACCAGGTACTAACCGCCCAAATAACGACCAGGAACAGAATTCCTTTTAACAATTGAACTGCTCGCGTTCCGCGAACAAGTAAAATAAGCTGATACATAATATAGGTTACGATTAAAATGTCGATAATATCTTTAATGGACTCTTTCCAAGTCAGGTCCGCAAAATAATCCAACATGCGCATGCCCCCGCAATTTTCTGTAGTGAGTGGGTGTAATATGTACACAGTATGCTCTCTCTATCTAGGTTATAACGATCAGGCTCACGTTGCAAGCTGTGCGACAAAAGAATCACCAAAATCAGTAAAATACAGTACGATTCGCCAGATTCATATACAAAAAAACGCCTTTTCCAGCGGAAAAAGGCGCTCGATATCGTTCTTGCCATTTCAAGCTTCTTTTATGGAGAAGACGGTCCCCCGAACAAATCGGTAACCTTGTACCAAATCCAGTCCAAGGTTTGATCGATACTTTTAACCTGTCCTGCAATATGGGCGGTTGAAGCTTGATAGTAAGAGCCGTCAATCACAGTAAGATTTCCTTCCACATCACCGTATACACGGGCCTCACCATTTTGTACTGTTAAATCTCCGGCAATGGATTTCCCTTCAGGTACAATTACAGTATCGCCCTGAATAACAACTTGATCTAGATTGCTTCCTTTGACTACCAATTGATGGTCCGTGCTAGAAAAGCTGGCCATACTTGAGCATATCACAATAAGGAAGAAGGCGGCAGCTGTTACAGCGGGATGCCTCTTCACCCAAGTTAGCATAGGCACCGCAGGCTGTCTTTTATGCGGCGGCAAAGCATTCATAATGCGAAATGTCAGCTCATCCGATACACACGGCACTTGATGATAGCGTGTACCGTAAAGCATCGCATCCGTCCGCTCCAGCTCTTTAAAACGCATGCGGCATTCCGGGCAGTCTAACAAGTGTTGTTCCAACTCATGTTTGTCCTGCTCAGACAGGTCGCCATCTAGATAGTCATGCATAAAAGAGACGGCTTGTTTGCAATCCATATGAGCCAATCCTTTCTAATATTCTTCCGTGTTTCTCAACATAACATGCTCCGGCTTAGAAACTTTGCTCATCTTACATACGTTACAACGAGCATTATGTTTCATAAAAACATCTACGCAGGCTCTTTTCCTAGAATGTATGCACATCATTTATAGCTTGTGCTCCAATTTTTTGCGTAGAAAATCCCGTCCCCTGTGTACTCTTGTCTTAATTGTGGTAACTGGGAGATTGAGCACATCGCTAATTTCCTGCAAGGAAAGCTCCTGCAAGTACCGTAAAACCATAATCGTCTTGTATTTATCCGGAAGGCTGTCAATGGCGTCATGAATTAAAGCTTGCGTTTCCGACAACAGCGTACTCCCTTCAGGGGTAAGCTCTTCACTAGCAAGCATGGCGTACCCATCAACACCTTCTTGATCATTCATTTCAGCATCAAGTGAGTATGTAGGTTTTCTCCTTCGCAGACGATCAATGCACAGATTTGTAGCAATCCGATAAATCCAGGTTGAGAACTTCTGCCCATGGTCATACTTTTCCAAGTTGCGATACACACGCAAAAAAGTTTCCTGCACCAAATCCTCCGCCTCATGACGATTACCTAGCATCCGGTAGGAAAGATGAAAAATCCGATCTTTATATAACTCGACTAACTCCGCAAAAGCTCGCTGATCACCTTTTTGCACCAGCCTAACCAAGCGGCTTTCCATATTATCCACTCTATACTCCCCCAGACTTGCTGATGGGTTACTTATTATATGTTTATGATTATTCATCGTAGTTTAATTTTATCCAGAAATCAACTGAAGTATGGACACAAGTAACAAACTCGTGCGTCATTACTATAAACACAGCACAATCGGGCACTCCATGAGTACCCGATTGCCTGTATCATACAGCCAAACTATATCAGCCTGTGTTTCTCAAGCCTGCGGCAATTCCGTTAATCGTCAACAGTACCTCACGCAGCATTTCAGCATCATCACCGTTCTGATTACGCAACTCGCGCAGCTCACTTAGCAATTGAACCTGCAAATAACTTAACGGATCGACATAAGGATTACGCAACCGGATAGATTCCTGAATAACAGGTACATCGTCCAAAATCTCGGATTGTCCGGTTATTTTCAAAATCAACTCAGATGTCAGCTTGAACTCTGCAGAAATCTGTCCAAATATACGTTGTCGTGCTTCTTCATTATCCGACATCCCAGCGTACTCCTCTGCAATCAGCAAATCCGCTTTAGCGATTGCCATTTGCAGTGTATCAATAAGCGACCGGAAGAAAGCAGAGTCTCTAAACATCGTTTGCAGCACTTTAAGGTTATCTTCATTGTTTTGATAGTAGCTTTGCAAACCAGTTCCTGCCGCATACCAAGCGGGTAGCAAGTAACGACTTTGTGTCCACGCAAAAACCCACGGAATGGCGCGCAAGTCCTCAAAACGTTCGCTATTCTTACGCTTGGACGGGCGAGATCCAATATTCAGCTCGCCTACCTCAGGCAACGGTGTAGATTCTTTGAAGAAACTGAAGAAATCCGGGTCTCGGAAAATCAAATCTTGATACTTCTCCAGTGATACCTCGGAAATGCGGGCAATAATCTCCTCCCAGCTTTCCTCGAACACTTCTTTCTTTCCCGAGCGATGATAGGCAGCAGCCGTAATTAACGCCGATGTCGCCTGCTCCAAGCTCCGATATGCAATCCCCTTGAGCGAATAGCGGGATGATAGCACTTCGCCTTGCTCCGTAATCTTAATTCCTCCACCAATGGTATGAGGAGGCTGAGCCAGAATACTGCGGTTAAGTGGCATTCCTCCACGCCCCAGCGCTCCTCCACGTCCGTGGAAAAACTTCACTTTTGCGCCATACTCGTTTACTACTTCCGTAATGCTATTCATAGCGACTCGAAGTTCCCAGTTCGCTGTAACCACACCGCCATCCTTATTACTATCCGAGTAGCCAAGCATGATCTCCTGAAGCTCATCCATGGCGGCTACAGATTGTCGATATACAGGCAGGTTCATCAATCTTCTCATAATATCAGGTGCAGCGTGCAAATCATCTATCGTTTCGAACAAAGGAACGGATTGCAGCGTACAGATGACAGTGCCATCCTTCTCGATGCGGAACAGGCCCACCTCTTTGGCTAATACCATGACCTCAAGCAAATCACTGGCTCCTTGGGTCATACTGATCAAGTAGCTTGTAATGGATTGCTTGCCAAATTCCTCCTGAGCCAAATAAATCGTACGATATACATCAAGACATTCCTGTGTGCTATCGCTATATTTTAGATACGGCGAAGTAATCGGACGCGGTTCATTCAGCAGCTGTTCCAGCAGATCTATTTTTTCTTCCTCTGACAGCTTACTGTAATCTGACACAATTTTCATTTTAGAAAGAATTTCAGTCATCGCATTTTCATGTTCCTGACTATGCTGACGCACATCCAGCGTAGCCGTATGAAACCCGAATAGCTCTACCTGACGAATCATCTTTTGGATATACGTGTCTGCCACATAATCAGCAAAATGATGGCGCAAGCTGTTGTCAATAACATTCAGGTCTGCAATAAGTTCCTCCGCGGAGCTGTAGCGCTCCTTGGTACCCTGTTTGCTTTCATCCAAAACGTTATTCACCTTAGCAATCATATATGCCAGTTTGATGCGATAAGGCTCTTTTTCGTTATGCCATACTTCCATTTTTTTAAGTGTGATGTGGGCGCGGTCTTCTTCAATAGAAGCCAACAAATCATCAGAAACCCGCACAATGCTGGTACTGAAGCTCAAGTAACCCATGAGTTCTTTCAGCGTGTGCTGATATTCTCTCAAAGCCAACTTGCGCTGCATACGTAATGTTTCCCAAGTCACATGAGATGTAACAGATGGATTCCCGTCTCGGTCTCCACCGATCCAAGAACCAAATCTCAAATAAGTTGGAATGTGCCATTTTTGCTCAGGATAATATTTGACCAAACATCGTTCCAGTTCTTGGTATACATCCGGCAATACATGAAACAAGGTCTCATGAAAATAATACATTCCATTTCTTACTTCATCTAATACAGTTGGCTTTCGATCACGTAGCTCATCGGTCTGCCACAATGTAATTACTTCATTAAGCAGATTTTCCCGTACCTGTTCTCGCTCACGCAAGGTAAGCATCGGATTATCCAGCAGCATGACGTCTTCGGAAATACGTTTGTGGATATCCAGGATTACTCGTCGTGTTGCTTCTGTAGGATGTGCAGTCATGACCAGCTCCAAAGAGAGTTCATTCAGCATGTTGCTAACGTCCTCTGCGGAGAAGCCTCCTTGTTTAAGCTCCTGAACGGAACTTTCGATAGAACCGGGTTGAACCTCTTCACCAGCGGAATGCTCATAATCCCGCTTACGACGAATACGATGGTTCTGCTCAGCGATATTCACCAACTGAAAGTAAATCGCAAACGCGCGAATAACCTGGTGACGAATATCCGTATCCAGTCCACTGACCATTTGTTTGAAATTCTCGTATAACTCCGGCTGATACCCGGCACGTAACGATTTACTTGCCTCACGTATTTTCTCCACGATATCCAAAAGTTCGTTGCCACCCTGATGAACCAAAACCTCACCAAGAATATTTCCTAGAAAACGAACGTCCCGCCGTAGCAGATTGTTGGATTGGTTTTTGTTAGCGGTTAACGTAAGCTCAGTCATGCTTTTCCCCCCATCTGATCTGTTCCACACCTATTCAGTTGTAGCAAAGGTACGTATACACACGAAATTTGACACTTTCTTAACATCATACAATAAAAACGTATGAAAAGCTGCAAAATTTACAGGAAAAAATCATGCTTTTGAAATACTTTTTTGGAGAATATATTGGTTATATATACATAATAATGAAATTTAAAAATTAAATCTGATTTTATAGCTATTGATGTGCGAAACTTTATGCACAGTCTCTTTTAAAAGGTGCGTTTTCAAAGGTACAAATTCTTGTGTCATGATGTGTATATGTTTATTATTTGTTGACAAAGTGAAATTCATTGCGCTCTATCCACAAAGATATACACAAAAAAGCCATAATCTCAGTATTCTAAATCTGTTTACTCATTAATCTCTACGTGTTACCCACATAAATAAAGAAGAGTGTGCACAACAAAAGGAGCAGATGTAGAGTTATCACCATGAATTTCGCAACATAATAATTATAGGATTCCTATTTTCAATGGATTTGATCACGAATTTAGCCTTACTACAGGAAAAAGGGGGCCGTAAGAGGGGAAATCCGGGTCTAGGTGATAAAAGCCTATGTAGGATATGCACAAGTCATCCCCAACCGTGCATGACAAGAGGCATCATTTAATGCTCTATATACATAGAAGTTAATGTATTGTGGACAAAATAAAAAGAAGCCTTTCGGCTTCTAGGTAATCGGTAAGCGGGTGATGGGAATCGAACCCACGCTATCAGCTTGGAAGGCTGAAGTTCTACCATTGAACTACACCCGCAAATCAGTATCGGGATGACACGATTTGAACATGCGACCCCCTGGTCCCAAACCAGGTGCTCTACCAAGCTGAGCTACATCCCGATATTATATTATTTTAAAAAGATGGCGCGCCCTGAGAGATTCGAACTCCCGGCCTTTTGATTCGTAGTCAAACGCTCTATCCAGCTGAGCTAAGGGCGCAAATATGGAGCGGACGACGGGAATCGAACCCGCGACCCTCGCCTTGGCAAGGCGATGCTCTACCGCTGAGCCACGTCCGCAAAAACAGGATGCGCGTGGAGGGACTTGAACCCCCACGTCAAAGACGCTAGATCCTAAGTCTAGTGCGTCTGCCAATTCCGCCACACGCGCATGTAATACAATGGTGAGCCATGAAGGACTCGAACCTTCGACACCCTGATTAAAAGTCAGGTGCTCTACCAACTGAGCTAATGGCTCTTAATGGCTGGGGATATAGGATTTGAACCTATGCATGACGGAGTCAAAGTCCGTTGCCTTACCGCTTGGCTAATCCCCAATATGCATATGATTCACAATTCCCCTATATTTCATCCATGTAAGAGAATAAAATATGGTGGAGGCTGAGGGGATCGAACCCCCGACCCTCTGCTTGTAAGGCAGATGCTCTCCCAGCTGAGCTAAGCCTCCATACTATCCTATGACCCGTAGGGGATTCGAACCCCTGTTACCTCCGTGAAAGGGAGGTGTCTTAACCCCTTGACCAACGGGCCATCCTGTAACAAGCTCTCAACCGGGATCGAACCGGTGACCTCATCCTTACCATGGATGCACTCTACCTACTGAGCTATGAGAGCAAATGGCTCCCCGAACAGGACTCGAACCTGTGACAACTCGATTAACAGTCGAGTGCTCTACCAACTGAGCTATCAGGGAATAATAATTATAAAACTCGCTTGGCGGCGTCCTACTCTCCCAGGACCCTGCGGTCCAAGTACCATCGGCGCTGGAGGGCTTAACGGTCGTGTTCGGGATGGGTACGTGTGGAACCCCTCCGCTATCGCCACCAAACATGAATTTGCCTCGCAAATTCTAACTTCAAGGTTACACCCTGAAAACTGGATCCGAAACTTCCTTGCGCTTTATCTTAGGATAAGCCCTCGACCGATTAGTATTGGTCAGCTCCATGCATTACTGCACTTCCACCCCCAACCTATCTACCTCGTCGTCTTCAAGGGGTCTTACTCATTGGGAAATCTCATCTTGAGGGGGGCTTCACGCTTAGATGCTTTCAGCGCTTATCCCTTCCGTACATAGCTACCCAGCGGTGCTCCTGGCGGAACAACTGGTACACCAGCGGTACGTCCATCCCGGTCCTCTCGTACTAAGGACAGCTCCTCTCAAATTTCCTACGCCCACGACAGATAGGGACCGAACTGTCTCACGACGTTCTGAACCCAGCTCGCGTACCGCTTTAATGGGCGAACAGCCCAACCCTTGGGACCTACTTCAGCCCCAGGATGCGATGAGCCGACATCGAGGTGCCAAACCTCCCCGTCGATGTGGACTCTTGGGGGAGATAAGCCTGTTATCCCCAGGGTAGCTTTTATCCGTTGAGCGATGGCCCTTCCATGCGGTACCACCGGATCACTAAGCCCGACTTTCGTCCCTGCTCGACTTGTAGGTCTCGCAGTCAAGCTCCCTTCTGCCTTTGCACTCTTCGAATGATTTCCAACCATTCTGAGGGAACCTTGGGGCGCCTCCGTTACTCTTTAGGAGGCGACCGCCCCAGTCAAACTGCCCACCTGACACTGTCCTCGTACCGGATCACGGTACCAAGTTAGAACCTAGATACGATCAGGGTGGTATCCCAAGGATGCCTCCTCTCAAGCTGGCGCTCAAGATTCAACGGCTCCCACCTATCCTGTACAGATCGTACCCAAATTCAATATCAAGCTGCAGTAAAGCTCCATGGGGTCTTTCCGTCTTGTCGCGGGTAACCTGCATCTTCACAGGTATTAAAATTTCACCGGATCTCTCGTTGAGACAGCGCCCAAGTCGTTACGCCATTCGTGCGGGTCAGAATTTACCTGACAAGGAATTTCGCTACCTTAGGACCGTTATAGTTACGGCCGCCGTTTACTGGGGCTTCGGTTCATAGCTTCGCCCGAAGGCTTACCACTCCCCTTAACCTTCCAGCACCGGGCAGGCGTCAGCCCGTATACTTCGCCTTGCGGCTTCGCACAGACCTGTGTTTTTGCTAAACAGTCGCTTGGGCCTTTTCACTGCGGCCCCCTCGGGCTATTCACCCTACCGAGGCACCCCTTCTCCCGAAGTTACGGGGTCATTTTGCCGAGTTCCTTAACGAGAGTTCTTCCGCGCGCCTTAGAATTCTCTTCTCGCCTACCTGTGTCGGTTTGCGGTACGGGCACCTTCTCCTGGCTAGAGGCTTTTCTTGGCAGTCTGAGATCATGACCTTCGCTACTATAATTTTCGCTCCCCATCACAGCCCAGCCTTACGATGTGCGGATTTGCCTACACATCAGCCTCACTGCTTAGACGGACATCCATCAGTCCGCGTCACTACCCTACTGCGTCACCCCATCGCTCATCACGGATTACGGTGGTACAGGAATTTCTACCTGTTGTCCTTCGACTACGCCTATCGGCCTCGCCTTAGGTCCCGACTTACCCTGAGCGGACGAACCTTCCTCAGGAACCCTTAGGCTTTCGGCGGATCTGATTCTCACAGATCTTTTCGTTACTCATACCGGCATTCTCACTTGAATGCAGTCCAGCGCTCCTTCCGGTACACCTTCAACCCGCATTCAACGCTCCCCTACCCCTGATGCAAAAGCATCAAGCCATAGCTTCGGTGGTGTGTTTAGCCCCGTTACATTTTCGGCGCAGAGTCACTCGACCAGTGAGCTATTACGCACTCTTTCAATGGTGGCTGCTTCTAAGCCAACA
>NC_017542.1:5135000-5197500 GCF_000237325.1 Paenibacillus polymyxa M1
AGCAAAACACATCCAGAACTCGTGAATCAAATTAAAGAAGGCGGATTTGAGATTGGCAGTCATGGCCATAAACACGAAAATTATAGCAGCTTAAGCGATGAAGAGATTCGTAAACAGATTTCAACGGCTCATACCACATTAACCGAGCTGACTGGACAATCCCCGAAGTTAATCCGCATGCCTAATGGTGACTTTGACAAAAGGGTACTTCAAGTTGCCAGCACTTTAGGCTACAAAACCATTCAATGGGATACTGACTCCCTGGACTGGAAAAACCCTGGTACGCAGGTCATCATCGACCGTGTTGTAAATAAAGCTCATCCCGGTGATATCGTCCTTCTTCATGCCAGTGATTCTTGCAAACAAACTCATGAAGCGTTGCCCATCATTATCGACAAGTTGCGGGCACAAGGCTATGAATTCGTGACTGTATCCGAACTGCTTCAACAGGGTACAGTAAAAGGTAAAGAGGTTCGCGATCAAGCTCTGGGTCTTTAAGGAGTTATTTTACATCGTTCTCAGCTAAAAACCAAAAATAACTCGACATATTTCTCCCCAATCATCCGCATACTATCCACATTCATGATAAAGGAGGAATACGGCCATGAATTGGACTCGTTTGCGATTTGTTAGCATGGTATGCGTGCTGGGCGTTGCACTGAGCGGCTGCGGCTCGGATCAGGGTTCTGCACCTCCCCAGACCAGTTATAAAGAGATGAAAACGATGGTTGTCGATATCTTGAAAAGTGATGATGGAAAAAAAGCCGTAGAAGAAGCTTTAACCGGGGAAAAAGAGGGACAATCCGGTCAAAGTGGTGGTGGAGGTGGAGCTGGGGGCAGCATGGGAATGAAAATGCTTATGCCCACGCAATCCGCTGAACAGATGAAAATCGCAGTAAAAGATACTTTAATCTCACCTGAATATAAAAAAGAAATCGAAAAAATTATGACTGATCCGCGTTTTGCCGGAGAATTTGCCAAAGCCATCAACAGTCAAAGCAAACAGCTTCATATGCAGCTTATAAAAGACCCTTCTTACCAAAAATCAATTGAAGCGATGCTAAAATCGCCTGAACTAACCAAGATGTACATGGACTTAACTAAAACTCCCGAATATCGCAAACAATCTATGACAGTCATGCATGATGCTATGCAGAATCCGATTTTTCGGCTTGAGGTCATGAATTTACTCAAAACTGTCGTTCAAGAAGAACTTCAACCTAAGGTTGAGAAAAAAGGCGGAGAGCAAGGTGGCTCTGGGGATCAAAAACAAGATGGTGGTGGAGGTGAAGGAGAACAAGGCGGTAGTGAAGGAGGGCAAGGAGGAGGTCAGTAAAAAAAAGGCTGGTTCAACAACCAGCCTTTTTTATTATTTAGATTCCATGTGCAACCTCGTAATTTGGGCGGCTATATCATCATAAATAGCTCCTGTCGCCGACTCCGATTTATATACTGATGGAGAAAAATCAGCTTCTGACGGATGATTATCTGGGATACCCAGCGGAATTTGCGCCAAAAGTTTCGTATGAAGTGTATCTGCCAACATCGCCCCGCCTCCCCGTCCAAAAACATAGTCTTTTTCTCCCGTGGAGGACACATAATAGGACATGTTCTCCACCACGCCTATGACCTTATGATCCGTTTGAAGGGCCATTGCCCCTGCACGTGCAGCTACAAAAGCTGCCGTCGCATGCGGAGTAGTGACAATGATTTCTTCACTCTGCGGGATCATTTGATGTACGTCAAGCGCTACATCACCAGTACCTGGCGGTAAATCAAGTATCATATAATCCAGCTTGCCCCATTCGACATCACTAAAAAACTGTCTAAGCATTCTTCCCAGCATGGGACCTCTCCAAATAACCGGATTGTTTTCTCTAACAAAGAAGCCCATGGACATGATCTTGATACCAAATCGTTCCACTGGCTGAATGATACCATCTTCGACAGAAGGTACATCCTCTACCCCGATCATATCCGGCACACTGAATCCATAGATATCAGCATCAATTAATCCCACTCGCTTACCCTGTCTGGCTAGAGCTGCAGCCAAATTCACAGCTACTGTCGATTTCCCGACACCACCTTTTCCGCTTGCAATGGCAATAAATCGTACGCCAGATGCTGGGTTAAGTAGCTCATGTTCTTCCATACCGACAGCATGTCCTTTGGTCAATACCGGATCAGCTACCTCCTCGGTATCCTCTCCATTTTGAATAGCTGACTTTTCAGACTCAGATGCCTCACGAATACGAATATGGACGTGACTTAATCCTGCCTTTTCTAACGTCTGCCGGATTTCCCGATCCAGTTCTGTCCGCGTCTCTTCCTGGCTATCCAGGGCAATAGCAGTCAATGATACCCGATCCTCTTTAACAACCACATCCCGAATAAAATGGAGATCAACCAAACGGCGTCCCGTTTGAGGCTCTCGCACTTGCTGAAGTAGCTCTATAACTTGCTCTCTCGATTGCATGAATAATCAGCACCTCTGCTTTATTGATTTACGTAGTGGTAAACACTTACAGTATACCACTATCTGACTTCAGGTGCTGATGAGGTTCCCTTTTCCCCGGCACTGTAACGCAAAATCCCTTTATATATGGATGCAGCCACTTGTCTTTGATAGTTCTCGTCACTGAGTCGTCTGGCTTCCTCTGGATGGGACAAGAATCCGACTTCTACAAGAGCTGCCGGCATTTTGAGTGCCTTTAATAAATAGACCGTGTTTACGGTCTTAGCCACTCTGTCCGTATTTTCCAAGTTGCGCTTGATTTCTTCCTGAATTAAGGACGCCAAATTCTCGTTATCTGCATGATTAGGTACGAAAAAGGTCTGGGCTCCACTCCAACGGCTCGACGGAATACTGTTCATATGAATACTTAAAAAGAGGTCCGCTTTCTGCTCCTCAATCATACGTACCCGTTGCTTTAAATCCTCCGTTTTTCTTCTGGAGTAGCCTTTTGTTTCTTGCTGCGCCAGATCACGATCATCCTCACGTGTCATGACGACAACAGCTCCTGCTTGCTGCAAATAATCCCGCAAATAAAAAGCGATCGCCAAATTAATATCCTTTTCAATGACCCCCTCTTTGCTAACCGCTCCTCCATCAGGCCCTCCGTGTCCGGCATCTATAGCAATTACCTTACCAGTAAGCGGTAGACTCCAATGAATCCACGCTCTCGAAGCAGGTATCTCATACAATGTCAGCATGATAAATAGAACAGCGAGACAACAGCCTAACAGCACTTTTTGCAGCGTCCGATAGCGAATCCACAGTGTGACCTCTTTTTTACGATTGTTTTTTTGCATAACAAAACGCCTCCGTCCTATACAGATACTAATAATCTATATGGGACGAGGCGTGTAGTTAGTACAACTCAGGCATGAACATATTCTTTCATACCTTCAATCAGCACTTGAGCGACCTCAGGTCGTGTAAATTCAGGTGGCGGACAAACCCCGGAGCGCAACAATTCCCTCACTTTGGTGCCGGAGAGCGTCAAATGGTGCTCCTTAGGATGTGGGCATGTTTTGCTTGAGGCCATATTTCCACATTGGGTGCAGTAAAAGCTGTGTTCAAAAAACAACGGGGTAATCCCCAGCTCTTCAGGTGTAAAGTGCTTGAAAATTTCCTGCGCTTCATAGGTACCGTAATAATCCCCTACACCGGCATGATCTCTTCCGACAATAAAATGGGTGCAACCAAAGTTCTTTCGCACAATAGCATGGAAAATGGCCTCTCTAGGACCAGCGTATCGCATGGCGGCAGGAAAGACCCCCAGTAAGGCTCGATCAGCCGGATAATAGTTGTCCAGCAACACCAGATAGCTCTTCATACGCACATTTGCTGGAACGTCATCTGACTTGGTCTCTCCAACGAGCGGATTTAGAAATAAAGCATCCACAATTTCCATCGCGCTTTTTTGGATGTACTCATGTGCCCGGTGTACCGGATTTCGTGTTTGAAAACCGACCACTGTCTTCCATCCCTTTTCAGCAAAAAGGCTACGTGTCTGTGCTGGCGTGTAATAAAATTCGCTAAATTGTGTAGGTTCTGGTCGATTCAGCACTTGCACCGTTCCACCTACATAGGTAGCAGGTCGATCTAACAATTTGTTTACGCCAGGATGGGCCGGGTCATCCGTCTTGAATACACATCTGGCTTCCTCTGCCTGGTCAACCTGATAAATACTCTCGATATCAAGTACAGCATAGATGATACCATCTGTTTCCCCCACCAAAGCCACCTGTTGACCTAGTTTCAGTTCACTGGCTATGGTTTCTACTACTGCAAGAGTAATGGGAATACTCCAGACTGTACCATCCGCAAGACGCATATCCGTTACCACCGAACGATAATCCGACTCATTCATAAATCCCGTCAATGGAGAGAAGGCCCCTACTCCAATCAAATCCAGATCAGAAATCGTCCATGGGTTTACAGGGATAGGAAACAATTCACCTGCAGCCTGCAAGAGTGCTTCTTGCTCCGGTCCTCTAATATTTCTGTCAACGAGCGTTCCGCCATGCGGAAGAATCGCAGTCATAATGCACTTCCTTTCTATAGCATAAATAAAGTCTCAGCGCTACCTATATACCATTTTATTGATGGAGCCCACACTCCGTTTTCTCATTCCCTGACCAACGACCAGCACGTGGGTCTTCACCTGGCAGGACTTCACGCGTGCATTGCTCACAGCCAATACTAGGATAATTGCGGTCATGCAATGGATTATACAATACTTCATGAGTGCGAATATAGTTCCATACATCCTCGGAAGTCCAGCTCGCCAAGGGGTTAAATTTAACGAGGCCAAACTTTTCATCATACTCTACCTTCTTTGCATTCGCACGCGTAGGAGCCTGATCGCGACGGATACCGGTAATCCATGCATCGTATTGAGACAGAATGCGTGTCAGCGGCTCAACCTTGCGGATACTACAGCATGCATTAGGATTTGATTTCCACAGCTCCTCTCCATGCTCCGCAGCTTGCTCTTCTGGAGTCATTAAGGGAGAAACTCTAACAAAATCCAAATTGTATCTAGCTTTCATCTGATCTCGCGTATCGTAAGTTTCTTGAAAATGAAAGTCGGTATCTAAATAAAAAATATCGGTAGAAGGGCTAATTCTTTGAAGCATATCTACTAGTACTACATCTTCTGCTCCGAAGCTACAAGCAAAGGTAAGGTTGGGAAATGTATGAACTGCATACTTGATAATTTCTTCAGGCGTAGCCTCTTCCAGTTCACTTGCCTTGACTCTAATCAACGCTTCTTTCTCCAATAAATTCATTATCAATGCGCCTCCATATGAAGATTCATAAATAAGTGATGCTCCAAAGCCGACTAAACTAATAAGATTAAGTACAGTATAAAACTTTCATATCCATTGTCAATCCAAACAAAATCGTCATACTGTAAACATTTATTCTCTCACATGATGAAGGAACGTTGTTCTGTCAGCATTCTTTAACGCTCTCCTGCATATCCAATCAAGTTCATTGGCTTTATATAAAATATTCTTATATCATACGTTTGAAAATTGTCCTTAGGTTGCTTCATAACTAAAAGTAACTATTTATAGCAGAGGGTATGCCTGAACGTAAATATTTTAGGTCAATGAAGATGCTTTCTCTACTCCACCAGTGCCAAAGACATATCCGCTACGCGGTTGCCATCATATTCCTGACTAGATTTGATTATTATGATCAGATGAAAATAGCTGAGGATAAAAGCGTCGTTCCATAGATCCATGATTATCCTTGAATTTGTACGAGGAGATATATTTAGGGATCGAACATCTTATTTTCATTTTCATTCAAAGATGAAGCGTACGTGGCCGGCATCAACTCAAGGTAAACCAGCTCTGACACTAATCGTACTTTTATTAAGGAATATTAAAAAGAAATGGCACCCAAATCGCTAATAAGCCTCTATCCACTCCTATAGCGCTCACAGCAGCCCTTGAAGAGGAATTAATACATTGGGGCACAAATAAGCCCTTAACGTAACTGGAGCCCTATTATAGGCTCGTTCTCAATGGTTAGAAAAACTCCTCATCATCGCTGCAATACGGTAGCCGAGGAGATGGGCAGTAGTAGGCTAGAGATTGCTCTACAGCTAGTACGCATAAGCTAAACGATGTATCCCTTGCTGTATCCTGGACGTCACCAAAACAGCTACACAGGATAGAATAGCCATTGCTCAACCAGAAGATATATAAGCTTTTATCAAATTGGGAAAACAAAAAAATTCTCTGATCTTTTTAATTAGTCACAGGTTGTGAACATTACAGGATAAACCGTGTTAAAATAGCAAACTATATTTGTGCATAACTATACCTACTTTAGTAACATCGTGGATAACTTACGTATTCCAGACAGTATATGCGCTTATTTATGTATCGCAGAGCAGATGAAGCAATAAAACTCTAGTGTAGATCCATTTATCCACATGTGGTTAATGAGCAGCAAATAATCTAAATAAAAAAGAACCCTTTCCATAAGGAAAAGGTTCTTCTGTATTCGAAATATTAACGTTTCGAGAACTGTGGTGCACGACGAGCGGCTTTGAGACCGTACTTTTTACGTTCTTTCATACGTGGGTCACGAGTCAAGAATCCTGCTTTTTTCAAAGCTGGACGGAATTCTGGGTCTGCTTTCAACAGAGCACGGGAAATACCGTGACGGATTGCGCCTGCTTGACCAGAGATACCACCACCATGAGCGATAACGAGTACGTCATAGCTGCCAAGTGTTTCTGTCAGATTCAGTGGTTGTTTTACGATCAGTTTGAGAGTTTCCAAACCGAAATATTCATTAATATCACGCTTATTGATGACAATGCGTCCTTCACCCGGTACGAGACGAACACGAGCTACCGAATGTTTACGACGACCTGTCCCATAGTATTGTACTTGTGCCATGAAACTGTCCTCCCTTTTAATTATCCGCGAAGTTCGTAAACTTCAGGTTTTTGTGCTGCATGTGGATGCTCTGTACCTCTGTAAGCTTTAAGTCTCAGCTTCATTTTGTCGCCTTGACGAGTTTTAGGAAGCATACCGTGAACAGCCAATTCCAACATACGTTCAGGTTTGTTCTTAACCATATCTTGTGCAACTGTTACTTTCAGACCACCTGGGTGCAGGGAGTGACGATAGTATTTCTTGTTCTCCATTTTTTTACCGGTCAATACGATTTTCTCCGCATTGATTACAACAACAAAATCACCTGTGTCCACATGTGGTGTAAACTGTGGCTTGTGTTTGCCGCGAATCAACGCAGCCGCTTCGCTTGCCAGACGGCCGAGCGTTTTGCCTTCGGCATCAATGATGTGCCAGTTGCGCTCAACTTCATTTGGCTTCGCCATATACGTAGTACGCATGAAAAGTATCCTCCTTAAGTTCGTTAACAGAAATCATCATTTATCTTCGTTCGTTAAGTTGCTGCATTATTGATGGATTAGATGTTGCTATAAAGTGATTATCTTAATTGGGGCTGTGGGAAAGCCATTAAGAAAACACAACTTTTATATTACAGGATAACCATCAATTCTGCAAGGGAAAAATCAATGTTTTTTGATGTTTTCTTCGTACTCTACATTCCAGAGCGTTAAAGCGTGTCCAACGGCAGTAGGTCCGGCCTTTGAACGGTTTTTTGCTTCCAAAATGGAAGGAATATCATCCGGCGATTTTTTGCCTTCTCCCACTTCCAGCAAAGTCCCCATTATAATCCGAACCATGTGCTGCAAAAATCCGCTACCTGTAATATACGTATGAATAATTCCCTGATCATCCGACCCAGGACGCGAAAAGGAATGGTCTACCGTTATATAGGCTTCGTAAATAGTGCGAACATGGTTCGTCTTTTGGGAACGTCGAGATGCGAACGAAGTATAGTCAAAGGTGCCCACTAAATGAGCCAACCCCTTTTCCATCGCTCTTACATCCAGATTCGTTGGATGATGGGCCTGTGTACGACGGTGAAAGATGTCTGGAAACCGGTTCGCATTAATACTGTACCGATACGTCTTCCGCTTCGCCATGCGGCGTGCATGAAAGGACAGTGGCACCTCTCTCGCATCCGTAACGATGATATCACGAGGCAGCCAGGCATTAAGTGCCAGACACCAGCGATGTATCGGAATCGGCGATTCAGTATGAAAATTGAATACCTGCCCGTATGCATGCACACCTGCATCTGTCCGTCCTGAGCCCGTAATTTTCAGACGTTCGCCCGTCAATGAGTATATAGCATTTTCAAGGCAGTCCTGAATAGTGTTGCCACTAGGCTGCGTCTGAAAGCCATCATAGTGGGTTCCATCATAGTTCACCTTCATGCACAAGTTCCGCATGCTTCTCACACCTTTGTAGGGGTATTCTCTGGCCTTACAGGAAATAACCGAACATAACAAAGGAGAAGCCCCTCAAGGACTCCTCCAAGAGAAAAAAAGGGTTGTTCAGAATCAAGCCGATTCTGTCCACCCTTCCCTCATCTTCGCCTGTTTACGCGCGGTCAACCAATTCCAGATATACCATTGGAGCGGCGTCGCCACGACGAGGTCCCAGTTTCAGGATACGAGTGTATCCACCTGGACGCTCATTGTAACGTGTAGCCAATTCGCTAAACAGCTTTTGGATTGCATCCTGCTCACCATCCAAAGTTTCACGGCGAACGAACGCAGCCACTTGACGACGTGCGTGCAGATCTCCTTTTTTCGCTTTGGTGATCAGTTTTTCAGCAATAGAACGAACTTCTTTCGCTTTAGCCTCAGTAGTTTGGATACGCTCATACAAGAACAGATCGGTTACCAAATCACGAAACAAAGCTTTACGGGCACTAGAATTACGGCCCAATTTTTGGTATGCCATGTAGTTTCCCCTCCTTCACAAAAACGTTGCTGTGCTATTCTTCCGTACGAAGTCCTAAACCAAGTTCCTCGAGCTTCTCTTGTACTTCTTCCAAAGATTTGCGACCCAAGTTACGGACCTTCATCATATCTTCTTCAGATTTAGTCGTGAGTTCTTGTACCGTATTGATACCAGCGCGCTTAAGGCAGTTATAGGAACGGACGGAGAGATCCAGCTCTTCGATCGTCATTTCAAGAACTTTTTCTTTTTTGTCTTCTTCTTTTTCGACCATAATTTCTGCATCTTTTGCTTCATCCGTGAGACCCACGAATAGCATCACATGCTCGGTCAAAATTTTGGCTCCAAGGCTCACAGCTTCTTCAGGACGAATAGTTCCGTCAGTCCAAACCTCAAGTGTCAGCTTGTCATAATTCGTAACCTGGCCGACACGCGTATTTTCTACGCCGTAGTTCACGCGTGCAATCGGAGTGTAGATGGAGTCGACGGGAATGACGCCGATCGGCTGGTCATCACGTTTATTCCGATCCTGCTTAACGTAACCGCGACCGCGATTGGCAAAAATACGCATGTGAAGTCTCGAACCCGGTCCGAGCGTTGCAATGTGAAGATCCGGATTAAGAATTTCCACATCACTATCCGCACGGATATCACCTGCCGTTACAACTCCTTCGCCTTCCGCATCGATTTCGAGTACTTTCTCTTCATCTGAGTGGATTTTAAGCGATAAAGCTTTCAAGTTCAGAATGATCTCCGTTACGTCTTCCTTCACACCGGGAACCGTTGCAAACTCGTGCAGAACCCCATCGATCTGAACCGATGTGACTGCTGCCCCCGGTAACGAGGATAACAGAATACGGCGAAGCGAGTTCCCAAGCGTCGTACCGTATCCGCGTTCCAGCGGTTCTACTACGAATTTTCCATAGGTGCCATCATCATTGACGTCAACCGTCTCAATTTTCGGCTTTTCGATTTCTATCACTGCAATATCCCTCCTTCAAAACGTCGCTCCTATATGAAACATTCACCTTATCCATAGTCTATCATGCAGTATACCTAAACATCCATTCTTGGCAGTTTGTGCCGGATCTATACTACACGCAGAGGAGAAATCTCATTAGACGCGACGACGTTTTGGAGGACGGCATCCGTTATGAGGTACCGGAGTTACGTCTTTGATCAGGTTAACTTCCAGACCAGCAGCTTGCAAAGAGCGAATTGCTGCTTCGCGACCTGCACCAGGTCCTTTAACCATGACTTCGACTGTCTTCATGCCGTGTTCCATAGCAGCTTTAGCAGCAGTTTCTGCGGCCATTTGCGCTGCGAATGGAGTAGATTTACGGGAACCACGGAATCCCATGCCGCCTGAGCTGGCCCAAGAGATTGCGTTACCGTGTGGATCTGTGATCGTAACGATCGTGTTGTTAAACGTGGAACGGATGTGTGCCACGCCACTCTCAATATTTTTACGGTCACGGCGTTTTGTGCGTACAACTTTTTTCGGTTTAGCCATTGAATGTTATCCTCCCTTCTTATTTCTTCTTGTTCGCTACAGTCCGACGAGGACCTTTACGGGTACGAGCATTAGTTTTAGTACGTTGTCCGCGAACAGGCAATCCACGACGGTGACGAACACCACGGTAGCAGCCAATCTCAGTCAGACGTTTAATATTCAAGGAAATTTCACGACGCAGATCGCCTTCTACTTTAACTTCTTTGTCGATCGTTTCACGTAATTTGCTCACTTCATCTTCAGTCAAATCACGAACACGCGTGTTTGCACTGATGCCTGTTTCCTTCAAAATTTTCTGAGAAGTCGTCTTACCGATTCCGAAAATGTAAGTCAAGGCGATCTCAACGCGTTTGTCACGTGGCAAATCCACACCAGCTATACGAGCCATTTTACGCTACACCCCCTTCTATTAACCTTGTTTTTGTTTGTGTTTCGGATTTTCGCAAATAACCATTACATTCCCTTTGCGGCGAATGACTTTGCATTTCTCGCAAATAGGTTTTACAGAAGGTCTTACCTTCATGTTGATTACCTCCTCCAAGCTTTACCCTGGTAAAACTCGCTTCGTGAACATTCACATCGTTTTGCCGAGCAAAACAAGTTTTTTTAAATGACATACGTTTAATAAAAACCTGCATGAATTACTTGCGGTACGTTATACGGCCTTTGGTTAAATCGTAAGGCGATAACTGTACAACCACCTTGTCGCCTGTCAAAATACGGATAAAGTGCATCCGCAGCTTTCCGGAAACATGAGCAAGAATTTGATGACCGTTCTCCAGCTCTACCTTGAACGTAGCGTTCGGCAGTGGCTCGATTACCGTACCTTCAACCTCAATGACATCTTCTTTGGCCAAAGTCAGTCTCCTTTCTCTTCAGCTTGGTATTCGGACGAGTCCAGGAAAGTTTTCACTGCATGCCGCAGTTTTCCGTTCGTCACCCGACCGCTTTCGTTTAAACTATTTACAATCTCGCTACTAATCTTTGGCTGAGGCACCAAATGAAGAACATTTTTCTTCTTCGCTTGATCAAACTTTCGTTTATCCCCATCCGCAATATACACAAACCTGCTATCTGCTATTGAAACGACAACCGCAATCTGTCCGGCACCTCTGCCTTTCAGAATCTTCACCAGCTGACCGATTTGCAGGTTTCCTTGCTGATTCATTCCAATCACCTACGCACTCAGTTTCGTGAAAATGTCCATGTCGTCCGCTTCGTCCGTCACCAATTGCTCATAAGGAGCACAAGAGATTACGTTCATCGTAACGACCGTCCAGTTGTCTTCTAGCGTCCCTACAAGGTGAGTACCTATTGGAATCATTGATTCAATAGCCAGCACAATGCCGGTTTTCAGCCTCGGTCCCTGCTCGGAAATACCACGGTTTGGATTCTCAATATATTGCCGAATGGCATGCGACATTGTAAACTGGCGAGTTTTTGTAAGGACATCGCCTTTGTTTAACTTGCGTTTGCCGGGAAATCCGTGCACCAGTTGTTCGTTGACTGAAGCGCAAATGCTAGCAGGAAAACCGTTATAACCTTTAAAAGACGGCACAGCTCCCTGACTGCGAATATACCGATCAGCTAAATGATCAAGTTCACCGGTCGTAATACCGGGCTCGATGTGTCCTGCTAAGAAATGATTCGTTGCCGAATTCATTTTCCTAGCTTTCCTCATAAAGCTTGATTCCGTCCCCGACTTGCAAATGATCATTACAGCTAACCCCGCAACAAGGACACGATATTTTGGGAAACCACATCAATATCCTGTTCTCCGTCAATATGACGCAGAAGATTCTGGTTCTCATAAAACGTGAGGAGTGGTGCTGTTTTATTACTATATTCGTCAAGTCGTGTTCTTACGCTATCTTCGTTATCGTCAGGACGCTGATAGAGTTCACCACCGTCTTTATCGCAAATGCCTTCAACCTTAGGAGGATTAAAGACAATATGATAGCTAGCTCCGCAGCTTTTACAAACTCGCCGTCCTGTGATTCGTGCCAACAAGTTGTCACGATCCACTTTCAGGTTGATGACATCATCCAGCTTCGTGTTCAAACGACCCAAAATTTGATCCAAGGCTTCAGCTTGAGCTAAAGTTCTTGGAAAACCGTCTAGCAAGAAACCTTTCTTGCAATCCGGCTGCTGTAGTCGTTCTTCAACGATACCGATTGTTACATCATCCGGAACAAGTTCACCCTTGTCAATATACTCTTTGGCTTTAATGCCAATAGGTGTTCCCTGTTTCATCGCTAGGCGAAACGCATCACCTGTCGAGATATGAGGAATGCCGAACTCCTTCACAATGACATCTGCTTGTGTACCTTTACCAGCCCCCGGAGGGCCCATGATCAAAATATTCACAATCTGTCACTCCTCAAGACGACCCCTACACAAGAAACAGCACAAAAGGTGCCGGTAAGCATGCGAACATCCTATGCCGGTACCTATTGCCTATTTGTTGATGAAGCCTTTGTAATGGCGTTTGATCAGTTGGCTTTCGATTTGCTTCATCGTATCCAATGCTACACCAATAATGATGAGCAATGAAGTACCGCCAATTTGCACGGAACGAGGCAAGCCCGAAAGCGAACCGAAGAATACCGGCAAAACGGATATGACTGCCAGGAACAAAGCTCCTGTCATTGTCAAACGTGACATTACTCGTGTCAAGTATTTCTCCGTAGCTTTACCTGGGCGAATACCCGGGATATAACCGCCGTTTTTCTTCATGTTGTCGGCCATTTGCTGCGGATTCATCTGTACAAAGGTATAGAAGAATGTGAAACCGATAATCATTACGACATACAAAACCATGCCCAGCGGCTTGTCATAATACAAGTAAGTGGTAATCCACTTAGCCCAAGCATGATCTGCCCAGAAACTCGCAATAATTGTCGGGAATTGCAGCAATGATACCGCAAAGATTACCGGAATAACGCCTGCCGCATTTATTTTCATCGGAATATGCGTATTCTGGCCACCGTACATCTTGTTGCCAACTACACGTTTAGCGTATTGTACTGGAATTTTCCGAATACCTTGTTGGATGTAGATAACACCCACAATAATCAGAACAACCACCAAGGCAATGATAATTGCCTTCAGGATATTCATAAACAGCTGATCTGCTTGAATAAACTGAGATTCTACAATCGTCCGAATATGTCTTGGAATACCTGCCGCGATCCCTGCGAAGATTACAATAGAGATACCATTACCAATTCCCTTTTCGGTAATTTGCTCACCAAGCCACATAAGGAACGTAGTCCCTGCTGTAAGCACAATGGCAATAACCAGATAATCAGCAAAAGTAGCACCTGGAATCATCGCTGCACCGTACAGTCGATTGAAACCAATCGACGTTCCGAATGCTTGGATTAAGCCTAGTATTACAGTACCATACCGTGTAATTTGAGCCAATTTCTTTTTACCATGCTCTCCTTGTTTAGCCCATTCCGCAAGTTTCGGAATCACGTCCATTGACAGCAACTGTACAATGATGGACGCTGTAATATATGGCATAATCCCGAGGGCGAAGATCGAAAACTGATACAATGCGCCCCCTGAGAAGGTGTTAAGGAGTCCAAACAACTCGCTTCCTGCCTGATCCTGAGAAGTAAAGACTTGCTTATTCACACCGGGAACCGGCACGAAGGAGCCAATACGATATACAAAGAGTATAAACAGGGTAAACAGGATTCGGGTTCTAAGATCCTCAACCCGCCATATATTTTTCAGGGTCTTGAACATTAGATCACCTCGGTTTTACCGCCGGCAGCTTCAATTTTCTCTACCGCAGATTGAGAGAACTTGTTCGCTTTAACTGTCAATTTCACAGTGATTTCACCGTTACCCAGAATTTTAATTCCGGATTTCGCGTTCTTCACAATACCATTGTTCAGCAAAAACTCAGGGCTTACTTCTGTACCCGCTGCAAAACTGTTCAAATCTTCGATATTCAAAACCGCATACTCTTTACGAGTAGGATTTACGAAACCGCGTTTAGGCAAGCGACGATACAGTGGGTTTTGACCACCCTCGAAGCCCGGACGTACACCACCGCCGGAACGAGCGTTTTGACCCTTATGACCACGACCAGAAGTTTTACCCGTACCGCTACTAGGACCACGACCCAAACGCTTACGTTCTTTGCGGGAGCCTGGAGCTGGGGAAAGCTCATGTAACTTCATCGTTCGTTGCACCTCCTTGATTATTGTTAAAATACTTTATTTCTTAAGCCTCGATTTCTTTAACAGAAACCAAATGGCTAACTTGATTAATCATCCCGCGAATCGCTGCATTGTCGGGTTGAACTACTTTATGGTTGATTTTACGCAAGCCGAGCGTTTTAACAGTCGTTCTCTGAGTACCAGGACGGCCGATCAACGAACGAACGAGGGTAATTTCTAATTTCGCCATGATATTCCCTCCTTAGCCCAGCAGCTCTTCGATGGATTTGCCGCGCAATTTAGCAACATCTTCAGCGCGTTTCAAGCGGGACAAACCTTCCAAAGTCGCATTGACCATATTCATGGAATTCGAAGAACCCAAAGATTTTGTCAAGATATCACCTACACCAGCAAGTTCCAGAACAGCACGAACTGGACCACCAGCGATAACCCCAGTACCTTCCGATGCCGGTTTCAACAGAACCCGGCCAGCACCGAACTTACCTGTAACAAGGTGAGGAATTGTTGTGCCTACGAGTGGAACGTGAACCAGGTTTTTCTTAGCATCTTCAATACCTTTGCGAATCGCATCAGGTACTTCGCCCGCTTTACCGATTCCAGCGCCTACCCAGCCGTTGCCGTCGCCCACTACTACCAGAGCACTGAAGCTAAAACGGCGTCCGCCTTTGACAACTTTAGCTACACGATTAATATTTACTACTCTTTCAGTCAGTTCCAAAGTATTCGGATCTACACGCAAGTCGTTAACCTCCTTTTGAGAAATGTCTTAGAATTCAAGGCCTGCTTCGCGAGCTGCATCAGCCAAAGCTTGAATCCGTCCATGATACAAGTATCCACCACGATCAAATACGATGTTAGCATGGCCTTTTTCTTTCGCACGTTTAGCAACGAGTTCGCCAACCTTACGAGCTGCTTCTACACTACCACCGTTTTTGATTTCGCTGCTCAGCTCTTTATCCATAGTGGATGCAGAAACCAATGTTACACCAGCAACATCATCAATCAGTTGTGCGTAGATATGCTTGGAAGAGCGGAATACGTTCAAACGAGGACGTACAGCCGTACCTTCGATTTTCTTACGTACACGCAGATGTCTTCTGACACGCGCTTTATTTTTATCTTGTTTTGTAATCATCTCAAGTTTTCACTCCCTTCAGTTTGCCTTTTAAAACTTTATACTAAGACGCACTGGGTAAAAAAGAAGTACAAGTCTTTCCAGTAGAAAGACCGCACAAAAGTCGGTAAGAAACTTATTTCTTCTTACCGGCTTTACCTTCTTTACGGATGATGCGCTCGCCTTCGTATTTAATCCCTTTACCTTTGTACGGTTCAGGTTCACGAACGGAACGGATTTTAGCAGCATAGGCACCTACGCGCTCTTTATCAATTCCGCGAACGATGATTTTAGTGTTCGAAGGAACTTCGAATTCGATGCCCGCTTCCGGTGAAATTTCAACCGGATGAGAGTATCCAACGTTCAGAACGATTTTATCTCCGGATTTGCTTGCACGATATCCGACCCCAACCAGCTCCAGAGATTTTGAAAAGCCTTCAGTTACACCACTTACCATGTTATTGACAACGCTGCGGGTTGTTCCATGCAAAGAGCGGTGAAGTTTGTTGTCCGAAGGACGAACTACATTAATTTCATTATTTTCCACAGTAACGGACATGTCTTTATGAAGCTCACGAGTCAATGTTCCTTTAGGACCTTTAACTGTGATCACTGTGTTGTTCAAAGTCACGTCAACACCACTTGGTACTGTGATTGGTTTACGACCAATACGGGACATATCTGTTGCACCTCCTATCTTTTAAACGTTAAATTACCAAACGTAGCAAACCACTTCTCCGCCGGCTTTGGACTGACGTGCTTCTTTGTCGGTCATGATACCTTTGGATGTTGAAATGATTGCGATCCCGAGTCCACCCAGTACGCGTGGAATCTCATTGCTCTTCGTGTAAACGCGAAGACCTGGTTTACTGATTCTTTTCAAACCTGTGATAACACGCTCGTTGTTCGCACCGTATTTCAAGAAAATACGGATGATCCCTTGTTTGCTATCTTCAACAAATTCCGCATCACGAATGAATCCTTCACGTTTCAGGATGTCGGCGATTTGTTTTTTCATTGTAGATGCAGGCATTTCTACTGTTTCGTGGCGAACAGTGTTCGCGTTACGAATACGAGTAAGCATATCTGCAATTGGATCAGACATAGTCATTGTGTATAAACCTCCTTCCCAAACAGGACTTTTTACCAGCTTGCTTTTTTCACGCCAGGAATCTGGCCTTTATAAGCTAATTCACGGAAGCAAATTCTGCAGATCTTAAACTTTTGCAGCACCGAATGTGGACGACCACAACGTTCGCAACGAGTATAAGCACGAACTTTAAACTTTGGTGCGCGTTGTTGTTTGACTTTCATTGAAGTTTTTGCCACTTAGCCTGACACCTCCTAAATAGTTTCGGAGAACAGGGTGTCTTTAAATCAGACGCCCGAAACGTTATGCCAACATTATTTCGCGAAAGGCATGCCCAGCTGAGTCAGAAGCTCACGGGACTCTTCGTCAGTCTTGGCAGTCGTTACGATAACGATATCCATACCACGAACTTTATCAACTTGATCGTACTCGATTTCCGGGAAGATCAACTGTTCTTTCAAACCAAGCGTGTAGTTACCACGTCCGTCGAAAGCTTTTGTTGATACGCCATGGAAGTCACGTACGCGAGGGAGAGTGATGTTGAACAATTTGTCCAAGAAATAATACATACGCTCGCCACGAAGTGTTACCTTTACACCGATCGGCATGTTTTCACGCAATTTAAAACCTGCAATAGATTTTTTTGCGCGAGTGATAACTGGTTTTTGACCAGCGATCAGCTGCATGTCGTTGAGAGCCGAATCAAGTACTTTGGAGTTTTGGACTGCGTCGCCAACACCCATGTTGATTACAACTTTCTCGATTTTAGGCACTTGCATCACTGTTGTATAGTTGAACTTCTGCATCAAAGCAGGAGTGATTTCTTTCAAGAAACGTTCTTTCATTCTTGTTGTTGCCATGAATCATAGTCCTCCTTTCTTCAAAAAATAATTAGTCGATCACTTCGCCTGAACGTTTTGCAATACGCACTTTTTTTCCGTTGTCCAAAACCTTGTAACCCACACGAGTTACTTTTCCGCTCTTCGGATCAATGTGCATAACGTTGGAAACGTGAATCGGAGCTTCTTTCTCGATGATGCCGCCTTGTGGATTCAACTGATTAGGCTTTTGGTGTTTCTTAATCATGTTAACACCTTCCACAAGCACACGGTTTTGACGAGGGTAAGCAGCGATAACGCGACCTTTTTTACCTTTATCTTTACCTGTAATCACCAGAACAGTGTCGTCTTTTTTGACGTGCAGCTTGTTGTTATGGGATTCCAGAACTTTTTTCACTTTTGGCATTTCGTACACCTCCTACGGGCACATTTTAAGGTGAATTTAGATCACTTCCGGAGCCAAGGAAACGATTTTCATGAAGTCTTTATCACGAAGTTCGCGAGCAACTGGTCCGAAAATACGAGTACCGCGTGGGCTCTTGTCTTCTTTAACGACCACTGCTGCGTTCTCATCAAATCCGATGTAGGAACCGTCTTTACGGCGGATAGAACGTTTAGTACGAACGACAACCGCTCTTACTACATCACCCTTTTTGACAACGCCGCCTGGTGTTGCTTGTTTTACGGAACAAACGATCAGGTCACCAATTTGAGCTGTACGACGTCCCGTACCACCGAGCACACGGATACACATCAGTTCCTTCGCGCCGGAATTGTCAGCCACAGTCAAACGTGTAAATGGTTGAATCATTTATTTATCCTCCTTTCGGAAAAACTACACTACATTAGATTATAACAGCTTTTTCAACGATTTCGACCAGTCTCCAGTTTTTGTCTTTGGACAAAGGACGAGTTTCCATGATTTTAACAGTATCACCGATTTGTGCAGTGTTGTTTTCATCATGAGCTTTGAATTTTTTAGTCACTTTAATGCGTTTATGGTAGAGATCATGTTTTTTGTAAGTTTCTACAGCAATCACAATCGTTTTATCCATTTTGTCGCTGACTACTTTACCGACTAATACTTTACGGGCATTACGTTCGCTCATTGTTGGCCTCCTTCCTAATTACAGGCGGAATTTCCACCCGGTCTAATATCTTAGCTAATCCCAAGTTCTCTTTCACGGATCACAGTTTTAGCACGAGCAATTTCCTTACGCACAGCACCGATCCGAGTCGGGTTATCAAGCTGACCGGTAGCGAGTTGAAAACGAAGGTTGAAAAGTTCTTCTTTAAAACCAGAGATCTTTTGTTCGATTTCAGCAGTGGTAAGGTTGCGGAATTCACTAGCCTTCATTTGCTTCACCACCCAATTCTTCACGTTTCACAAACTTAGTTTTGATTGGCAGTTTGTGAGCGGCAAGACGCATTGCTTCACGAGCAATCTCTTCCGGTACACCAGCAAGTTCAAACATGATCTTACCTGGTTTCACTACTGCAACCCATTTTTCTACGTTACCTTTACCACTACCCATACGAACCTCAAGAGGCTTTTGAGTAATTGGTTTGTCAGGGAAAATTTTAATCCAAACCTTACCACCACGTTTGATGTAACGAGTCATCGCAATACGAGCAGCTTCGATTTGACGGTTAGTGATCCATGCTGGTTCAGTAGCTTGCAAACCGTACTCACCAAAGTTCAGTGTAGTACCGCCTTTTGCACGACCCTTCATGTGACCACGTTGTTGTTTACGATGTTTTACGCGTTTAGGTACCAACATGATTAGTTGCCTCCTTCCTGAGGAGCTTGTTTCTTAGCTGGAGGAAGAACCTCTCCACGATAGATCCATACTTTTACGCCAAGACGGCCATAAGTAGTATGAGCTTCTGCTGTACCGTAGTCGATGTCAGCACGAAGTGTATGCAGTGGAACAGTTCCTTCGCTGTATCCTTCGGAACGAGCGATTTCGGCACCGCCAAGACGTCCGCCTACTTGAGTTTTAATTCCTTTTGCACCGGAACGCATAGTTCTTTGAATTGCTTGTTTCAACGCACGACGGAAAGAAACACGACGTTCCAATTGTTGTGCAATGCTTTCAGCAACAAGAATTGCATCCAGTTCAGGATTTTTAATTTCAGAGATATTGATGTGTACCTTTTTACCGCCTGCGATTTTAGTGATTTCATTACGCAGATTTTCAACTTCGGAACCACCCTTACCGATAACCATACCTGGTTTCGCAGTGTGAATCGTTACGTTGACACGGTTAGCTGCTCTCTCGATTTCAACACGGGATACAGCGGAGTCTTTCAATCTTTTCTTCAGATGCTCACGAATCTTAACGTCTTCCAGCAAAAGATCACCGAAATCTTTGCCTGCATACCATTTGGATTCCCAATCACGGATAATACCGATTCGGAGTCCGACGGGATTTACCTTTTGGCCCACACGTTTTCCCTCCTTATTTTTCAGATACCACCAGAGTAATATGACTGGTGCGTTTATTGATGCGGCTTGCACGACCCATTGCACGCGGGCGGAATCGTTTCATTGTAGGACCTTGGTTTACAAAAACCTCAGACACTACCAATTTATTTACGTCCATAGAGTAGTTGTGATCTGCGTTCGCGATAGCAGAATTCAACAATTTCTCAACGACTGGAGAAGCGGATTTCGGAGTGTGACGAAGAATTGCAATCGCCTCACCTACCTGCTTGCCACGAATCAAATCGATAACAAGTTTCACTTTGCGAGCGGAAATCCGCACGGATTTAGCATGTGCTTTTGCTTCCATTGAGTTACCTCCTCTCAAACACTACGCTGTGTTGATTATCTTCTTGTTTTCTTATCGTCATCCGTATGGCCTTTGTACGTACGCGTTGGAGCGAATTCGCCCAATTTGTGTCCAACCATATCTTCCGTTACGTATACAGGCACGTGTTTACGACCATCATATACACCAAACGTGTGTCCGATAAATTGCGGGAAAATCGTAGAGCGACGGGACCAAGTTTTGATCACGACTTTTTTGTCAGACTCGTTCAAAACCTCTACTTTTTTCAACAGGTAACCATCAATAAATGGTCCTTTTTTGAGACTGCGACCCATTTGTGAATCCTCCCTTCGTTAAAACGTAGTCGTTCTTTAATATGTTAACGTGCGACTTAAGCGCACGTTTTATTACTTAGTACGACGACGAACGATGTACTTATCAGATGCTTTGCCTTTTTTACGTGTCTTGTAACCAAGGGTTGGTTTACCCCATGGAGACATTGGAGATTTACGTCCGATTGGAGCGCGACCTTCACCACCACCGTGTGGGTGATCGTTAGGGTTCATAACAACACCGCGAACTTCAGGACGTTGTCCCAACCAACGACTACGACCAGCTTTACCGATTTTAACAAGTTCGTGGTCTTCGTTACCAACAGATCCAATTGTAGCACGGCAAACTTTCAGAATGCGACGCACTTCACCAGAGGTCAAACGAATTGTAACATACTTCTCTTCTTTACCAAGAAGTTGGGCTTCCGTACCAGCAGCACGAACAAGTTGGCCACCTTTACCCGGTTTCAATTCGATATTGTGGATAACCGTACCTACTGGAATATTTTCCAATGGCAAGGAGTTACCGATTTTAATATCGGAGTCCGGACCGGATACCACTATATCTCCTACTTTCAGACCTTTAGGAGCGATGATGTAACGTTTTTCACCATCCACATAGTGGATAAGTGCGATGTTGGACGTACGGTTTGGATCATATTCGATCGTAGCAACGCGGCCCGGTATTCCATCTTTGTTACGTTTGAAGTCAATAATACGGTATTTACGTTTGTGTCCGCCGCCATGATGACGAACTGTAATTTTACCTTGGTTATTACGTCCAGCTTGCTTGCTCAGAGGTGCCAGCAACGATTTCTCGGGCTGATTTGTTGTGATCTCCTCGAAAGTAGATACAGACATTGCACGTCTGGCCGGGGACGTCGGTTTATACTTTTTAATTGGCACTGAGTTTCCCTCCTTACTTTACAGATTCAATTATACTGTTTCAAAAAACTCAAGCGGCTTACTGTCTTTGCTCAGCGTTACGAACGCTTTCTTCCACTCGCTCGTATAGCCGGAATGACGACCGTAGCGTTTTGGTTTCGCAGGCACACGAAGTGTATTAACGTTACTTACTTTCACGTTAAAAATCGCTTCGATTGCTTTTTTAACTTCGACTTTATTGGAACGAATGTCAACTTCGAAAACATATTTCAAGTCATTCATCATACCAGCCGTACGTTCGGTGATAATCGGACGTTTGATAATATCACGAGGATCCTTCATTACGCGAGCACCTCCTCTACCTTCTGAACTGCTTCCTTCGTAATGATCAGTTTGTCGTGTCCGAGCACATCAAGAACATTAATGCCGTCTGCGGCTACAAACTTCACACCAGGAATATTACGAGCGGACAGTGCTACATTGTCATCATAGCTAGGAGCTACAATCAATGCTTTACGATCAGCTTTAAGGTTATTCAAAATGGCTGCGAATTCTTTCGTTTTAGGTCCGTTCAGTGTAAGAGCGTCCAATACGATGATTTCATTCTCAATCACTTTGGATGACAGTGCCGATTTGATCGCCAGACGACGAACTTTTTTAGGCAATTTGTAAGCATAGCTGCGTGGAGTCGGACCGAATACAGTACCGCCACCAACCCATTGTGGTGCACGAATTGAACCTTGACGAGCGCGACCAGTACCTTTTTGTTTCCAAGGTTTACGTCCGCCGCCACGTACTTCAGAACGTCCTTTTACTTTGTGAGTACCTTGACGCAGGGAAGCCAATTGCATAACAACAGCGTCATGAAGAACGTGTTTATTCGGTTCGATACCGAACACTGCATCGTTCAATTCAATTTCGCCAACTTGGCTGCCACTAATATTAAATAGTGCTACTTTTGGCATTTTGTGTTCCTCCTTTCCTCAGTTGATTATTTTTTCACCGTTTCTAATACTTTAACGAAGCTGTTTTTAGGTCCTGGAATGGAACCTTTCACGAGCAATACATTACGTTCTGTATCGATCTTAACAACTTCAAGGCGTTGAATCGTTACCGTTTCATGCCCCATGTGTCCTGGCAAGTGTTTACCTTTAGGAACGCGGTTAGCTTGAATGGAACCCATAGAACCTGGACCTCTGTGGTAACGCGAGCCGTGTGCCATTGGTCCGCGGCTTTGTCCCCAACGTTTGATAACGCCGGCAAAACCTTTACCTTTAGAAATACCTGTTACGTCAACGAATTCGCCTTCTGTGAAGACATCAGCCTTCAGTTCTTGGCCAACCTCGTACGCAGCAAGGTCGATGCCACGAAGTTCACGAACGTAGCGCTTAGGTGCAGTATTTGCTTTTTTAGCATGCCCTGCTTCAGGTTTGTTGGATCTTTTTTCTTTTTTATCAGAGAATCCGAGTTGGATAGCTTCGTATCCATCGTTTTCCAGATCTTTCTTTTGCAGAACAACACAAGGACCAGCTTCGATAACCGTAACAGCAAGTACGTTACCTTCAGGGGTAAACACTTGAGTCATTCCGAGTTTTTTTCCTAAGATACCTTTCATGTTGACACCTCTTTTCTTTTCCTGATTACATATTACAATTTAATTTCGATATCTACACCGGACGGCAGGTCCAAGCGCATCAAGGCATCCACAGTTTGTGGAGTCGGATTAACAATGTCGATCAAACGCTTGTGTGTGCGCATTTCGAATTGTTCCCGAGAATCCTTGTACTTGTGTACCGCACGGAGAATAGTAATGATTTGTTTTTCAGTTGGCAGCGGAATTGGTCCGGAAACACCTGCACCCGAACGTTTAGCTGTTTCAACAATTTTCTCAGCGGATTGATCAAGAATTCTGTGATCGTAAGCTTTCAAACGAATACGAATTTTTTGCTTTGCCATTTTAGTCCCTCCTTCTATCGCCCAATTTGGTATCGGACATACTCCGTGAAAATTTTCCGACAGCCCTCCCATGGCAAAGGGGCCGGGTGTGTCAGTAACCTCTCACATCATCGCACAGTCACAAACAACATTAGTTATTATATCGAATACTTCTGCCTATTGCAAGCAAAAACGTAAAAAAACAATGCATCTTATTTTCAAAGATAACAATTGTGCTCGTAGCTTGCAATTTTCCTCAAGAGAAAAGCCCCCGCACCATGGCAGGGGCTCGTTTTACTTCGTTCCAATACGATGTTACTCGTTCCAGTACAATGTTGCTATATTCAAGACTCGTAGCCTTATTATTTGGAGATTGTTGCTACAGCGCCTGCACCAACTGTACGTCCACCTTCACGAATGGAGAACTTAGTTCCTTCTTCAATCGCGATTGGGCTGATCAGTTGAACAGTAACCGTAATGTTATCACCAGGCATTACCATTTCGGAACCTTCTGGCAGAGTAATGATACCAGTTACGTCAGTTGTACGGAAGTAGAACTGTGGACGGTAACCAGTGAAGAAAGGTTTGTGACGTCCGCCTTCTTCTTTAGTCAAAACGTAGATTTGAGCAGAGAATTCTGTATGTGGGTTAACAGAACCTGGTTTAGCCAATACTTGGCCACGCTCGATTTGTGCACGATCTACACCGCGAAGCAGTGCGCCGATGTTGTCACCAGCTTGAGCGGAGTCAAGCAATTTACGGAACATTTCTACGCCTGTTACTACGGATTTACGGGATTCTTCTTGAATACCGATGATTTCGATTTCGTCGCCCACTTTAACAGTACCACGCTCTACACGGCCTGTAGCAACTGTACCACGACCAGTGATGGAGAATACGTCCTCGACAGGCATAAGGAAAGGCTTGTCAGTGTCGCGTTCTGGAGTTGGGATGTAAGTGTCGATTGTTTCGAACATTTCAACGATTTTCTTAGCCCAGTCGCCATCTGGGTTTTGCAGTGCTTCACGAGCGGAACCACGAGTGATTGGAGTGTCGTCGCCTGGGAAGTCATACTCGCTCAGCAAGTCGCGAACTTCCATTTCAACCAATTCCAGCAACTCTTCGTCTTCAACCATGTCGCATTTGTTCAGGAATACAACGATGTATGGAACACCTACTTGACGGGACAAGAGGATGTGTTCGCGAGTTTGCGGCATAGGACCGTCAGCTGCGGATACAACCAGAATCGCTCCGTCCATTTGTGCAGCGCCAGTGATCATGTTTTTAACATAGTCGGCGTGACCTGGGCAGTCAACGTGTGCATAGTGACGGTTAGGCGTTTCGTATTCCACGTGTGCAGTGGAGATTGTGATACCGCGTTCGCGCTCTTCTGGAGCTTTATCGATTTGATCGAATGCTACAGCAGCACCACCGTAAGTTTTGGAAAGTACAGTTGTGATTGCAGCAGTCAAAGTTGTTTTACCATGATCGACGTGACCAATTGTACCGATATTAACGTGCGGTTTGTTACGTTCAAACTTAGCCTTTGCCATTTGAACAATTCCTCCTCAATAACATGTTTTATTTTTAGGCTGTCGGAAACCTCTTGGAAAAACCTAGAGTATCCGATCAGCTAATACACTGTATTACTCGCCGCCTTTGGTTTTGGCAACGATCTCTTCAGCAATGCTCTTCGGAACTTCTTCATAGTGATGAAGCTCCATGGAGAACACACCGCGTCCTTGTGTACCGGAACGAAGTGTAGTGGAATATCCAAACATTTCGGACAATGGAACCATTGCACGAATAATTTGGGCACCACCACGGGAATCCATACCTTCAATCCGACCACGACGGGAGTTCAGCATACCCATTACGTCACCCATGTATTCCTCTGGAACCGTTACTTCAACTTTCATAATCGGTTCAAGCAATACAGGTTTACATTTGTCTTTCGCTGCTTTCAGCGCCATTGAACCGGCAATTTTAAATGCCATTTCATTGGAATCGACATCATGGTATGATCCATCCACAATTGTAGCTTTAACGTCCACAAGCGGGAAGCCTGCAAGGACACCGTTTTTCATTTGCTCTTCAATACCAGCAAGTGCAGGTCCGATGTATTCTCTTGGAACAGAGCCACCGACAACCTTGCTTTCAAACTGGCTACCAGTACCTGCTTCGAGTGGTTCGAACTCAACCCATACGTGACCATATTGACCACGACCACCGGATTGACGAACAAACTTACCTTCAACACGTGCTGGAGCACGGAATGTTTCACGGTATGCTACCTGCGGTTTACCAACATTGGTTTCCACTTTGAACTCACGACGCATACGGTCAATGATAATGTCCAAGTGAAGCTCACCCATACCTGCCAAGATAGTTTGGCCAGTTTCTTCGTTAGTAGAAGCGCGAAGAGTTGGATCTTCTTCAGTCAACTTACCGAGTGCAACTGCCATCTTGTCTTGGTCAGCTTTGGTTTTAGGCTCAACCGCGATTTCGATAACCGGATCAGGGAAGTTCATGGATTCGAGAATAACAGGATTCTTCTCATCACACAGTGTATCACCTGTACCTGTATCTTTCAAACCTACGGCTGCCGCAATGTCACCGGAGTAAACTTCAGTGATTTCTTGACGGCTATTCGCGTGCATTTGAAGAATACGTCCGATACGTTCACGTTTGCCTTTTGTTGCATTCAATACGTAAGAACCGGATTGAAGAACACCGGAATATACGCGGAAGAATGTCAATTTACCAACGTAAGGGTCCGTCATAATTTTGAAGGCCAATGCGGAGAAAGGCTCTTCATCAGAAGAATGACGTTCAACTTCCGTTCCATCTTCCAGATGACCTTGAATACTTGGTACATCAATAGGAGCTGGCAGGTAATCAACAACAGCGTCCAGCATCAACTGAACACCTTTGTTACGGTAGGAAGATCCACAGATAACTGGGAAGATCTTAACTTCTACAACACCTTTGCGGAGAGCGGCTTTAATTTCTTCAACCGTGATCTCTTCGCCTTCAAGGTATTTCATAGTCAAATCTTCATCCAGTTCGGCAACCTTCTCAATCAATTCGTTGCGGAGTTCTTCGACTTTGTCTTTGTATTCCGCAGGAATTTCGGTTTCTTCGATATTTTGACCAAGGTCATCTTTGTACATATAAGCCTTTTGCCCAACGATATCGATGATACCTAAAAAGTCATTTTCTGCACCGATTGGAAGTTGAATCGCAACTGCGTTCGCTTGAAGGCGATCACGCATATCTGCTACAACGTTCAAGAAGTCGGCACCAATAATGTCCATTTTGTTTACATATGCGATCCGTGGAACGCCATAGCGATCAGCCTGTCTCCATACAGTTTCAGACTGAGGCTCAACGCCTTCTTTCGCACTGAAAACACCAACTGCTCCGTCCAATACACGAAGGGAACGTTCAACTTCAACAGTGAAGTCAACGTGCCCCGGGGTGTCAATGATATTGACGCGGTGACCTTTCCAGGCAGCGGTCGTCGCAGCGGAAGTAATCGTGATTCCGCGCTCTTGTTCTTGTTCCATCCAGTCCATTGTCGCAGCACCTTCGTGAACTTCACCGATTTTGTGCGTACGGCCTGTGTAGAACAAGATCCGCTCTGTTGTTGTGGTTTTACCCGCGTCAATATGAGCCATGATCCCGATATTACGTGTATTTTTCAAGGAGAACTCTCTTGCCATGAAATGGGTCTCCCTTCAAAATTGAAGTTATTTTTTTGAGCTGAATCCTACCAACGATAGTGAGCAAACGCTTTGTTCGCTTCAGCCATTTTGTGCGTGTCTTCACGTTTCTTCACGGAAGCGCCTGTGTTGTTGGAAGCATCGATAATCTCAGCCGCCAAACGCTCTTCCATAGTTTTCTCGCCGCGGTTGCGGGAGTAGTTCACGAGCCAACGTAATCCCAGGGACGTACGTCTTTCTGGTTTTACCTCGATTGGTACTTGGTAGTTGGCACCGCCGACACGGCGTGCTTTAACTTCCAGGACTGGCATGATATTCTTGATAGCTGCTTCAAATACTTCCATCGGGTCATTACCCGTACGTTCTTGGATAAGCTTGAACGCATTATACAGAATGCTTTGAGCAACGCCTCGTTTTCCGTCGAGCATGATGCGGTTGATCAAGCGAGTAACCAACTTGCTGTTGTATACCGGATCTGGCAACACGTCTCTTTTGGTAACTGGACCTTTGCGTGGCATGGATATCCCCCTTTCTTACATGTTAAACCTGCATATGCGGTTTATATTCATTAGGATTTTTTAGCTTTAGGGCGTTTTGCGCCGTATTTGGAACGAGCTTGCATGCGGTTGTTTACGCCTGCAGTATCCAAAGCACCGCGAACGATGTGGTAACGCACACCCGGAAGGTCTTTTACACGACCACCGCGAATCAGCACTACGCTGTGTTCTTGAAGGTTATGTCCAATACCTGGAATGTAAGCAGTCACCTCTACACGGTTCGTCAAGCGAACACGGGCATATTTACGAAGTGCGGAGTTCGGTTTTTTCGGAGTCATAGTACCTACACGAGTGCACACTCCGCGTTTTTGCGGGGCACTGATGTCGGTAGCTTCACGTTTCAAGGCATTAAAACCTTTTTGCAAAGCCGGTGATTTCGATTTCTCGATTTTGGCTTGACGTCCTTTACGAACCAGTTGGTTAATAGTTGGCATGTTGGTTGCCACCCCCTTCCTCAATTTTTGCTGTTACTTTATAAACCTTATCTAAGCCCACAGACCCAGGCGGTTCATAAAAGAACAAATGAAAAGTCTTTGCCGCCAAGAATAACGATTCCCTAGACAAAAACGTTCCTTACCCTATTGTTTTACGATAGCAGCCATCGCGGCTCCCACTTCAATCCCGCATGCAGCTCCGAGATTTTTCATTGTATCTACGAGAGTCACTTTGACCCCGTGCTTATTGCACAAATCAATGATGTTGGAAGTGAAACGCTGATCTGCATCTTCTGCCACATATACTTCCGAGGCGAAGCCCAATTCTACCATACGAATGGTTTGTTTGGTACCGATTTTGACATGAGCATCTTGCAGTCCCTGTTCTTTAGACATATCTCATTCCTCCGAAAAGACCCAATAGCATATAGGCTGCTCACGCACCTTTGCTATATTAGCATTGACTATGAACAATGTCAAGACAATTATCAACTATAATCTATTTAAACAAAGTAATACGTTACATTTTTATAAGAAGCACCGGAGCACCGTTGCTACAACCTTTACCAAAGCTTATATCTACGGTGTTCCGGGCTTATCATACTTTTTTTTATATTACTACTCAGCTGAAATGGGTTCGAGCTCCTCAGATGAGGATTGCCCCTCTTCAGGCTGGGCAAATTTCACGCTACGGTAACGGTTCATACCTGTTCCCGCAGGGATCAATTTACCGATAATTACATTCTCTTTCAATCCAAGCAACTGATCGACTTTTCCTTTGATAGCTGCATCTGTCAGGACACGAGTAGTTTCCTGGAAGGAAGCTGCTGACAAGAAGGAGTCAGTTTCCAAAGACGCCTTGGTGATACCAAGAAGAACTGGTTTGGCTACCGCTGGTTCTTGGCCGCTGAGAATCGCTATCTTGTTTGCATTTTCATACTCATGCACATCAACAAATGAACCTGGAAGCAGTGTCGTGTCGCCCGCATCAATGATACGAATTTTACGCAACATTTGACGAATCATAACTTCTACGTGCTTGTCGTTGATTTCTACACCCTGATTCCGGTATACACGTTGAACTTCCTGAAGGATATAGTTCTGCACCCCGCGAATACCTTTAATACGCAGCATTTCTTTAGGGTCAATCGAACCATCCGTCAGTTCGTCCCCGGCTTCCACAGTCATGCCTTCGCTTACGCGCAGACGTGAACCATAAGTGACCGAATAGGTTTTTGTTTCAGCTTCACCCTGAATGTCGATTTCGCGACGGTCTTTCCCTTCACGAACCTCTTTAACTACACCGTCAATTTCACTGATGGTTGCCTGACCTTTAGGATTACGCGCTTCAAAAAGCTCCTGGATACGAGGCAAACCTTGGGTGATATCGTCGCCCGCTACACCACCTGTGTGGAACGTACGCATGGTGAGCTGTGTCCCTGGTTCACCGATGGATTGAGCCGCGATAATACCAACCGCTTCACCAATCTCAACGTGCTTGCCAGTAGCCAGATTACGGCCGTAACATTTTTTGCAGACGCCATGTTTAGCACGGCAGCTTAGTACGGAACGAATTTGAACTTTATCCACACCAGCTTTAACGATCGCTTCAGCTTTGTTGGAGTCAATCAGTTCGTTGCGTCTAGCCAAGATTTCACCCGTTTCAGGATGACGTACGGTTTCGAAGCAATAGCGACCTTCCAGACGATCGTACAGGTCCTCAATGACTTCTTTACCATCCTGGATGCGACTTACTGTAAAGCCTTTATCCGTTCCGCAGTCATCTTCGCGCACGATAACATCCTGCGCCACATCAACGAGACGACGAGTTAGGTAACCAGAGTCAGCCGTACGTAAGGCTGTATCCGCCAAACCTTTACGCGCTCCGTGAGTGGAGATAAAGTACTCGAGTACTGTCAGACCTTCACGGAAGTTCGATTTGATTGGGAGCTCGATAATACGACCAGATGGATTCGCCATCAGTCCACGCATACCGCCAAGCTGGGTAATCTGTGATTTGTTACCACGCGCTTTAGAGTCAACCATCATCATGATAGAGTTGTAGCGATCCATGGATTTCATCAAAATGTCTGTGATATCGTCTTTAGCCTTAGACCAAATATCAATAATCCGGTCATAGCGTTCCTCGTTCGTAATCAGACCACGACGGTACTGATTGGTCACGACTTGTGCTTTATCATCAGATGCCTTAAGAATATCCTGTTTCTCTTGAGGTACAACTACGTCTGCCACAGCAACCGTCACACCTGCACGAGTAGAATACGTAAAGCCAAGCTGTTTGATCTTATCCAAAATCACGGCGGTTTCTGTCGTATGGTAAATTTCAAAGCAACGGGCGATGATATTACCAAGGTAATCCTTGCCCACTCCACCAGCTTGCGGAGCGTTCTGGATGGCTTCAGTAAGATTTACACCTTTCTCGTAAACAAAGAACTCTTCAGCAGTACCATAGAGCAGGTTGGCACGAGTAGCGTCATTGATATACGGGAAGCTTGCTGGGAAAATCTCATTAAAGATAATTTTACCCACGGTTGTAATCAACATCGCATCCTGCTGCTTCTCTGTAAAGCTCGTTTTATTCAAAGCTTTAACCGGAATAGCTACACGAGCATGAAGACCCGCTGTTCCGCGTTGGTAAGCCGAGATAGCCTCATTCGGGTTGCGAAGGATCATGTTACTTCCTTCTTCTTCCTTGTTGTCCATAGTCAAATAGAATGAGCCGAGGACCATATCCTGGGAAGGAGTAACAACAGGCTTGCCGTCTTTTGGATTCAAAATGTTGCCGGATGCCAGCATGAGCAAACGAGCTTCCGCTTGAGCCTCTGCAGACAGCGGAACGTGAACCGCCATTTGGTCACCGTCAAAGTCGGCATTGTATGCCGTACATACGAGCGGATGCAAACGAATCGCACGACCTTCAACCAAGATCGGTTCAAACGCTTGAATACCTAGTCTATGCAGCGTAGGGGCACGGTTTAGAAGAACCGGATGCTCCTTGATTACTTCTTCGAGTACATCCCACACTTCAGCACTCACACGCTCTACTTTACGCTTCGCGCTCTTAATGTTGTGTGCCAAACCTTTGTTAACAAGCTCTTTCATAACAAAAGGCTTGAACAGCTCCAGCGCCATTTCTTTCGGCAGACCACATTGGTACATCTTCAAGTACGGGCCTACTACGATAACGGAACGACCGGAATAGTCAACACGTTTCCCGAGCAAGTTTTGACGGAAACGTCCTTGTTTACCTTTCAGCATGTGGCTGAGGGATTTCAAAGGACGATTACCCGGACCTGTAACAGGACGACCACGACGACCATTATCAATCAGAGCGTCAACAGCTTCCTGCAACATCCGTTTTTCATTTTGCACGATAATATCTGGCGCACCCAGATCTAACAAGCGTTTCAGACGGTTATTACGGTTAATAACCCGACGATACAGGTCATTAAGGTCAGAAGTAGCAAAACGTCCACCGTCCAGCTGTACCATTGGACGAAGCTCAGGGGGAATAACAGGCAGTACGTCCATGATCATCCAGTCCGGTTGGTTACCAGAGTTACGGAATGCCTCAATAACTTCAAGGCGTTTGATCGCACGGTTTCGACGTTGCCCTTGAGCCGTACGTAGCTCTTCTTTCAAGAATTCCAATTCTTTGTCTATATCTAAATCTTGAAGAAGCTTTTTAACCGCTTCAGCACCCATTCCCGCCTGGAATCCGTAGCCATATTTCTCACGGTAGCTGCGGTATTCTTTCTCGGACAGGAGTTGCTTTTTCTCCAAAGGCGTATCTCCTGGATCGGTTACAACATAAGATGCGAAGTAAATGATCTCTTCCAAAGATCTTGGAGACATATCAAGAGCAAGACCCATACGACTCGGAATGCCTTTGAAGTACCAAATGTGCGATACAGGAGCAGCCAACTCAATGTGGCCCATACGCTCACGGCGAACCTTAGCGCGAGTAACTTCTACTCCACAGCGGTCACAGACAACACCTTTATAGCGTACACGTTTGTACTTACCACAGTGACATTCCCAATCTTTCGTAGGTCCGAAAATTTTCTCGCAAAATAGTCCTTCTTTTTCCGGTTTAAGCGTACGATAGTTAATCGTCTCCGGTTTTTTGACTTCTCCGCGGGACCAAGAACGAATCTTTTCGGGGGAAGCAAGCCCGATTTTCATATATTCGAAATTGTTAACGTCCAACAAGGAGCAACCCTCCTTAACCAAATCCTGAGTTTTTAGGTTTGATACCGCCCGGCAGCACCGGGCGGTATCAAGAAGCCTGATCCATCCAAAAATGGATCAAAGCATATAACAAAGCTGATATGAGTCAGTCAGCAGTCACACTACTCTACGCCAACCTCAGAGCCTTCCAGATTCAAACTCAGCTTATCGCCAGTTGTGTCATCTTCATCATCAAGCTCTCTCATTTCGATCTCTTGTTCGTCTTCAGACAGAATCTTCACGTCCATACCCAAGCTTTGCAGCTCTTTGATCAAGACCTTGAATGATTCAGGAACACCTGGTTCAGGGACATTTTCACCTTTGACGATGGATTCGTAAGTTTTAACACGTCCAACCACATCATCGGATTTCACAGTCAAAATTTCCTGAAGCGTGTACGCTGCACCGTAAGCTTCCAGTGCCCATACTTCCATCTCCCCGAAGCGCTGACCACCGAATTGAGCTTTACCACCCAATGGCTGTTGCGTAACGAGAGAGTAAGGACCTGTAGAACGGGCATGGATTTTATCGTCTACCATGTGCGCCAGTTTGATCATGTGCATGACACCGACAGTAACTTCACGTTCAAAACGATCACCTGTACGTCCATCATACAACACCGTTTTACCATTGCGTTGCATACCCGCTTCTTCCATCGTATCAAATACGTCATACTCCTTGGCACCATCGAATACTGGAGTTGCCACATGAATACCAAGACGCATTGCAGCCATACCCAGATGCACTTCAAGCACCTGTCCGATGTTCATCCGTGAAGGTACGCCCAGCGGGTTCAGTACGACTTGCACTGGGGTGCCATCCGGCAAGAATGGCATATCTTCTTCAGGCAGAATACGGGCAACGACACCCTTGTTACCGTGACGTCCGGCCATTTTATCGCCTTCGGAAATTTTACGTTTTTGAGCAATGTATACGCGTACCAGCTGGTTTACACCCGGTGGCAGCTCATCGCCATTTTCACGTGTAAATACTTTAACATCTACAACGATCCCGTCAGTTCCGTGAGGAACTCTCAAGGAAGTATCGCGAACCTCGCGCGCCTTCTCACCGAAGATTGCATGCAAGAGACGTTCTTCAGCTGTCAGCTCAGTCACACCCTTAGGTGTTACTTTACCAACAAGAATGTCACCTGCGGCAATTTCCGCACCGATGCGAATGATGCCGCGCTCATCTAGATTACGAAGCGCTTCTTCACCAACATTCGGAATATCACGAGTGATTTCTTCTGGTCCAAGCTTCGTATCACGAGCTTCAGATTCGTATTCCTCGATATGGATCGAGGTATATACATCCTCTTTAACCAGCTTCTCGCTCAGCAAGATCGCATCCTCGTAGTTATAACCTTCCCAAGTCATGAACGCTACGACAACGTTACGTCCCAGTGCCAACTCACCCATCTCGGTGGAAGGACCATCGGCAAGAATATCGCCAACCTTGACAATATCGCCTCTGTTCACAATCGGACGCTGATTAATGCATGTTCCTTGGTTAGAACGCATAAATTTGTGTAATTTATACTTAACAATATCGCCTTTTACTTCAGTACCGTCTACCGTTTCAATACGACGCAGCCAAATTTCGTTAGCCGAAGAACGTTCAATTACCCCGTTGTACTTGGAGACAACGCAAACACCAGAATCTTTTGCAGACTTATGTTCCATCCCTGTTCCTACCAAAGGCGCTTTCGGAATCAGCAGTGGCACAGCCTGCCGCTGCATGTTGGAACCCATCAGTGCGCGGTTCGAGTCATCATTCTCCAGGAACGGAATCAGTGCAGTTGCGACCGATACGACCTGTTTAGGCGATACGTCCATGTAATCAACACGGCTACTTGCCATTGGAATAATGTTATCAGACTGCTTGTTATAGCGGACAATAACGATTTCATCCTTAAAGGTGTTTTCTTCTGTTAGTTCCGCATTTGCCTGAGCAACGATGTAGTTATCTTCCTCATCAGCAGTCAGGTAATCAATCTGGTCTGTAACTTTTCCGGTTTTCGGATCTACCCAACGATAAGGAGCTTCGATAAATCCATACTCATTAATACGTGCGAAAGTGGACAAAGAGTTGATCAAACCAATGTTCGGTCCCTCTGGTGTCTCAATAGGACACATACGGCCGTAGTGACTTGGATGGACGTCACGTACTTCCATGCCCGCGCGTTCGCGCGTCAAACCGCCGGGTCCGAGTGCAGACAGACGACGTTTGTGCGTTAATTCAGCAAGCGGGTTTGTCTGATCCATAAACTGAGACAGCTGGGAGCTACCAAAGAACTCTTTAATCGACGCAATGACCGGACGTATGTTAATCAGCGCCTGTGGCGTGATTACATTAGCATCCTGAATCGACATTCTTTCGCGCACCACGCGTTCCATACGGGACAAACCGATCCGGAACTGATTTTGAAGCAACTCACCTACAGAACGCAAACGACGGTTACCCAAATGGTCAATGTCGTCCGTACTTCCGATTCCGTGAAGCAAGTTAATAAAATAACTGATGGAGGAAATAATATCGGCAGGCGTAATGTTCTTAACCGATTTATCGATATTCCCATTGGCAATCAGTTTTACCACTTTACCGTCTTCAATTGGCGAGAATACATCAATCGTTTGAAGCGGAATATCGTTGCTTTCTAAAACACCACTAGCAACATGATACGTACGGTGTCCAACCGACTCTTCCAGTTGAGCCAAAATCTCGTCCAACAGGCGGCGGTCTACCATTTGCCCTGCTTCAGCAATGATTTCACCAGTTGTCGTATCAATCAGGGTCTCAGCAAGCCGTTGGTTGAACAGACGGTTTTTGATGTGAAGCTTTTTATTGATTTTGTAACGGCCTACGTTGGCCAGATCATAACGTTTTGGATCAAAGAAACGTGCAACAAGCAAGCTCTTTGCGTTATCCAATGTAGGCGGCTCACCCGGACGAAGACGCTCATAAATTTCGATCAGCGCTTTCTCCGTGGAATCCGTGTTGTCTTTATCAAGTGTGTTGCGGATATATTCGTCATTGCCGAGCAAATCCAGAATCTCAGCATCAGTGCCAAAGCCAAGCGCACGCAGCAACACCGTAACCGGAATTTTACGGGTACGGTCAATCCGGACATAGATAATATCCTTCGCATCCATCTCCAGTTCGAGCCAAGCCCCCCGGTTAGGAATTACCGTTGCGGTGTATGTTGTTTTCGCATTCTTGTCGACTTTTGTGCTGAAATAGACGCTGGGAGAGCGAACCAACTGGCTGACAATAACCCGTTCCGCACCGTTAATAATAAACGTACCCGTTTCAGTCATCAGCGGGAAGTCTCCCATGAATACTTCCTGCTCTTTCACTTCCCCGGTTTCTTTATTAATAAGCCGGACTTTTACCCGAAGCGGTGCTGCATACGTAACGTCGCGTTCCTTTGCGTCGTCAACGGTATATTTGGGTTCTCCGAGAGAGTAATCGATAAACTCCAGAATCAGATTTCCTGTGAAATCTTGAATTGGAGAAATATCCCGAAACATTTCCCGTAATCCTTCCTCCAAAAACCAATCATAGGATTTTTGTTGGATCTCAATCAGGTTGGGAACCTCGAGTACCTCATTAATACGTGCATAACTGCGCCGAGTGCGTCGACCATATTGAACAAGATGTCCTGCCAACTTAAACTCACCCCTCATGTCTACTCACTTTAAAAATACATTGCGAACCTCTGTTTGTGACCTTATAATAAGACACATACAGAAGATTCGATCTTACAAATACAGAAAAGCCCTTACTCGAATGCATTCGAAAAAAGAGCGACGTATCTGCGGAATCCTCTTGCCGGAAGATCTTCATCACTTGTAGATTTGCCCAAAATGGTTATATTATACGTAATAGGTATAAATACTATACCCTGCTACGCATAAATCTATTGACATTTCAACAAACTAAAGCCATGGAGGGCATCCTAATACTGACATTTTATAATGATATCACAGACCAGGATTCAAGTCAATGGTCCTATTGCATTTTTCTAAAAGTTTTTTCTGCCTTCAGAATCCGATAACCTTTATCCTTCGTAACTTCCTCCACATAACCGAAAAGGCTCTCTATTTTAGCGCTCGCCGAAGGAGCACCCTGTTTTTTCTGGATGACGACCCACAAAGCTCCACCCTCGTTTAAATGCTCATATGCAAGTTCAAAAATGGTGTGCACCGTTTCCTTCCCTGCACGTATAGGAGGATTCGTCAAGATCACGTCAAAACGTTCGTGTTGCACTTCTGCAAACAAATCACTTTGCTTAATGGTGACATTTTTAATCCCATTACGCTCCGCATTCTCTATCGCTAATTGAACGGCTCGCTCGTTAATATCAACCATTGTAACGTGTCCGTCTGGGACAAGCGTTGCCGCCGTCAAACCAATCGGTCCGTAACCACATCCTACATCCAATACCGAGGCATTTGTAGGAAGTTGCATAGCTTCGATCAGCACTCGACTCCCATAATCAATTCCTTGCTTTGAAAAAACGCCTGAATCGCTGGCAAATCGATAGGAACGTCCACGTAGCACTGTTTCTAAACTTCGTCGTTCATGCGCCGTCTCTGGCCGTTTGGAGTAATAATGATCAGCCATTCACGCCCACCTCTTTCGGTTGTACGGTCGTACTAACATCATAGCCTTTAGAATAATATCTCAGACCTGTTTATAATACCGTTTTACAGCAACAAACCCCTTGAAGATCACCTCAAGGGGTTTGTTTTAATTCATTGTCTGCTAGAGAGCAGTCAATTATTTTACTTCTACAGAAGCGCCTGCTTCTTCCAATTTTGCTTTAACGGATTCAGCTTCTTCTTTTGCAACTTTTTCTTTCAGTGGTTTTGGAGCGTTGTCAACCAGTTCTTTTGCTTCTTTCAGGCCAAGACCTGTGATTTCGCGAACTGCTTTGATAACGTTGATTTTGGAAGCGCCAGCGCTTGTCAAGATTACGTCGAACTCGGATTGCTCAGCTTCTGCTGCGCCACCTGCTGCGCCACCTGCTACAGCTACTGGAGCTGCTGCAGTTACGCCGAATTCTTCTTCGATTGCTTTCACGAGATCGTTCAGTTCCAATACGGACATACCTTTAATTGCTTCCAAGATTTGCTCTTTACTCATGGTTGAACCTCCATTTAAATTCGTATTTTTTTGTTCTTAACTGCTATACAGCAGGTTTAAATCCCAGCTTATGCACTTTGCTCTTCTTTATCTGCAACAGCTTTAACTGCAAGCGCGAAGTTGCGCATAGGAGCTTGAAGCACGCTGAGGAGCATGGAAAGGAGACCTTCGCGGGATGGCAGTTCTGCCAGTGCTTTGATTTCCTCAACACCGATCACACGACCTTCTACAACTGCACCTTTCAGTTCCAATGCAGTGTTTTTCTTAGCGAAATCGTTCAAGATTTTAGCTGCAGACACTGCATCATCTTTGCCGAACGCGATTGCAGTAGGACCTGTCAATACTGCGTCCAGTTCAGTCAATTCTGCTGCCGCAGTTGCACGGCGGAGCAGTGTGTTTTTCAGCACTTGAAATTCGATTCCGGCTTCGCGAAGCTGCTTACGCAGCTCAGTTACTTGGGCAACATTCAGACCGCGATAGTCTGCAACTACAGTTGTTACGCTCTCGCGCAATTTTGCAGCTACAACTTCAACAGCTTCTTGTTTTGCTTGAATCACCTTTGCATTTGCCAAACTGTACACCTCCTGATCAATTTATCTACTTTGTTCGAAACACCCATTCTGGTGATCTACCAAAGTCGTTTTCATGAGCATGAAAAAAGCCTCCGTAGAGTACGAAGGCTTGATAAATCTACATGGACGGGACAAGCCCGTCACATGAAACGTTCTATCATAACACCTCGGTAGGAAATTAAGCCCGAAGGCACCTACTGTCTACGGTAAGCATATTCAACTTTAACGGTCAGTCACAATGACTCACAACTTTTACAGAATAACAAATTCAATTGAACCTGTCAATAAAAATATTATCTGTAAACAGATGCGTTCACACGTGCACTTGGTCCCATAGTCGAAGAAATAGCGATGTTTTTCAGGTATACACCTTTAGCAGCCGCTGGCTTCGCACGGTTCAAGGCTTCAATCAAGGCTTTAAGGTTTTCGTTCAGTTGTTCAGCACTGAAAGAAGCTTTGCCGATTGGTGCGTGAATTTGACCTGCTTTGTCGAGACGGTATTCGATTTTACCGGCTTTAATTTCTTGAACAGCCTTGGCAACATCGAAAGTAACTGTGCCTGCTTTAGGGTTAGGCATCAAACCTTTACCACCGAGCAAACGACCCAGTTTACCAACCTCACTCATCATATCAGGTGTCGCAACGCAGACGTCGAATTCGAACCAGCCTTGTTGGATTTTGTTGATCATATCTTGATCGCCAACAAAATCAGCGCCAGCCGCTTCCGCTTCTTTCACTTTGTCACCTTTTGCAAATACCAGAACACGTTGTGTTTTACCCGTACCATGTGGCAGGACAACAACACCACGAACAGCCTGGTCTTGTTTACGGGAATCTACGCCCAGACGAACTGCAGCTTCAACGGTTTCGTCGAATTTAGCAGTTGCAGCCTTTTTCACCAATTCAACGGCTTCCAAAGGCTCATAAGTTGCTTCGCTGTCAATCAGCTTAGCAGCTTCCAGGTACTTCTTACCATGTTTAGCCATTATCTTTTCCTCCTTATGTGGTATTAGCGGATATTCCTCCCACACTTACCGGACAGTCAAACTGCCGGCACACGTAGATTAATAAAATTAATCTACGATGGTGATACCCATGCTGCGAGCAGTACCTTCAACCATACGCATTGCCGATTCTACGGAAGCTGCGTTAAGGTCAGGCATTTTTTGCTCTGCAATTTGACGAACAGCAGCGCGATTTACAGTTGCAACTTTCGTTTTATTCGGTTCACCGGAACCTTTTTCGATTTTAGCAGCAACTTTCAACAGAACAGCAGCCGGTGGAGTTTTGGTGATGAACGTAAAAGAACGATCCTCAAATACCGAAATTTCAACCGGAATAATCAGGCCTGCTTGATCAGCAGTACGAGCATTGAACTCTTTACAGAATGCCATAATGTTGACACCTGCTTGACCCAAAGCTGGACCTACTGGAGGCGCTGGATTAGCTTTCCCTGCAGGAATCTGCAGTTTTACCATTTTAATTACCTTTTTTGCCATGGATGACACCTCCTTGACTCAATAGTGGTAGACGGACCTATTGATCCTCCCACAAGAAACCTGTAAGAAAAATCTATATTTTCTCCACTTGAGTATAATCCAACTCAAGCGGGGTTTCCCGTCCAAACATGTTGACGTGAACCTTAAGCTTGCTCTTCTCAACCAAAATTTCTTCCACGGAGCCCACAAAATTCGCAAAAGGACCAACTTTAATTCGCACGGATTCCTTAACATCGAATTCAATCTTCGGTTTCGGCTCTACCATGCCCATATGCTTCAGAATCTGTTCAACTTCTTCCGGAAGCAATGGCGTCGGTTTGGAACCCGAGCCTGTCGACCCTACAAATCCCGTAACACCTGGTGTGTTGCGTACAACATACCAAGAATCATCGGTTTGGACCATTTCGACCAAGACATAACCAGGGTAGACTTTACGCATAACGGTTTTTTTCTTACCGTCCTTGGTTACCAGTTCTTCTTCCATAGGAACAAGAACACGGAATATCTTGTCTTCCATGCCCATGGACTCAACGCGTTTTTCCAAATTGGCTTTGACTTTGTTCTCATACCCTGAATAGGTATGAACGACGTACCATCTTTTTTCCATATCAAGCCACCTGGAACCCTTCCTAGATAATCGCTTCGATCACAGCGGAAATGCCGATATCGAGAACCCAAAAATAAATCGTGACGAACGCAATCGTCCCTATGACAATCAGCGTATAGTTGGTCAGTTCTTTACGATTGGGCCAGCGAACTTTCTTGAGTTCAGCCCAGCTTTCAGAGAAAAAGGAAAACAGAGACTTGAAACTGCGTTTCACGCCGACTACACCTCCAAAAACTATCTGGTTTCCCGATGAGAAGTCTGTTCGTTACAGGACTTACAGAATTTCTTCATCTCCATGCGGTCGGGGTGATTACGCTTGTTTTTCGTCGTTGTGTAATTTCTTTGTTTGCAATTTGTACAAGCCAAAGTAATAATTACCCGCATGATGTGCACCTCCCGAAGACATCCAACACCGGAAGTCTCATAATTGATCCTAAAAAAAACCGCGAATTTAGGCCTACCTAAAACACTTTATCACACGGGGTTTTCCATGTCAACGAATGTTTGCATACATTTCGCAGTCTCGGTTGTGGTGCATTTTTACATCTGCCCATCCTTTGGAGCTGTTCTCTGAAATACTGCTTCAAAATCAAAGCGATATCTATTATTCATCTTTTTTAGTATAAATCATTTACAACACTTATAAACCTGCACAGCTTACCCAAAACGAATAAAAAAAGACTCAAACTCGAGCCTTTTCCATGTCAGCCTCTACTTTCAACTATCCCTTACTTCCAGATACTTTTCAAGTTTACGCTTGACCCGTTGCAGCGCGTTATCAATGGATTTAACATGGCGGTCAAGATCCTCTGCAATCTCCTGATACGAACGTCCGTCCAGATACAACATAAGTACCTTGCGTTCTAGCTCGCTCAGAATCTCGGACATTTTGTCCTCAAGACCCACAAACTCTTCCTGATTGATAATCAGCTCTTCAGGGTCACTTACTTGTGTTCCACAAATCACATCGAGCAACGTCCGGTCTGACTCTTCATCATAGATGGGCTTGTCCAGAGATACGTAAGAGTTCAGAGGAATGTGCTTTTGTCGTGTAGCCGTCTTAATTGCCGTAATAATCTGTCGTGTAATGCACAACTCGGCGAAAGCCTTAAACGAAGCAAGCTTGTCTCCCTTAAAATCACGAATGGATTTGTAGAGACCAATCATGCCCTCCTGAATAATATCCTCGCGATCAGCACCAATCAGGAAGTAGGATCTGGCCTTGGCCCGCACAAAGTTCCGGTACTTGTTAATCAGAAACTCCAGCGCTTCCCCATCACCTTCATGGACTGCTCCGACAATGTCTTCATCATTTTTGTAATCAAACTTTGACAACATGATATCTTTGAGGTCCACACTCACTAACAATCCCTCCGGCTGCAACGCAAGGTACCCGTTACTCTCTCAAATATACGACAAGTATACGCGATGTAACCTGATACCGTCAACCACAACAACCTAAAAAAGAAGAGCGCTAACAAAATTGTCAATGGTTTCAAAATGGAGAGTGCACCAATTATTGGATCATTCTCTTCTCCATCGTTCGAACAGCTTTCGAAGCTCCGGACTCAGCTTGGCATCCAACGAGTTGCGGGACAATTTGGCGTTATCCTGCTGAATTCGCTTCTGGACTTCCCTTTCAGATTCCTCAATCTCGATCAGTAATTCTCGTGCCGATACTCTGAGTGCTCCTTGGCCAAAAGCAACATGCTGCTCTACCTGATCACTTGTCGCTACGTAAATGCTTCTTCTCTTGCTGCTCAGCTCCCGAACCAATCGTTCGATGCATTCGTCGGCTGTCTCTTTTTCTCTCGTAAAATAAATCTGGACTTTGCTTTGGGCAAAGGTTTTACCTAATCCTGGCACCCTGTAAGCATCAAACACGACGATGACTCTTCTGCCCGAATACGCCTGATGATCCGCCAGTCGTTCAAGAAGTCTGTCCCTCGCTTCCTGCATACCAGATTGTACCAGTGCGGAAAGTTCGGGCCAGGCTCCAATCATGTTGTAACCGTCCACAAGCAGAACATCCCGCGTGTCAGCCATATCGTTAGCTCCGTGCCTGTCGTCCGCGCAAGACTTCGTACATGACGACACCTGCAGCTACAGAAGCATTGAGAGAATTGATTTGTCCCGCCATCGGCAGCTTGACAAGTACATCACATTTCTCACGGATCAAACGGCCCATTCCTTTATTTTCGTTACCAATGACAATCGCTACAGGACCGGTGAATACTCCATTCCCAAAGACGGGATCGGTTGCTGTAACATCCGTGCCAACTACCCATACACCTTCTTCTTTAAGACGGTCAATGGTTTGCCCCAGATTGCTCACCCGTGCCACTGGAACGTACTCCACAGCACCCGCCGATGTTTTAGACACCGTTACAGTTACAGCTGCTGAACGCCTTTTTGGCACTATAATACCGTGTGCTCCAGTGCAATCCGCCGTACGAAGGATGGAGCCCAAGTTATGAGGATCTTCAATTTCATCCAGCAAAATCAAAAACGGCTCTTCGCCTTTAGCACGAGCACTAGCAAGCAAGTCTTCCACTTCAGCGTAGGCAAAAGGTGCTGCTTGCGCAACCACTCCCTGATGCTGAATGCCTGGAACCATTTGATCGAGCTTACGCTTGTCTACCTGCAAAACAATGATTCCTGCTTTTTTCGCCTCAGCTGTAATCGGCAATGTCAAATGCTTTTGTGCATTATCCGCAATCCAAATTTTATTTATCGTCCTGCCTGAACGCAGCGCCTCTGTTACCGAATGCTTACCGGCAATCCATTCTTCTTCCATCTCTAGCTTCCTCCCGGAAAACGGTTGATATTCAATTCATCCAATCCGTCCCCAATTTATGATTTTTCGGTATTTTCCATTTGTGCAATTCCGTACGTAATCAACTCTGTCAATCTGTCCAAATGTCCATCACAATACAGATAACCAATCAATCCTTCTAGTGCTGTGGCGTGTCGATACTCAAGCACATCAGCATTTTTAGGCAGGCTCCCTGACTTGGCATTTCTCCCTTGTCGGACAATGTCACGCTCTTCATCCGTCAGCACTGTTTCTAGCAACCCCAATATACGACACTGTGCCTTGGCAGAGACTAGCTTTGTAGCTCGTCGATGTAAATGATTGGGACGCAGGTTGGGGTGTGCCAACAGATATTGCCGGACAGCCACCTCATACACTGCATCACCAATGTAAGCTAACGCAATAGGGGGCATCAAGCGAGCCGGCTTGGACGCAGGATACGGAAACCAGTTTCCTGCGCCTTCCACAGCTCCTGAATTCAGTGGCTTATCACTCATTTCCGCCGCCACCGCATCCCCTGTGCCGTATCTTCAAGCACAATGCCTTTAGTAGCTAACAAATCGCGAATTTCGTCAGCTCTACCCCAGTTTTTAGTTTTACGAGCTTCGACACGTTCTGCAATTAACTGCTCAACTTCGCCATCCAGCAGTTCTTCACTCGGTTCTGAATAAATGCGAAGCACCGTATTCATCGAATGGAAGGTATGCAGCACCGCTTGCAATTCCGCCTGATTGACAACATCACGCTGCAACAAAAGATTGGCTTCGCTGACCCATTCGAACACCGCAGTAATCGCATCAGGCGTATTGAAATCATCATCCATTTTTTCACCAAATTGCTGCAATATCCCGTCAAGCTTCATTTGCAACTCAGCCGATACTTCTTCATTACCTTTCAATGCAATGGCTAAACGATGCTTTACATTGGCGACTGCATTGGCAATCCGTTCGACACTATTCTCCGCCTGACTCATCGTCTCTTGGTTGTAGTTCAAAGGATTGCGGTAATGTGTCGACAGCATAAAATAACGTAAAGCCTCGGGCTTGTGACGAGCACGCAGATCTTTAACCAAAATACCGTTACCGAGTGATTTCGACATTTTTTCATTATCTATGCGAATATATCCGTTATGCATCCAGTAGCGAGATAATGGTTTACCCGTAATCACTTCAGATTGTGCACATTCACATTCATGATGCGGAAATTGCAGATCCTGTCCGCCTCCATGAATATCCAGCGTATCCCCCAAATAGTGACGAGCCATAGCAGAGCATTCGATATGCCAGCCTGGGCGTCCATCTCCCCAAGGACTTGACCAGTAAATTTCTCCCGGTTTCGCTGCTTTCCAGAGTACAAAATCCTCGGCATTCTCCTTGCGTTCATCCACATTGATGCGAATCCCAAACTGGAGCTCCTCCAAATTTTGACCTGACAGCTGTCCGTAGTCTTTAAACTTTTTGGTTCGGTAGAAGACATCACCATCATTCTCATAGGCATAGCCTTTGTCTACCAGATCCTTGATAAAATCAATAATCAGATCCATGCTCTCAGTTACACGAGGATTTATGCTGGCAGCAGGAACATTCAATCCTGCCAGATCCTCATGATAGGCAGCAATAAACTTCTCAGCAACTGCCGGAACCTCCATATTAAGTTCCCGAGCTTTGCGGATCAACTTATCATCGACATCCGTAAAATTCACCACATAGTTTACATCATAGCCCAAATACTCCAAGTAGCTGCGTACCACATCAAACACAATTACAGGCCGTGCATTACCAATATGAATGTAATCATACACTGTAGGACCACATACATACATTTTAACCTTTCCAGGCTCCAGTGGCACAAAAGGCTCCCGGCTCCTCGTCATTGTATTATAAATTTGAAGCGACATCGTTATGTTCCTCCCTCATGAAAATTATCCTTGTAATTTATTCTCTTGGGTCACCTGATGTTTCTGAGCAGATTGCTCCTCCTTCAAATCAGACAATTCTGCTCGCAATCGTTCTATTTCCATTTGAAGAGACCGTATAGAATCGACGACCGGATCAGGCAATTGGTGACTAAGTCGATCTGGACGTCTGCCATCCTGTCTGACCACTCGCCCTGGGATGCCCACTACCGTACTGTTTGGCGGAACTTCTTTTAGCACAACCGAGTTGGAGCCAATGTTGGATTGCGCCCCAATCGTAAATGAACCCAATATTTTTGCACCGGAGCCTATAACGACATTATTCCCAATGGTGGGGTGACGCTTCCCTTTCTCTTTTCCAGTCCCTCCAAGAGTAACCCCCTGATACAACACGACATCGTCGCCAATTTCACAGGTTTCGCCAATGACAACACCCATGCCGTGGTCAATGAACAGCCGATCTCCGATACGAGCGCCAGGATGAATTTCAATTCCTGTCATAAACCTCGATACCTGGGATATAACGCGGGCTAGAGTACACCATTTTCGCAAATAAAACCAATGTGCGATTCGGTGTGCCCAAAGGGCATGAACGCCAGAATACGTAAAAATGACTTCCAGCTTACTCCGGGCGGCCGGATCATTATCCAAAACAGTTTGAATATCGGATTTGAAATGCCTGAACATGTCGCCCTCCTATTCCCTCCATATCCTCGCCGCATCACACTTCAGATTTCGCCAATTTTCGTAGTCACTAGCACGCTTCGACAATTTTCAATCTACAGCGAGTCTGAATCTGATAAAAATGAAAAAGCGCCTCCGCAGCCTAGGCTGCAGAGACGCATATACGTGGTCCCACTCTGCTTCGAACATATCTGCTACAAAAAAAGCAGAAAAGTCCGTCTTTGGCGTCCTGTAACGGGAACGAATCGGCAAGCCCTTGCCACATTAGCATTGTAGGCTAACGAGGGTTCGGGCGCACGGCTCCCAGGCGCATTTCCTCCGCAGGTCATCTAGACGGTTCTCAGCCTGGGGGTTCCTCTCGACCGTCCTCTCTGGTAGATGCCCTTATGCAGTGTACTTCTCCTGTTCGCAGCCTTTACACGTAAGTATCAATCCATATCAATGGAGTCATTATAGCGAAAAGACAACAAATTGACAAGAAATATCAGCCTTTAATTTGTGCCTTAAGACGGTCCAACACCTTGTCACGTCCAAGTAAATAGATGGTCTCATTCAGATCCCGTCCATGAGTTTGACCTGTAAGGGCCACACGAATCGGCATGAACAGCTGTTTCCCCTTAAAACCAGTTTCCTTTTGGACTTCCTTGATCAGCTTGGCCATTTGTGGAGCTGTAAATTCCTCGCTCGTTTCAACCTTGCCTGCAAAAGCTCTAAGTACATCAGGAACCTGCTCTTCGGCCAGAACAGCCGCCGCATCAGCATCCAACTCCAGATGTGAACGGAAAAACAACTCAGACAACGCTACAATATCAGACGCTGAAGTCATTTGTTCTTGGTATAAGCGGACAAGAGCTTTAGCCCAATCCTGTTGTTCCGTCGATAATTCATTCGGCAACAGCCCTGCTGCCTGCAAATGTGGAATAGCCATGCTGGCAATCCGCTCAGGATCAGCTTTTTTAATATAATGATTATTCAAATAAGCAAGCTTGTTTGTATCAAATACAGCTGGGCTTTTGGACAAACGATTAGGATCGAAAATCGAAATCAGTTGTTCCCGATCATAGATCTCTTCCTCGCCTTCCGGAGACCAGCCCAACAGTGCAATAAAGTTGAATATAGCTTCCGGCAGATAGCCCAGCTTATCGTACTGCTCCATGAACTGAATAATGGATTCATTTCGTTTGCTGAGCTTTTTGTGATCCTCGCCTACGATCAGCGTCATATGACCAAAGCGTGGAGGCTCCCAGCCGAGAGCTTCAAAAATCATCAACTGCCGCGGTGTATTGGATACATGATCTTCGCCCCGTAGTACATGCGATATTTTCATCAAATAGTCGTCAACCGCTACGGCGAAGTTATATGTCGGAATACCGTCTTTTTTGACGATAACAAAATCGCCGCTTTCCTTGGAATTGAACGTAATTTGACCTTTAACAATATCATCAAACGTATATTCACGATCTTCTGGTACGCGAAAACGAATACTTGGTACACGGCCCTCGGCTTCAAAAGCTTGGCACTGTTCTTCTGTTAAATCACGGTGTTTTCCTGAGTAACGTGGTGTCTCCCCACGTTCCATCTGTTCTTCACGCTCGCGTTCAAGCTCCTCTTCCGTGCAATAACAGCGGTATGCCAGACCACGATCCAGCAAATCCTGCCAGTATGTTTTGTAGATGTCCAAGCGTTCGGTCTGGCGATAAGGTCCAAACTCGCCGCCCACGTCTATACTTTCATCCCAGTCCATGCCTAACCATTTCAAATATTTAAGCTGGCTTTCTTCTCCACCTTCAATATTGCGTTTCACATCTGTGTCTTCGATGCGAATAATAAACTTCCCACCTTGATTGCGGGCAAACAAATAATTAAATAATGCCGTTCTAGCATTTCCAATATGCAGATGTCCTGTAGGACTTGGTGCATAGCGTACACGAACTTCCGTGCTCATATAATCTCCTCCAAATAGAATTACTCAAGATGATAGCATTTACTTGATTAGACAGACAACCGATTGAGCCGCAATTCCCTCGCCTCGCCCGGTAAACCCGAGTTGCTCCGTCGTTGTCGCCTTAACATTTACCTGGGACGACTCCTCTGCTTCCAGCACCCGGGCGATGATTTCATTCATCTGCGGGATGTACGATGCCATCTTGGGCTTCTGCGCAATAATCGTAGAATCAATATTCCCCAAGCGATATCCCCGCTCTTTAGCCAGCCCCCACACATGCTCCAGTAGCTTCAGGCTATCAGCGTCCTTAAATTCAGGGTCGTTATCCGGAAAATGCTTTCCGATGTCTCCCAAGCCAAGCGCGCCCAGGATGGCATCGCTAATGGCATGCAGCAGCACGTCTGCATCGGAATGGCCCAGCAAACCTTTTTCATACGGAATATGTACGCCTCCGATGATGCATGGCCTTCCTTCCACCAGCTGGTGGACGTCAAATCCTTGCCCTATTCTGATCATTTGATATCCTCTCCCTCTGTCTTTACCCATAACTCCGCCATCTCCAAATCCTCAGGCGTAGTAATTTTGATGTTTTTATAGCTGCCTTGGACGACAGTAACTGGAATGCCTAGCCGCTCCACCAGCATAGAATCATCTGTCCCCAAAAATCCTGACTGCTCCGCTTCCTCATAGGCCCGCAGCAGATCGGAAAGACGAAAAGTCTGTGGCGTTTGAATACTCCACAGACTTCGGCGATCCGGCGTTGCTGTAATGATACCATCCCCGTTCACTTGCTTGATTGTATCCTTTACAGGTACTGCCGCTACAGAAGCACCAGTACGCTGGGCAGCCTCCAGGCATGAACGTACAAGCTCAGGTTGAATCAGTGGACGCACACCATCATGCACCATCACCCAATCTGTTTGCAAGTGGCGCAAACCACGATAAACCGAATGCTGGCGTTCACTGCCACCAGCCACCACTCGTACATTTTTGCTGATCTTGTATTGATGAACCCAGTCTCTGCAACGTTCCACATCTCCAGCTCCAGTAACCATCACCATTTCATCCACTTCAGGCATTGCTGCGAATATTTCAAGTGTATGTATGAAGATGGGCTTGTCTCGCAAAAGCAGAAATTGCTTGCTCTCCTGCGTTCCCATACGGGAGCCGCGCCCGGCCGCCACAATCACGACTCCTACCTGATTGTTCATTCAAATAACTCCTGCCCTGATCGCACTTGGACGATCCGTATGATAACACATCTACTTCATCATACCTCGTTTATTGAGCTTTTTCCAATAATTTCGGTTTAGCAAAGATCATGCGACCCGCAGAGGTCTGAAGTACACTTGTGACCAGCACTTCCATGAGAGAGCCAATATAGTCACGTCCACCCTCCACAACAATCATCGTACCATCATCCAGATAAGCTACCCCCTGCCCATGCTCCTTGCCGTCTTTGATAATCTGCACCATAATCTCCTCACCGGGCAGTACGACAGGCTTCACTGCATTCGCCAAATCATTAATGTTCAGCACAGACACACCTTGAAGTTCGCATACTTTATTCAGGTTAAAATCATTAGTTACAACTTTACCCTGCAACACCTTTGCAAGCTTAACCAGCTTACTGTCGACCTCTGAAATTTCCTCAAAATCCCCCTCATAAATGAGCACATTCACATCTAGTTCTTTTTGGATTTTATTCAAAATATCCAGACCCCGCCGTCCACGATTACGCTTAAGTAAATCTGAAGAATCTGCGATATGCTGAAGCTCCTCCAACACAAATTCAGGAATCACAATGGTTCCTTCAATAAACCCTGTTTTGCAGATATCCGCAATACGCCCATCTATAATGACGCTGGTGTCCAAAATTTTATGTTCCTCCAGCTTGCGTTCTTCTACATCCGCTCCCCGACCAAAAAAACCTGAGCTCCAAAAGGATGACAGCTCGTCCCGTTTTTCTAGCCCTACCATCAATCCCACATACCCGCATACCAAGGTAACTGCAGTTTGGATAAGTAGACCAGGTGCCCCCAATCCTGAAAAGAGTGGGTAAACTGCCAAGGAAAGGATCAGCCCCACTGCTAACCCCATCACACCTGCCATCATCTCATTCATCGGAATTCGTACCAAGCCTTCAATACTCTGCTGCAATCGATTCGCCACGGACGCCCCTGCGAATGAGCAGCCAGCCATAAATAGCACTGCTCCCGCTAACATCCATACAGCTATTCCTGGTAAAGAACCATCACTCAACCATTGTGGCATCCACGATACGATGCCTCCTATCCGCTGGTATAACGTATAGCCAAACCACGCGCCGCACAATCCTGTAAAAGTTAAAATAGCCTTTCTCCACATTGAGTCTCTATACCTCCTTTATTTTCTTTTCAATAGTCTGCTATTTATTCGATACATAGCACTTCCCTTACCAGTATGATCCATTTCTCGCATAACTAACCCTGTGTTTTCACTTTTTATGCATAAAAAAAGCATTTATCTCCCTGAATGAATCAAGGAAATAAATGCTTCTTCTAGTTCTTGTCTGACACTAACGTTGCGAATGACGATATTGGTCGTCCTGTTCTTCTTGATTAGAACGATCTCGTTCCCGTCCACGTCTGCGTGATAGCTTCCGAATGTTCAGCTTCATACCGTACAATGCATATAGCACCAATGGTACAAAAATCAGCTTCGACAGCTGATCAGGAAATTTAACGGCCAGAAACACCGCTGCAATTACGACCCATGGAGCAATCCAGATCGCTTTTTTCGGAAGACCGACCTTTTTGAAATTCGGATATCTCATGGAGCTAACCATCAAATAAGAGACCAGCAACATGGCAATCGACATGTATAACAAAGAAATCTCGTTATGGAATAAGGACAAAGTGGCTAATACGCCACCTGCTGCCGGAATGGGCAAACCTGTGAAATAACCTGGTACACCAGGACGTACGTTAAAGCGAGCCAAACGCAATGCTCCGCACATCGGAAAAATGGCTGTAACCGTCCAAGCGAGAGCCGAATTCGCATCATGAAAAGCAACCATGTACATAATAACTGCGGGAGCAACACCAAAAGATATCATATCTGATAAGGAGTCCAGTTCTTTACCGAATTCGCTCTGGGCATTCAGAGCCCGGGCCATCCTTCCATCTAGTCCGTCCAACAACATGGCGACAATAACCATAATAGCGGCAAGGCTGTATTTTCCGTCTACGGCCAATAAAATGGCGATCATTCCGAGAAACAAGTTACCCAAGGTACACATGTTCGGAATTGATTTGGTAATCATCTCTTCACCTCAATGTATGAATTGTTCCATTATAATCCTTTCACTGTATTACATTTACATTTGTCTGTCAATGAAAACTTGTTCCTGCAAACGTTTAAGCCCTTCTTTAATCGTACGTGCACGAACCTCTCCTATGCCATCTACTTCATCTAGTTCTTCAATCGTTGCTGTCATGACATGTGGAAAACGCCCAAATCGCTCCACCAGATTATGAATAATTACATTTGGCAAACGAGGTATTTTGTTCAATACCCGATATCCGCGTGCAGCAATATATTCTTCTGATGTCGCTGCTGAAGAAGGGTAGCCTAATAAACGTACAATATGATTTACATCCAGTAATTCGTCGTCCGTAGAACGTTTGAGTCCCAATATAATTTCACGAATCTTCTCGTCGCTGTCGTCTTTGGCATAATCCTTATACAGCAACCAAGCTTCTTCCTCAATATTGCTGACAAGCTCCTCCATCTGCATGCTAATCAGCCTGCCCTCATTCCCGAGTTCGTTAATAAATCGTTTGATCTCCATTTTGATGCGCAGCACCATTTCGATTCGTTGAATGACATTAACAACCTCTGGCATGGTAACCAGCTCTTCGAATTCAGATGCAGTTAAATTGGTTGAGGCTTGCCCCAATACGGATCTATATTTTTCCAGCGTCTGAATGGCCTGATTAGCTTTCGTTAAAATAACCCCAATTTCCTTGAGCGCATACCGTAAAGTCCCCTGATATAACGTAATAATATTACGACGCTGGGAAATAGACACAACCAGTTTGCCAGTCTGCTTCGCAACTCGTTCTGCCGTCCGGTGCCGAATCCCTGTTTCTATGGACGAAATGGAGGAATCGGGAATCAATTGCGTATTGGCATATAAAATTCGTTTTAAATCCTCGCTCAATATGATTGCGCCGTCCATTTTAGCCAGCTCATACAAATAGTTCGGTGAAAAATCACAATTAATAGAGAAACCGCCATCCACGACTTCCATTACTTCCGGGCTATAGCCAACGACCAGAAGAGCACCCGTTTTGGCACGCAAAACGTTTTCCAATCCGTCGCGAAAGGGAGTTCCCGGTGCCACAAGCCGCAGCAAATCGTTCATTTTATCCAGTTGGCTCGCTTCCTTCATTCTCAATGCCCCCTAATCTAATGCAGCTGCCAGTGCATCTGCCACCGTTCCAACTCCTATAATTTGTATCCCTTTCGGATGTGTCCAGCCCTTTAAGCTTTTCTCGGGCATGATTACCCGTTTGAAACCTAATTTCTCCGCTTCTCGCACTCGCTGTTCTGCTCGGGATACAGCCCGCACCTCGCCTGTCAGTCCTACTTCACCAAAAATCACATCGTACGGCTTGGTAGGAGCATCCCTAAAGCTGGAAGCAATGCTCACCGCTATAGCTAAATCCACCGCTGGTTCATCCAGCTTCACGCCTCCAGCAACGTTGAGATAAGCGTCCTGGTTTTGCAAGAACATGCCCATCCGCTTTTCTAGGACGGCAATGATTAATCCCATCCGATGATGGTCGATCCCCGTACCCATTCGGCGTGGAGATGGAAAATGTGTAGCTGCAATTAGTGCTTGCAGTTCAACCAATACAGGTCGGGTTCCCTCCATACTGGCAACGACGGTGGAACCTGCCACCCCCAGTGGCCGTTCGGACAAGAAAAGTTCAGAAGGATTCGCCACCTCACGCAAACCACTTTCGGCCATTTCAAAAATACCAATTTCATTCGTAGAACCAAAGCGATTCTTAACCGCACGCAACAGCCGATACGTATGATGACGCTCTCCTTCAAAATAAAGTACACAATCGACCATATGCTCCAACAAACGCGGACCTGCAATAGCGCCTTCCTTGGTCACATGCCCTACCAGTACTGTAGCAATACCTAATCCCTTGGCAATCCGCATAAATCGTGAAGTACACTCGCGCACCTGAGCTACACTACCAGGCGCACTTGTCACCTCAGGCAAATATACAGTCTGTATCGAGTCGATGACCAAAAACTCTGGCTTCAAGCTGTCTACTGCTTCTTCAATCGTCTCCAAATTCGTCTCACATAATACGTACAGACTGGGAGACAAGGCACCGAGACGATCTGCACGTAGCTTTGTTTGGCGGACGGATTCCTCACCAGACACGTACAGTACCTTTAAACCAGTTAAAGCCAGCTCATTAGAGGTTTGCAGCATAAGCGTAGACTTGCCGATCCCCGGATCACCACCCACCAGAACAAGTGAACCTGGCACCACACCTCCACCAAGTACACGATTTAATTCACCAATTCCCGTTAAAATTCGTGTTTCTTTGCCACTTTCCACTTCAATAATAGGAAGCGGTTTGTCTTTTGTGCTATGAGTAAGAAGGGAAGATCCCATTCCTTGAGTTTTTACAACGCTTTCCGTTTCTTCGACCATGGAATTCCATGCCTGGCATCCAGGGCATTTTCCGTACCATTTAGGCGATTCATAGCCACATTCCGTACAGGAAAATTTAGTTTTCACTTTAGCCATACTTTATTCCCTGGCTCCTTCTTGACGACGATGATGTCAAATTTATCTTCACACAGCACCTGAAAGAGCTGTAACAATAAAAGTTTACCATTGAAGCTTGGCGGACGTAAAGCAATATCACAAACTTTCCCAAAGCTTTTAGCCTACCCTTTCAAGGTATTCAATACACAAAAAGGGTGCCTTCGCAATAGCTTTCCAGCGGCGAGACACCCTTTTCTAATGTTTTATTTACTAAACTGCTTTAGGACTTCGCGGATACATTATCCTTTTTCGTTACTGTCAATGCACCGTTCTCTTCATCAATGTAGAGAGAGTCGCCTTTAGAAATGTTTCCAGTCAACAGTTCCTCGGACAGGCGATCTTCAATATGCTTCTGGATTGCACGACGCAATGGACGCGCACCATACGCTGGATCGAAGCCTTCCTTAGCAAGGAAATTCTTAGCCTTGTCTGTCAACTCAAAGTCCACCTCATACTCATTCAGACGCTTACGCAGCTCCTCAGACATAAGTGAAACAATTTCAGCAATATGTTTTTCTTCGAGAGAATGGAAAACGATAATTTCATCTATCCGGTTCAAGAACTCAGGACGGAAACTTTTCTTCAGTTCATCCATCACTTTGCCCTTCATGTTATCGTAATCCGCCCCAGCGTCCACAACAGCTGTAAAACCAAGCGTGGAGTTACGTTTGATTGCCTGCGCACCAACGTTAGATGTTAGAATGATGAGTGTGTTACGGAAGTCAACAACACGACCTTTGGAATCCGTCAGACGTCCATCCTCCAACACTTGCAGCAGAATATTGAATACTTCTGGGTGTGCCTTTTCAATTTCATCCAGCAACACAACAGAGTAAGGCTTACGACGTACCTTCTCAGTCAGTTGACCGCCTTCTTCATATCCAACGTACCCTGGAGGCGCTCCTACCAGACGGGATGTGGAGTGCTTCTCCATATATTCGGACATATCAATACGGATAACCGCATTTTCATCACCAAACATAGATTCAGCCAAGGCGCGTGCCAGCTCTGTTTTACCAACCCCAGTTGGACCGAGGAAAATAAAGGAGCCGATTGGACGCTTCGGATCTTTCAGACCGGCGCGTGCCCGGCGAATCGCCCGGCTTACTGCCTTAACAGCTTCCTCCTGCCCAATCACCCGTTCATGTAACAGTTGCTCCATATTCAGCAAACGATGTGTTTCTTCTTCTTTTAGCTTGCTGACTGGGACACCAGTCCAGATGGCAACAACCTGAGCGATATCCTCTGGTGTAACTTCGGAATCTGTACGCCCCTGTTGTTCTTTCCATTGGTTTTTAGTGACATCCAGCTCTTCACGAATCTTTTGCTCTGTATCTCGCAGCGCAGCTGCCTTTTCAAACTCCTGACTTTGTACCGCTGAATCTTTTTCCTTGCGGATATCTTCCAGACGGTTTTCCAGCTGTTTTAGGTTTGGCGGTACTGTATAGGAATTCAGCCTTACCTTGGAGCCTGCTTCATCAATAAGGTCAATAGCCTTATCCGGTAGGAAGCGATCAGTAATATAACGATCTGACAATCTTACTGCAGCTTCAATAGCCTCATCCGTGATCTTCACACGGTGATGCGCTTCGTAACGGTCACGCAGACCATACAAGATTTGGATTGCTTCTTCTGGAGAAGGTTGATCCACTGTAATAGGTTGGAAACGACGCTCCAAAGCAGCATCTTTCTCAATATATTTGCGATATTCATCCAGCGTAGTAGCACCGATACATTGCAGCTCGCCACGTGCCAGAGCAGGTTTCAGGATGTTGGACGCATCAATTGCGCCTTCCGCTCCACCAGCACCAATCAGCGTATGCAGCTCATCAATGAACAGTACGATATTTCCGGCTTGACGAATCTCGTCCATAATCTTCTTCAAGCGATCCTCAAATTCACCACGATACTTAGTACCTGCTACGACAGAGCCCATATCGAGTGTCATTACGCGTTTGTCGCGCAAGGTTTCAGGAATCTCATTCGCTATGATTTTTTGTGCCAATCCTTCGGCAATCGCTGTTTTACCTACCCCAGGTTCACCGATCAAAACAGGATTGTTCTTTGTACGGCGGCTGAGCACTTGAATAACGCGCTCAATTTCCTTGCTGCGCCCAATAACGGGGTCCAAGTTATTTTCCTTCGCAGAAGCTGTCAGATCGCGTGCCAGACTGTCCAGGGTTGGCGTGCTGACATTAGCTGGAGCACCGTGATGGCTGGAAACTGCCTCGCTGCTGCCGAGCAATTGAAGCACTTGCTGACGCGCTTTGTTCAAACTGATACCCAGGTTGTTCAGTACACGTGCTGCTACGCCTTCACCTTCACGAATGAGACCTAGCAAAATATGCTCGGTACCTACATAGGTATGACCCAATTTACGCGCTTCGTCCATAGACAGCTCAATGACTTTTTTGGCACGTGGAGTATAGGCAATGTTCGTTGGTTGCTCTTGACCGCGTCCAATCAGTGTTTCCACTTCATCCTGGATTTTTTCCAGTCCCAGCCCTAAACCGATTAAGGCTTTCGCTGCTATTCCTTCGCCTTCACGAATGAGTCCTAGCAAAATGTGCTCTGTGCCAATGTTGTTGTGTCCCAATCGAACAGCTTCTTCTTGGGCCAAGGCAAGCACTTTCTGTGCACGTTCCGTAAATCTTCCAAACATCATATATCCTGCACCTCCACAATGTGTATTTCAGATCATTCTATATATTAAAGGGTTGTGCCTAATTTTTGCCGGATCAGCTTCGCCCGGTACATATCGCGCTCACCGGTATTCATTTTATCCCCAAAGCTTTTTTGCAGAAAGCCAGGTTGCGTCATCACATTAAGCTCATTCATCGCTGCAATGGAAGGACGCTCCAAAATCCCTAAATCTACACCGAGACGTACATCGGACAGCCGCTGTGCAGCCTCCTTGGAATCCAAAACTGCTGCATATGACAAAATACCGAATGAACGCATCACCCGATCTGTAATCCGCAGCATGGATTCATTCATCAATCGTTCTCTGGCAGAACGTTCGTGCTCTATAATTTGCAGCACCACGCCATGCAGATTCTCGATAATTTCCGCTTCGGTTTGTCCCAGGGTAATCTGATTAGATACCTGAAACAAATTTCCAACTGCTTCACTGCCTTCACCATAAATGCCGCGAACCGTAAGACCTACCTGTGAAACAGCGGACAATATACGATTGATTTGATGAGTCATAACTAATGCGGGCAAATGCATCATCACCGAAGCTCGCATACCTGTGCCGACATTCGTCGGACAACTGGTCAGAAACCCCCTCCGATCATCAAATGCATAATCAACATGAGCTTCAAATGCATCATCAATGACCATAGCGCGTTCCCAGGCTTCTCTCACCTGACATCCCGGATATAAGCACTGAATACGCAGATGATCCTCTTCATTTATCATAACACTAACTGATTCATCATCACTAATCAACACAGCACCGTTGCGAGATTCGTTCGCCAAATTAGGACTAATTAAGTGCTTCTCAACCAGTACCTGCTTGTCGATCTCATCCAACTCGGATATTTTCAAGGTATGAAAAGTACCAAAACGACGCAAATCATCATACTGAAGGATATCCGTTAAGCGTTGAAGCACTTCTTCCGACTGCTGATTGGTAGCAAGCATGGGAAAAGGCAAATGCTGCAAGTTACGCGCAATTCTTACCCGGCTGCTAATGACAATCTCCGAATCCGCAGCATCACCACGCATCCAATCACTTAGCGGCTTTTCCGTAAATCGGATATTGGGCATCACGCATTCCCTCCTACTCTTCACAAACTTTACTCTTCAGTCATTTCTTTTTCAAGCTTTCTGATTTGATCCCTAAGCTCAGCAGCTGATTCGAATTCTTCCTGTACAATGTGTTGTTGCATCTCTTTTTTTAAATCATCAATTTGCCGTTTAACCTTTAATCGGCCTCCAGTACGGACCGGAACTTTCCCAACATGACTCGTACTACCATGCACACGCTTGAACAGAGGGTCCAGACGACTATCAAAATATTGATAGCATGATGGACATCCAAAACGTCCTAGCTTACTAAACTGTGTATAAGTCATACCGCAATCCTTGCATTGCAGATTTTGGGGAACAGTGTGACCTGAAGACTGGCTCTTTGTGCTGGAGTCAAAATCCAACATCCCCGACAACAAGCTATGAATCGAAAAGCCATTAGGTGTTCCAGGGATCATTTCCCCTTTTTCCTTCGCACATGTCTCACAAATATGAAACTCTGTCTTTTCGCCATTCACAATTTTGGTGAAATGCAAAGTTGCCGGCCGCATATTACATTCTTGGCACAGCATAAAAGCACCTCCTTCATCGTCAGGATTTTTACAAATCCCTACATCTGAATTGCAAATCTCTATTCACTGGTTAATGGATACTAGCTATTTGGCCGCCAGCAACGAGATCAGCATAGCCTTAAGCAATCTTGCTCGCAGTTGGTCACGATAGGGAAGCTTTAGCAATAATGTATCTCTTGATAAAGCAGCCTTCATTAGACCAGCTTCCCTTTTGCTTAAAAAATGAGCTTCCTCTAACTGATAAATCAGTCCTTCTGCTGCCGATTGGCTAATTTCCTCCCCGATGCTCTGATGAAGGTGTGTATGAATCGCATGTTGTGCAGGTAATTGAATTCGCTGAATTCGAATGTAGCCTCCACCACCGCGTTTACTTTCCACCACATAACCTTTTTCCAGCGTAAACCGGGTACTAATTACATAATTAATTTGCGACGGTACGCAGGAAAAGCGGTCAGCCAGATCATTGCGCTGAATCTCCACTAAGCCTTGGGGACTTTCCAGCAGCATGCTCTTCAAATATTGTTCAATAATGTCGGAAACATTGCGCATTTCATCATCCTCCACTAACGGAAACGCAAGTATTCAAGTACATTTCACGCTCCACAGAGTCCGCCGTATATTGAACTTAACCAAACGATATAGTCACGAATCTAAGCTGCATTCAGGCTATTGCCTGTTGTACATCCATTGGAATTGTACCGTTTCGTTTCTAGTGTGACCTTTATTTGCGATAAATCATACACTTCAATTCTGTACATAAGAAGCAGCTCCTAACTATACGCAAATCAGGTCGTTATTTTTTACTTTTTTGCTGTCAAATTGTTATATACGGCCAATCCAACAACATGATACTTTTGTGGAATCACACTGATTCCAATTGACTTTGACTTTCTTTGACTATATTCGTATTATAGCACAAATTTCATTTTTGCCAAGGGGTCAATACCATTTTTCGCAATCTAATTATGTTTTATACCATATTACAAAAAACTCTTCCCATTATGGAAAGAGCTTTGAGTAATTATGATAAACCACATCCAATTTGGTTAAAAAAAAGTTGGACATTAAGAAGAACCAATTGGAGCTTTATCAGAAAAAATCCAATAAGAACGTTTGTTTTATTGGTATTACACGTTTAAGTGCAGCCACAGACTTACTGCTTCCTTCAATACGCCCCCAATTAGACAGGTTATCAGCTTGCTGGTAGCCGAGCATTAAACTTGTTAATGACTGAATCCCCAGTTTCAAGTCAGCTGCTAAGGCGTTGTCAGATAAATTGCTTGTATCCACTCTTGCCAGATGTCCTTGCCCCTCCGTAGTAATTGTTAATCTCCATACTCCTTCATTCCAAGGGGCATACCGATCTGTCAGATGTAAGGTCAAACTTGTTTCTTCTCCAATCTGCTCAAAAGGGTATCTCTCTACAAAAGCAACTGCATCCACAATACGCCCCATAAAATAAGGCACCGTTTCCTGTTGAATTCGCGGATCATCGAGTAAAAAGGGCAGGTTGTCATCTGCTGGAACGTAAATAAATTTACCTTGGGTTATCATTGAGTCATGATTTGCAAAATAAGTCCACAAAGCCCGACGTGCCGTCTCATTTTCATATACCAACTCATCACAATTTAACTGTTTATCTTCTATTTTGTATAGTGCATATCCCTGAGGATTGCCTGCATCCGTGTAATATACTACAGTTCGATAATTTTCATTTAAAATCCGTTCCTGCCACCATTCCTTATCTCGTACCAGCGTACCATTGTAACGTGAAGCATACGATTGATACACTTGGTCCAATTCTGAAATATTTTTGATATCCCGTTTGACTATACCTTCTGTTTTAAGTTTAGCAGGGAATTTATCAATTGGAATGACGTACTTTTTGTACTCCATATATGTTTCCCATCCAAATTTACGATAAAAGGCAAATGAGAATGGATGCAGAAAAGAAAGGCTTTGTCCTGCAGTCTTCATCTCTTCAAGCGCATGCGTCAACAAACGTGAAACCATACCCCCGCGACGCTTTTCCGGCCACGTTGCCACACCAGCAATGCCCCCCATATCAAAAACCTGACCATGTATGTATACCTGTAGCGGCAGCAAAGTCAGTTTAGCATTCAATTCGTGCCCGTCGAAGATTCCCCATGTTTGTTCTGGTTTGAATTTCTTCTTAGCTTTCTCCAGATCCTCCGGGGGCATTGTAAACTGAAAAGCATACTGGGATAATTCAATAGCTGCTTCAAATTCCTCACGTTGTAATTGCCTGATCTTCATACTTCGTCACCTCGCTCGTATACTTGGACCTTTTAAAAAAATACGCACTTAGAGTGTCGCAAAGCATCTTCTCTCTGTCAACCTTAGAAGCAGGTGTCCATCCACAAAATACATAAAAAAAGGATGATAACCTGCTAAGGTTATCATCCTTTTTCACTTTTGCTTGGCGGCGTCCTACTCTCCCAGGACCCTGCGGTCCAAGTACCATCGGCGCTGGAGGGCTTAACGGTCGTGTTCGGGATGGGTACGTGTGGAACCCCTCCGCTATCGCCACCAAACATGAATTTGCCTCGCAAATTCTAACTTCAAGGTTACACCCTGAAAACTGGATCCGAAACTTATTGCGTCTTATCTTTAGGATAAGCCCTCGACCGATTAGTATTGGTCAGCTCCATGCATTACTGCACTTCCACCCCCAACCTATCTACCTCGTCGTCTTCAAGGGGTCTTACTAATTGGGAAATCTCATCTTGAGGGGGGCTTCACGCTTAGATGCTTTCAGCGCTTATCCCTTCCGTACATAGCTACCCAGCGGTGCTCCTGGCGGAACAACTGGTACACCAGCGGTACGTCCATCCCGGTCCTCTCGTACTAAGGACAGCTCCTCTCAAATTTCCTACGCCCACGACAGATAGGGACCGAACTGTCTCACGACGTTCTGAACCCAGCTCGCGTACCGCTTTAATGGGCGAACAGCCCAACCCTTGGGACCTACTTCAGCCCCAGGATGCGATGAGCCGACATCGAGGTGCCAAACCTCCCCGTCGATGTGGACTCTTGGGGGAGATAAGCCTGTTATCCCCAGGGTAGCTTTTATCCGTTGAGCGATGGCCCTTCCATGCGGTACCACCGGATCACTAAGCCCGACTTTCGTCCCTGCTCGACTTGTAGGTCTCGCAGTCAAGCTCCCTTCTGCCTTTGCACTCTTCGAATGATTTCCAACCATTCTGAGGGAACCTTGGGGCGCCTCCGTTACTCTTTAGGAGGCGACCGCCCCAGTCAAACTGCCCACCTGACACTGTCCTCGTACCGGATCACGGTACCAAGTTAGAACCTAGATACGATCAGGGTGGTATCCCAAGGATGCCTCCCCTCAAGCTGGCGCTCAAGGTTCAACGGCTCCCACCTATCCTGTACAGATCGTACCCAAATTCAATATCAAGCTGCAGTAAAGCTCCATGGGGTCTTTCCGTCTTGTCGCGGGTAACCTGCATCTTCACAGGTATTAAAATTTCACCGGATCTCTCGTTGAGACAGCGCCCAAGTCGTTACGCCATTCGTGCGGGTCAGAATTTACCTGACAAGGAATTTCGCTACCTTAGGACCGTTATAGTTACGGCCGCCGTTTACTGGGGCTTCGGTTCATAGCTTCGCCCGAAGGCTTACCACTCCCCTTAACCTTCCAGCACCGGGCAGGCGTCAGCCCGTATACTTCGCCTTGCGGCTTCGCACAGACCTGTGTTTTTGCTAAACAGTCGCTTGGGCCTTTTCACTGCGGCCCCCTCGGGCTATTCACCCTACCGAGGCACCCCTTCTCCCGAAGTTACGGGGTCATTTTGCCGAGTTCCTTAACGAGAGTTCTTCCGCGCGCCTTAGAATTCTCTTCTCGCCTACCTGTGTCGGTTTGCGGTACGGGCACCTTCTCCTGGCTAGAGGCTTTTCTTGGCAGTCTGAGATCATGACCTTCGCTACTCTAATTTTCGCTCCCCATCACAGCCCAGCCTTAACGATGTGCGGATTTGCCTACACATCAGCCTCACTGCTTAGACGGACATCCATCAGTCCGCGTCACTACCCTACTGCGTCACCCCATCGCTCATAGCGGATTACGGTGGTACAGGAATTTCGACCTGTTGTCCTTCGACTACGCCTATCGGCCTCGCCTTAGGTCCCGACTTACCCTGAGCGGACGAACCTTCCTCAGGAACCCTTAGGCTTTCGGCGGATCTGATTCTCACAGATCTTTTCGTTACTCATACCGGCATTCTCACTTGAATGCAGTCCAGCGCTCCTTCCGGTACACCTTCAACCCGCATTCAACGCTCCCCTACCCCTGATGCAAAGCATCAAGCCATAGCTTCGGTGGTGTGTTTAGCCCCGTTACATTTTCGGCGCAGAGTCACTCGACCAGTGAGCTATTACGCACTCTTTCAATGGTGGCTGCTTCTAAGCCAACATCCTGGTTGTCTGTGCAACTCCACATCCTTTCCCACTTAACACACACTTGGGGACCTTAGCTGATGGTCTGGGCTGTTTCCCTTTCGACAATGGATCTTAGCACTCACTGTCTGACTCCCGGAACTAAATCCATGGCATTCGGAGTTTGACTGAGCTTGGTAACCCTTGCGGGCC